>NZ_MLBF01000001.1 GCF_001936615.1 Desulfosporosinus metallidurans
TATTTTTGTAATATTTGTGCTTCAATCACGGCTGTTCTTTTTTTGTGCTTATCCCAACGCGAAGGGGTTTGATATGTTAGTTTCGTCCCCCTTATTTAGGTCAAAATATGGCTTAAAGTTCTTACCATATCGTATTTCTAGAAATCTATAAAACTGGATTTCTAGATTTCCTATTACAAAATTCTAACTCTCTATACGAAAAAAATACAAAATTTACATTGTCCTCGATAAAGCAGGAAAACGGGAATAAATCTAGAAATACTTATGTATAAGTAAATATAGATTTATTAACGAAAGGAAGTAATTTAATGATAATCTCCATTTTCAACCAGAAAGGTGGGGTGGGCAAGAGCACGACGGTTACATCGCTCGCGGCCGCAATGACTAAGCTAGGGAAAAAAGTATTAGTAGTGGACATGGACCCCCAGGCAAACTCAACGCTAGGGTGTGGAGTTGACGATGAATCACTTGAAGAAGACAGTACCATTTTCAGGCTACTGAAAGAGCCGAGACTATATAAAGACCTCATAGAATCCCTTATCATCGAAACACAATATGGGAATTTACACTTACTTGCGTCAGACATTTCTCTTTCTGATGCAGAAATTGTGCTTGCAAATGCTATGAGCAGAGAACATCTTCTATCGAAGGTTTTACGGTTCGTAGAAGACGACTATGACTATATTCTAATCGATTGTCCTCCTGCACTCAGCTTGCTCTCTCTAAATGCCCTTGTAGCTTCTGATAAACTCATAATTCCTCTAAAGCCTGGTTATTTTTCTTCGAAAGCAATAAAACATCTACTTGAAACTGTAAATCGAATTCAGGAGAACCTAAAACCTGATTTACGCATCTTAGGAATTCTTATCACTCAATATGACGCACGAAAAAAAGACCTAAACGAAAGTCTTCCAAAAAGAATTCTTGACTATAAAGTATTTGAAACGCATATTCGCGTAGATGCCCAAGTTGAATACGCCCAGGAGAATATGATGCCTATTCCATTTTTTAACGGGAAGTCTAAGGCAAGCGAAGACTATATGAATTTTGCAGAGGAGGTAATAGTCGATGGCAAAAAAGAACGCCAATGGTAATGCTGGCTCAAAAGGAGTTTGGGCTAGTCTCTCAAATAAAAACCAAACAACGATAGAACTAGAGCCAAAACCAGAACTCAAACCAATGCAACAGCTAGAACATAATAAATCTAGAAATCTAGATTTAAATAAAGAGTGCAAAAAACCAAAACGCTACTCCCATAAGAACGGGGAAGAATTTACCGTGGGAAAGGGAATTGTGCTTACGAAAGAAATCAATAAGAAACTTAATGTATACAAAGGTACAAGCGACAACATGACTTTTAACGAAATTATTGATGAGGCACTGCATGAATACTTTGAAAAACGATTGAAGAATTAAACAAAAAAAATCCTGGCCGGCCAGGATTTTTTAGTTACATACGATGCAGAAAAGGAAAAATCACAATTGGCAAGAGTATTCAATTAATAAAGACACCAGTACAGGAAGAGTGTTCTCCCGCACTGGTGTCAAAAGTCAATGTATAATTAGCGTGATAGAAACATTGCTTAAAGTCCGTCCGTCCATCAGTCGGTCTTCTTTCCTTCCCGTACTTTGGGTCCATCGGTAACATTTATAGCAAATGCATCAAAGAAGGGACATGAAGCTACATATCCCTCGAAGCCAGGTATGTCATGACACTCAACGAGTCTTTCTGAATCCCTTTAATGGATTTATTTATTGATTTCAGTTCATTTTCGATACTTTCAAGCTTATTAAGCCTCTTTTCAATATCTACAAGCTTGTTGAGTTTTAAACTAATCTCTTTCAATAATTCATTTTCCATGTGTCCCACGCCCTTCTACGGCTGAAATAATCATAACTAATATAACATGGAAGTAAGATTTTATCTATTTATATTCTCAGATACATATGAAACTCAAACTGCTACTTTGTTATTTACATAAGGAGATACTTTTATCGAGTTCTTTGTTTCCATAGGGCTGTGATTATTTTTAAGCTCAACAACACGTCCATCGCCCATTGTTTGGACTGATTTAATGCCTCCGAGTTTTTCCTTGCCCGTTTTATTGTAGGCAACCATAAGTTGACTTTGCTCATTTCGAGATACACGCTCGATTCCTTGGCTTCGCAGATGCTCTTTTTGTTCGGCTGTCCCATTTTTAAAGGTATGAGCGTAGCCTTGGAGATTTTGAATGTCATCTCCTGACAATCGGCTATTAGACGAATCGAAACTCAATCCACCTTTGCCATTAACTGAAACACCCATATCATAGGTAAACACGGTATTGCCACTGGGGTCATCGTTTTCACCCAGAACGCCTTGATTTCTTAAAATGTTACTATCGCGATGATATTGAATATCTCCATTAGGAAGCGTCGTAACGTCCAAAATAGGACTAAGATTTCCACCGTTTTGCCTAACTTGTTGTTGAACTTTCATGTCTTGACGGTTTTGTTTCCATTTATCAAGAGGATGGTCGAGGGCAGTACCTACGCTTTTGCCAATGCTGGATAATCCGCTAGTTCCTGCACTTTTCACATCACTCATTCCCGCTCCCATCATTTTTCCACCCATTTTTGCCATTTCGGGACTACTGCCACCTAAAGCTAGTGTCATACCCGCTCCAAGTCCAACTTTTGCGAGACCTTTACCTGATTGCCATGCACCTTTAGCAAGTGTCATACCAGTCGCTTTAAACTGGTCATTTCGGGCTTCATCTTTAGAAACTTCAGGACTCAAGGAACCCTCTTTTCCTACATTGTTCAGAGGCGTTTCTTTTGTCATTTGGGTCTCTCTTGTATTAAAGGAACCAAGCTCAGAAGTGTTTGAGCTAGAACCTCCTCCATTATTGGCTTTAATTTTTTGGCTATTTCCAGCTTCACTGCTCATAGCATTGGCATTAGAACCGCCGTTACTACTACCTCCACCCGCTTTTGCTTTTGCATTGCCAATGAGTCCTCCTGCCACATTCCCAACCATTCCTGCTCCTTGAGAAACAGATTTCATTCCAACAGCATGAGCAATTCCCCCTCCAGAACCCATTGTTAGAGTTCTAAAGAATTCCGTTAAGGGTATCATTGCGTAAGCTACGACCATGCTCTCAATGCCACGGGAGCTTAAGGTTACAGAAACGAAGAAACTAAGAATGAATGCGTGGAAACTTTGCAAGAAGATGTTTGAAAGCAATTCTCTCCACCAAGTATTAAATAGTTGTTTCCACTTGGCTCCAAAAGCAAGTGTTACTACGAATAAAGGTCCCATAGCAACAAGGATTGCAAGAGTTATACCTCTCATAATGTAAACAAAATTCAAGTAAAGACTTACGATGAGATAGAAAAATTGTATAATTACCCCCGCTAAAACCCCCGAATAATTATTGACGTTTGCAATATCGCTGAAATCAGGAGCAGTTGCTCCAAAAATAGCAACGAGCTTTGTGTTTAGAAACATAAACATATTGATGACTGGGAACATATTAGCAAGGACAAACCCCGTTATGAGCAAGTCTTGAATCCCTTCAATAAGAGAAACTCTCATAGCTGGATTTACGGTGGAAAGATTTCTTTGAATAAGCATTTTAATAAGTGCCAAGGTTATCAACGACCACGCAAGTCCCTGGAAAATCCAATGATATACTAAAATATTGTCAGCCCAGTCCCTCGACATCGTACCATACCACCAAGCTGAGGAACCCCGAAAACCTTGGTTGTAAACTAACTCATCCGTACTATAAAGACCCAGAAGATTTCGAATCCCATTAAACAAATGCCCAAATAGTTCAGCGACAACCTTTTCTAAAGAACTTGGCTTTTCGAAGGATGCCTCATCTGCTAGAGATTGATGTCTGTCGAGATACGTATAGTTCGCTTGATACATTAGCATTTGCCATGAAATATATGTTGTGTCCCCTTTAACAACAAAGTTTGCATTATAGGCTAAGTCATCTGGAGACGCATACCCTTTACGAATTTTATAAACAAACTCGTATTGTGTTTTTCCGTCAGGAGCAGTAATGGTCACGTAATCGGTTCGAGCAACTTTAGTTCGAGGGTCAACATCAGGCTCTTTAGCACTATAACTTGCTCTTTGACCGTATGTGACAGTATAACCGTTAACGTTCCCCCCGCTTGCCAATAAACTTGCCATTTTTGTCAACTCTTCAACGTTGGCAAATTTTTTACCGTTATTAACAAGTTTTAAGGCATCATTTAACCCAGGAACAAGCGAATCTTTAACAAGGTAAGCTTGGTTGATATCTACGTTAGTGGCGTTGTTTTTGTTAAACCATCCACTTTCAACTTCAACCGCTGGAAAAGTAAATGGCATTGGCGATGTTCCAGGGTTTGACTTATCATCACTTTTATAATCAGTAGGGATTGTAGGTACAGGAATATTGGGGTGATTTATAAGATTAGTAAAGTTGCCCAGCTCGGCTTCGATATGCTTTGACTCCATACTAAAAAAACTTGCTTTATCATCAATTACGCTTCCCTGATACTGCATAGTGTTTAAATCAATTAACATCTGTAAGAATTCTGAGTCATGAGCAAAGGAAACCATTGGTATAAGGGTACAAAGTAAGACGATGAGTATGGCAGTGACTTTTCTAAGGTGAGGTCGTTTCAACTAAATTCCTCCTTTCGTTATTATTTGGACTTATCCTTGTGGGATATTTAGGGCACAACTCTCGTGAGTGCGAAAACCCTTTGAGTTAAATCATACGAAACAATTTTGATTGAAAATTTTTTGTCCAAAAGATGCAAGAGCTTCTTTACTTTAAGAGTGGTTTCAAAGCTTCGACGTGCATGTTTTCCGTTGAGATATTTTTCTCGACGTTCATCAACAACGCAAATATTAAACATTATTGACAGTTTTTCAGTAATTCCATTTTCGTCTAGAAAATGATATATTTCGGCAACACGCTCTATCATGCGTCTAGATTCTGCGTTGTATATGTCAAATACATATACATATAGATAAGGATTAGTTATTGACAGTTGACAGAAGGTATCTCGTTTCCGCAATTTGTCAAGCTTCTTCCACAAGCTATTTTCAGCTTTCTCAGTTCTAAAGAAATTTGTTTGTTCAGACATTCTTTGGAAAAAAATTTCATGGCTTATATTAATGTCTTTCGACACAGCTTGTTCTAATTTTTTCTTTAATATTTCACCGAGGAAGCTGTGTTTAATCACATTTGCATTCGTCAACGCAACCATTCTTGTTTTCTTCTGAAACTGATTCACAGAAAACTGAGTGAGCTGAATAATATTCTGATGATAAAATTTTACAATATTTATAAGTCCCGTTTTCTCAAGAAGTCGAAGCTCTCTATACATTTCTGTTTTTTGGATACCACTTATTTTCGAAAAGTGTTTCGCGAAAATAAGACCTCGACCAATGACCCAAATTTTCTCCAACATCTCTCTGTGAACCCCAAAAACATCTTTCTGGATTTTTCTTCCTACATTAGAAAGTGAAATCTTGGGGGCTTTTTCTTTAGCCCTTTTTTCGACATTTGACTTTCTCATCTTTGAAACCATTTCATTTTTTTGTTCTTGTGTTATGAGTTCCATGATTAAAATCCTCCTTTCATTAATTTTGGTGAATATTCATAATGTGGCAGAAAGTAATCTTTGCTTCGATTTCTGCCCGACCATATGAGTCAGTAACGACTTCGGCTGACATCTCCAAGCCAGTCTCATCTGAGATGTATGAGCCATCAATTGCAGAAACATCATTCTCTTGCAAGTATTCCTGAAGACGGTCATATTCTTCGAAGCGATTTTCTGCAAGCAGAGCATCCGATATCTCATCGAATTGTTCACGAAGTTTTGATTCAGTTTTCCATGACTCCCTTTCGGTCTCTGAACAGTTCATATATTTTTGTGCGACTTCTATGTCGTGTGAAATTGAAGTGCTTCTATAGCAGTTGCTTAATCCCAGTTGCTTCTCCAAAAAATCTTTTCCAGCATTAGTAAGACGATAAGTTTCAATCACTTGGTTTTGTGTTTTATCTGCATAAGCGATTTTTTCGATATACTTATCACGTTTGAAATTCTCTATGCGATGGTCAGACATTGCCAACTTTTCCTTCAGCATATCTTTTGTGAGATAGCCACAGCACCTAAAAGCTTTCAGCATCTTTTCATCCTTGGATGTGATTTTCTGTATATATTGCTTTTTTTGACCACGCTGGCCCATTAGGAAAACCTCCTTTGATTAATTTTTTAGAAAAACTCACTTCGCCCCCGTCGTTCTTGTCCCCGTCGGCATCAGAGGCGACCGAACAAGGGAAACAAAAAAAGCAACTTGTTGCGGTCGGCAGAATGCCGATTTTTTGTGACCGCCAAATGGGGGAGAAAAGTCAATGAGACGACAGTCGAATTGAGCTTTTCGAGCACATTTGTGTTTGGGAGCGTCTGATGCGTCCCTCGTCCTCCATTGTTGTTTAAATTCAGTAATAATACTGTGTTGGAATGATGGGGTTGCGTTTTTTTGATTCGAATTAGCGTTGTTGCTATATCATAGATTTTGAGGAGAAAAATATAACTGAACTGCGTCAATATGTCGGTTATAAAGCCGAAAAGGGGCAAAAAAATACGCCTCGTCCCCGAAGGGGCGATGACGTGTCGAGACTATAGTCGATGTCGAAGCATCGACTATAGTCTATCTCTTTGAAAAATTCTTATATTGTCAATTACTTCCATACCCCTTCTAGATGGTATAATAGACCATAAGGAGGAATTTTCTGTATGAAAAAACATATTCCTATTCATTCGATAAATAAACGGAGTAATAAACAAAGACCTCGTACGCCACACTACTCGTTATTGGATATGATTTGCAATCGAAGAATAAGAGCTGAGACATTCGATTATTTTGATTCGCAATATCATGAAACAGAAGATGAAGCAGAAATCTTTAGGGTGATGAGCAGTAGAAGAAAACGAGGGGTAACGAATATGAATCCCAACCCAGAAGTAAATGAAATGGAAGAAAACAAGATATTGGAAATACTCGTTCAATTGCTTCACGGACTAACAGAATTAATGCATGAATTTAAGCAAGATATGCTAGAATTAAAGCAAGATATCCAGGAAGTAAAAGACATCCAACTAAGAATGGAAACAGAGTTAACAGAAAAGTTTGATAGTCTTTGTGAGATTATGTCAGTACAAAAGGATTTCAACAAAGATATACTTGAAAGACTTGATAGAATTGAAGCAAAAATTGAAGTGTGCAGTTGAATATTCGAAGGGCAAAAAGAAACAACATCACTACTACTAAAAAGACCACTATTGAAGAAATTGAGGAGTTAAATTGATGTATTTTATGAATGCTCAACACAGGAAATCGTTTAATAAAATTATAGAGAAATTTGGGAAACAAAAAGACAAAGAACATTTTTCTATGTACTACATTCTCACCTGCGACGAAGAAATTAGAAAAAAGGCGATTCCATACATAACGGAAGCTGGGATAGATATGCATACGATGCTTAAAGAACAGAACCTTTCAACTGAATATCAGTTTCTTGTTACAGTTGCGATGTCATTATTCGAGGGCGATAAGGTAAATATTTCTAACTTCTGTATTCTTTCTGAAAAACTATATTTCGTTGTGCGTGAGGCAATGAATGTTCGGCGGTATGGAGCGATTGAGTACGAGCTTAACGATTACGATGATGATGAGCAAACATCATGAGAACGCTGGAACAAATTCGGGAACAAAACAAAAGAAAAGATATGCTCCTCACGGGCATGGAAGAAGAGCCCTTTCCACTTTCTCCCGAAGCATATCGCGAAGGTAGAGAGCTTTTCGAAAATTATATACGCCCGACCGCGAGACGAGTCTGGGCAAGACAATTAGAGAACGGGAATTTAGATTAGACTTTAGATTAGACTTTAGTCAAAGCTACTCCAAAATTCTTATATTGGCAATTATAACCAATACCTCTAAAGGTGATTTCCCCTCCAATGTGGAATACCCTATAATTTACTCAAAGGGGGATTTCTTTATGTTGAATGCGGAAATGGACAAAGTGATAGGTGGGTACATGAACCGAATCGCAAATTTAAGCCCGTGTTCAGAGGACTACGAATATCGAAAACAAATTATTGAGGACGAAATACAAGATTTCGTTCGCCATGAGTCAGTAATGGCCGAACATCAGCAATTGGGTCGCAATAAAGTTGCTTTTGAAAGAGCATTGGCGAGGGCTGAGAATGATGAAAAGAAAAAGTAACAACACTACTAAAAAAACCACTATCCCGTTTAAGGATAGACAACTAACTCTAATGAAAAGGTTAATAAAATATATTGAATCACTAAAATAACCCTCAGTTTTTGTCTAGGTTAATATAGAAGGAAAAACCGCACTCAAATCCACAGTTAAATCTGGAAATATTGAAACAGTTATTTTTTCTTCTTCTGTGTATATTTCTGGTCTACCATACCTACCGTTGCTTTGCAATAAGAATACACTTACAAGCTTACCTTCTGGCTCTACAATCCAGTATTCTATAACTCCAGCTTTTTCATACTGGTTAAACTTAGTAACCCTGTCATGTTTAATCGAAGACGGAGAAATAATTTCAATTATCAAGTCGGGTGTACCTTTACAGCCTTGTTTATCAATTTTAGATTTGTCACATACGACGGTAATGTCAGGCTCAAAAACTTTCTTAATGTCTTCGTCTTTCTTTTCGTCACCCTTAATTAACCTAACAGAGAATGGTGATGCATAAACTTTGCAAGGTTTTCCCTTTAAGTAGACTGCAATCTGAGTGGATAAATTCATTGATATCTCCTGATGCTCTGGTGAAGGGGTTGCTTGCATATAAGGAACACCGTCAATGATTTCTACTCTTTCATCTTCGGGCCATGCTAGGTAGTCTGCATAAGTGTATTGTCTTTCTTCTTGAGGTACGGGCATAATAACACTCTCCTTTATTCAAGATAACTTTATTCTCCATATCTAAAGACTCATGAATAAATTGTCTATTCCATCACACACACAATATCTGAGCGATATCACTATATCATAAAAAGGTAATATTTACATAAGCGAGAAGACCAAAACGACACCTGAAAATGAATATAAGAAAAAACATCACTACTAAAAAGACTACCATCCCGTTTCAGGATAGGCAATTAACGGCACTAAAACGATTACTAAAATATATTGAATCACTCAAATGACCCTCGGTTTTTGCCTCCTTTTCTCCTAAACCTCGTAATTTTCCCCTTCATCGTATAGCCATTTTGGGCAGATGTCTTGACCATCAATCCACCGCACTGTACCTTCCCAAACTTTAACTGTATTGAATAATTCGATATTCTTTAATTCTTGCCAACGCGGTCTACTATTTATTAATGTACTGACATCGAAAATTTTCTTTTCACTATTTTCGAATGTTATCAGAATTTTATAATTATTCAGCGGTTCTACTTCAATTACATCGAATAACATTAGATATCACCCACCCTCATTTTTAAGTATATGCCCCGTGAAGGGGCGAGCGACCAAACTCTAGTACCAAGTTTTTTCTATAGTCATTAAGACCGTTTATCTCATAGAGCATTTCAATCTGAAATTTATTCGTACACATACATATCCTTTCGAACTGATTCAAAAATACCGTTCTCGGAACGAAAACCAAAGAACTGCAACGAATGCACTATTTAATTTTTATATCTAATTATACGGGGGTGTTCCGATGGATAAGAACAAAAATAAAAAGGGTAAAAATATTGTGGACACTTCAATTGAAAGACATTGCACTCCCGCACAATCATTGAAACAATCGCTTCGGGAAATGAAATTAATGAGAAACGGGAAAATGAAAAAGCGTTCTTGGAAAGAATTTAGGGAAGAACTTAATAAAGAAAACTAGAGCCACACTCCCAGCCACGTTTGAATCTTTTTAGAAACTCGCAATCTTTTTCCATATTCAAGCAATGCTGTGATGTTTCTTCGAGGGTCTTTAACATAAGACTGAATTGCTTTATTGAAGATTTCTCGGTCTAGTTTGTTAGAATATCTGAGGACATCGCAAATTGTCCTCTCCTTATTGTAAATGCGAACTTTAATTCCATTAATATTACCATCAATTAAACCTGTTTCTAGATTATCAGTCTCAAAGTAGTAGGCTTTTATTGGAGAATAAAGAATTTTAAATTTACTTTTATTGACGCAAATACTCCAAAAATCAGGAGTACGGTCTGTATAGTCATGGTAGTATAACGCACTTTCCATACATAAAATCGCTTCGGGTATGAGTTTGAATAAGATTTCAAGTTCATCTTTCTCAGTACCGTCTAACCATTGATAAACCTCTTTTCAGACGTATAATAGTGCCGTCTTTTAGGAGCTTATTTATGTGCCTATAATGAACATCGGAAATATCCGCTCTTTCTACAAAACCGCCTTTGTCTTCAAATATTTTTTTAATCACATCAAAATCTTCTCGCATATTATTTTCTGGCTCTCTGAGCAAGATAAGGTTCGACAAGTTGTAGCGTTTTCCAGATTTTTTCTACTGCCTGACCGTCGCCAATATTCTCAGCTAGTATGCTACGAACAGTATGGAGAATCATCGTGCTGATAGCTTCATATTTCGAATCACTCATTGACGATTCGTCTTTGAAGTTTTTCTCGATGAATTCCAAGTATTGGGAATGTGTGTAATAACGCCTATCCGTGGGCGTTCTAAGAGCTTTGAGGATGCCCTCTCGGTCCCATCTTTGTAGAGTCTTTATAGAAACGTTTACCATTTTGGCAAACTCTGATGCTTTATACATAGTCGTCGAATTCATTATATATCATCCTTTCTCATTAAGTATATATTAACACATTTTCATATATCTAAACACATTATTAGAAGGAAAATGAGCCTCAATCTGAGAGGCTCATTTTTGAAGTCTACTGGATTAGTTGAGTTTTTAGGTCGTCATACATCCCGCCCGTTACTTTAATATAGAAATTTTGACAATCTTGAAGATTAGAGTAAGGTCCTGGATGTTTGTCGGGAGAACCGTAGAAACTCGGAGTGTTGACTTGAACCAAATAATCCCCGTCCCTCGTTGTTTCACTGACAAAGATTTCTGGAACTGTCGCGAGTCCAAAGGCATTTCTGTAGGGCAACTGATAAGTGTTCGTCATATTGTCCCAAGACCCCGATGCTGACATAGTGCTTAGATTATAAGCAACTGGGTTCCCATATGTGTCATTATACGGCATAATGACCTGTAGCCAGTTAGGACTGCTGATATAACTTGCTACGGATGGGTAAACACTGTCAAAACTACATCCCCAATACTGCGAATGCGGGGCTGAAGAGTAGTTATTAGTGTTGTAGTTCGTTTGAATTTTTAACTCAAACCCATATCCAGCCTTAATTTTCCCTTCCCGTCCAGGAGCGGTAAGAACATCAACCCAGCCATCTCCTCCTCCTGAAAGGTCTGTCGTTAATTTGCTTCGGAAGAAGATATGGGTGATATTCCAGTTTTCATAAAACGAAACCGTAGGGTACGTATACCAGCTATTATCATAAGCACAGAAGCAGAACGTTCCAAACTTCGTACTATAACACATTAAGTGAGCACGATAATGGTAAATTTGAAACTGAGTTGTCCATGAATTGTTCGTATGCTTTCCTAAAGGACACTGTAGAGTAGTTCCTGAGTTTCGCACAACGTTAATGGTAGTAGTATCCACGTTATCCTTAAATGGATTGTTGTCAGCCGTAAATTCGTACCACTCTCTTGGTGGTGGATTCACTTCAATTGAAAATTTCGTTGACCCAACACTTAAGTTAACGTTCTCAGGCCAAGAGACGGAAATGTTAGCATTGGGCGGGATATAGACTTGTTGCTTATCAACAATCGTTCCACCTTGAGCGACAGTTCCTCCTTGGGTTAGATAAACCCAAACATTCTTCCCAACATTCGTTGAATCAGTGTTCGTTAAATCAAAGGTGAAATCAACCGTTTGACTTCCAGATGAGTACGTACTAGGTACGTTGATGGATTGAGGGCTTGCTACCAAATTATTGACAGCTAAGTTGACTTCTGAAGCGAAATCGGCACATTTCCAACCATCATTCGTTAAATCGTCGTCTTGTCCAGCTTGGGCGTTCACGCTGTCAATGAGACCGCAAGCATGGATGAGAGCGGTTTGAGGCATTACATAAGGGACATCAATCGCGACTTGACCGTTCGGCATTAACGTAGTTTTTGCAGAAGCAGTCCCTTGCATCGTCATATAACCTTTATCGGTTATCTGGTAATCTACCGTGGCATAAGGATTATTGGGGTTTCCCGCTTCGCCTACAGGGGTATTCCCTTTAGGCTTATTAACAAAGTATCGTATTGTATAACTTTGACCAGGGGCTACTTTATTTGTAGTAGTTCCAGTATGGTCTAAAAGTTGAATGGTATCGCTTAGGGCAATGTCTTCTTGAGCAATGTCAAACGTAGCATAGCCCGTGTCGTCACCAACATAATCGTTGTCGAGTGCTTTATAGAACTTTCCAGGTATTTGAGCTTGCAATTTGATATGTTGGGAGACTGTAGGAGGTACGGTATAATCCCACTTAAAGTGAGCAGTTCCACCCGCAGGAATCTGAGTTGGTTGGTCATCGCTGACAACCCCACTGGTGTCTTTATAAGAGTCATCCCATGTATCAGCTAATTGGGCGTTTGCTCCGAAAGCATACATATGGTCAATGGTTACTGGCGTAGCTGTCGTAGGATGATTGGGAGGCGTTTCATTTTTAATCGTTGCTTCAATATGCAACGTTTGCCCTTTCGAGACTGTCGTATCGTTATACGTCCATTTAGGGGTTCCTTCTTGGTCGTCGCCACGAGTCTCTTCTGCAAGTACTTTTCCGCTATCATCTTTGACCTTATAGTCCGTAACGCGAAGGTTTGGAATATTTGTCCGAGGAACATCCCAGGTGATATAGCTTCCATTTGGAAACCAACCTTTTAATGTTACATAACCGACGCTTGCGTTAGACGTGAAATATAGTCTATCTGACCAAAACTTAACGGCATCATCTACCGAAGAACTACCCACGATACTTGGGTCAGTCCAATGTGGGTCAGATGGAAAAACATATGTTTTAAACCATATAGCAATTTGAGATTCTTTAAAAAGTGGAGGCGGGTCATTTTTGGTAAAAGCAGTATGAGTTGGGTCAACCATTAGCGTGTAAGGTTCTTGGTATGCTACCCAATCCCAAGGAGCACCTTTACTGTAGCTCCCACTGTCGCAAGGATAGTAAGGATTATTGAGAGCCGTTCCGTCGTAGTTATATCCTAAATATCTCCATTCCCATAAGTTTGTTTTATTATTTTCCCAGACTTTCATATGTCCTGAATTATTACCCTCGTAGTAACAGCTATTGATGTCAGCCATGCCTTGTGACAAATTTCCATCATGTCCAGGTACGGTATAGACTCCTCCAGCGTGAGTAATTAGATTATTTGCTAGTTTTCCGAAATTAAAATATTGCACTGCTGATGGGTCTGTTGCTGGGTCAACAGGAAGATAAACATAGAATCCTTGATTCAAATAGTTTATGCGATAAAATGTGGTATTTCCCCAAGTGTTATATTCGTCTGTGCCTGGTCTAAACGTAAAACTTAGACCGTCAGGACTAGGAATTGTTTTAGTTCCTTGGGTCAACCCGTTAGCTTTATTTTGAGTATATAAAAATGATGAACCGACAATAGTAAAAAGTATCATAAAAAAAATGACTATCGTTTTTTTCTTCAAAATATCCCTCCTTTATGTGTTTATATGTGTATTTTACGCCAACTATAATATATCTTCACTAGCATACTTGTCGAATACGGTTTAATAAAAGAGCTTAGGCAATTGCCTAAGCTCTTTTATTGATTAATGAAGATAATTAGGTAATTTTTGTCCTGGTTTACTGAAGTAAACAACTAATATATTTTGTGAGTCATTAATTTCAATGTGTATTTCTCTATCGCCATACGTATAGGTTTTCCCGCCGTAAGCATAGCTTCCATTCCAAGATGCGTCTACCATATCATAGATTTGAGAATATCCTGTGGGACAATAGAACCTAAACAGTTCTTTGACGATAGATTTAAGTTTATCCGTTTCCGATTGTGTGTCTAACTTCCAAGCGTGAATATTGATATATGAATCATAATCTTGAGAACGCGAAACAACTTCAATAATGTGGAAATCAGGATTTCCTGCGATGGGGTTATAACTTGCTCCACCTCCATCATTTTCTAACCCCAACTCATCACTTATCGCCTTTATATTAGTTGCTGTATCAGATGTCCAAGTAGAGGTCATTTTTAATTCAGTTACTTGAGCAACCCCATTGAGGATATTCTCCACGTTTTGAACAACGGCATCGGGAACAACGACTGTGCCTCCAAAGGAAACAATGTTCGGATGAATGTTAGCGTCGTGTAGCTTTTTCAGGTAGGCTTCAATGGCTGGCGGGACGGCTTTCGTCGTTGGGTCAATCAGGATGATGGGGTCTCCAGTTATCGAAGCCAACGCACTTCCTGCCAAAGCATCGGGGAAGTTCATGCCAGAGGCAAGATATAAGGTTTTAGGATTAAGGGAAAAGGTTGAAGCGATTTGCCCCGCTGTGTCGAAGCGGTCATTCCCCGCTAATCTAGTGATAAGGGTACTAGGTGCAAGGGATTGCACTTGAGCCTTGACACTATCCGATACTACGCTCGTTCCCCCGACGATATAAACCTGACTCGGTTGGTCATTCGCAATGAAGTCCGTAACCCCTTGACTCATACTTGAACCCACCAATAAAATCGGGTATCCTTTACTGCTTGCCACACTCGAAATGCTGAGTGCGTCGGGGAAGTTTTCTCCCGAAGCAATAACAACGGGCGTATTCTTAGCCACATTGAGCTTTTGAGCAATCAGGACATCCGTATCATAGCGGTCATAGCCACCAATGCGGTCAATTTTGTAATTTGGACTTAATAAAGTTTCAAAATCACTACCGATAATGCCTGTTCCCCCAATGATATGAACCGTCCCCGTCTTACTTAAATGCTGACTAATATAGTTTAAGGCATCACTTGAGCCTTGAACCTTACCGTCTACCAAAATAATCGGAGCATTGAGCTTCTTCGCAAGAACACTTGCTGAAAGAGCATCGGGAAAGTTATTGCCTGACGTTAAGATTACATCTTGAACCGTTCCGCTATTCACTTGCTCAGAAATTGCTTTAGCCGTCTGAAAACGGTCAACTCCAGAAAGCCTTAAGTGGCTGACTTGTGAATTAGGCAATGTATTGGCAATACACACACCTGATAAAACTACTAACAAAACGAATGCAATAAGTATTGCCAAAATAGACATACGGGATTTTCTTACAATTTGATTCTTCATTTCTTTTCTCCTTTTATGTTTAATTTTTATTGGCTCCTCTAGACATATTTTGTCAAAATCCTTTGCATTTGACCTTGAGGGATGTTCCATTTTAAATCCATATTTTCACATATTGTGTCTAATTCTAAGTTCAGTGATTGAACCTCTTCAATATAAACTCCGTATTCTTCCAAAAACTTTACCTGAGCTTGGATATCCATTGTTTCATCTAAAATAAATTCTTCGAAGTTTTCTCTTTCTTTCTCTGTTTGGAAAAACAGTGGACTTATTCCCCTTACTGTTGTTCCCATCAGCAATCCTTGTGAGTTGAAAACCTCGAACTCAGTATCATGACGACGAAAATCCACGGGTTTTACGAAATAATATTTGTTCATATGCTTAATCATTCAACATGCCCCCTTTTCTATATCATATACACATTTTAACACTTGTATTCACATAAATCAACATAAAATGTGTTTAATAGTGTCGTACAACGGTTCTGTATAGAAAACCTCAAAAACGTTTCTTTCGGTGCTGTCTTCGTGTTCAATTAGATGAGTAAGCTACGCTTACTTTTTAAATAGACATTCTCTCAACTATTAATTAAGTTTTTTAATGGCTAGATATATAAGCCCCCCTCCTCGCTTCTCTCTTCCCGTTACTATTATTAGTGTGTGTAGCTGTCGGTTAATCTTCGAGAACCCTGATGTAGTATGGGTTTGAGCTGTATTAGGGTATGTGTGTAGCTGTCGGTTAATCATTTAGAACACACAAAAGGGAGTCGAGAGACTCCCTTTTGCTTTAGTAATTTAGGTTATAGACTGAGTGCATTATTTCATCTCGCTTGAAAGTTTTCTTCGTTATGAAACCCTTTTGACTTAGAAGGTCGGTCATTTTCGAGATAACGCTGTGACCACTTTTGCCAATTTTTTCAGAAAGGTATTTTTGACTTGCCCAACAGTTTTTAGATTCTTTCCCGACCATGAAACATAAATAGCTGTATAACTTCATTTCGCCATCCGTGAGGTCATTAAGCATTGCTTTGACAACAGCATTTTCTAACATTGTAAAGCCTTGTACGGAACTAAAATATGGGCTTATGTGGAAGATATATTCTTCCTTTTGTCTGCGATTTGTTCGTCGCTTGCAGATATACCCCATTGCAACTAGGTCTTTCATATTCCGTTCAATAGTACGCTCAGATATGTCAGCGATACGTTGAATGTCCTTCTTCGTATATTCCTTAATCCCGCTAATTTTTTCTTCCAGCTTCATGGCTAGATAGATTCTAACTGAGCCGTCTGCAATCACGTCGAAATCCTTTAAAAGGCTATTCGGGATTACAATCTTATTATCACGCTTAAATTCGCTGAATTCAAGGTAGCCATACGCTTGTGCAAGTTCGGCAGTATATTTCCCGTACTTTCCCTTAAAGGCAAGTGCGTAAATTCTATCGACCTCTGATAAAATGAATTGAACATCTTTTCCTGAAAGCTCTGCCCATTTTGACATGACTTGTTTGATTGTTTGAATGTTTAGCCCTAGCGTGTTTCTAAGGAATGGAATAAGGAATAATATAACTTGATTCCTTATTCCATGCTGAGTGCCAGCCAGCATTTTCTGTATAGCTTCTGGAAGCCTTTCATAGTCAATCATGGTATAAACGTCTTTCAGGCTTTGTAGCTTGATGCGACCCACTTCTTTAATTTCGAGTTCTTTCTTTTTCTTCTCTGCAACAACTAAAGGTGCAGTAGGAATAGACTTTATTTCTATCTCAGTCATTGTATGTGTTTGCGGGATAACATCAGGCAAGCTCTGAAGCTTCTGAAATATTTCAAGCACATGATAGCGTTTTTCCGTCCAGCCGACATCAGTCGTTGGCAAAATTTCAGGAATTTTAGCATCATAGTACTTAGAATTCTTATCCAGTGCCTTACAATTGAAAGTGTAAGGCATACGAAGTATCCTGGCAGAATCAACTATTGCGGGGTCAACCTTGAAACCTTTACTGGTTAGAAGCTCCGTAAATTTCTTGAAAATATCCTTATCCAAGACTTGATGATTCAATAGAATATGGCTTTGAAATCCGTGACCCGTAAAAACATCGATAGTTTCAATTCCAATGTCGAGCAGTCTTTGCTTTGATTCCTTAAATTCTTCAGCAGATATACCGTCAAAGTCGGCTGAAAGAATACAAGTAAATAGCGAGTTTTCGTTATTAATCTTCCCCTTTTGATACTTCTTCCCGTCAGGTTTCAGTACTTCCTTTTGATAATCAAATGCAAAGCCCGAAAAATATAGGCAATAGCCTTTTCCATTTACCATCCCTAAGAATTTTTTCAGGGCATCAATGTCTTTTTCTTGTATATGCCATGCGTTATAGCTTTTGAGGTACTTCGCATCTTTTGAACGTTGTAACGGACGAAGCTCGATGGCTCCCTCATTCCAATTTTCTTCATCCTCCAAAAACGGGTAGACGGCTTTTAGGAATTTAATTTGTTTTTCGGCTTGTTTTGAGATTTGAGCTTCATTGAATTTTGGGATTTCGAATAGTTTTTTCATTTGTTCTCCTCCTTTTCGAGGACAAACAAAGTCTTGACTCAACCACCTATTTGAACAAAAAACATATATAATTCCCCCTTTTTATACACATTGTTCTTTGCGAACTGTTTTCTGGTGATGCAAGGGACTTTTTTTGCCCATTTTACTTTTAGGTAAAACAAAAACAGAGCTTGTCACACGAGGTCGGACTCAGCTCTGGTAATTTTTCTTTCATTATTTGTATATCATTAGATATAAAATGAAAGAGATTTTCCAGGTTTTCACGAGTCTCGCACACTCGATGGGGATTGTTTCTAGAAATGAGGGAACATTTCAGTAAACAGGGAAATCTCTATTTTTTTGTTTTTTTCTTATATACATCTGTGCGAGCAAATATAAGAAAAAAGATTTTAATGCGGTTTAACTACTACTGACTGGTTTTAACACAGACCTTCAAAAGGTGTTAGGAATACAATGGTATAAACAAAAAAGCACCCCCATTGAGGTGCTTTTATGAAAAATCCTTTAGTAACCTCTTAGACATTAAAATCTTCGCTCTAACCATGCGGAGATTTTAATTTTATGAGACCTAAAGCCTTTGTTCTATAAAAAATGTTGGACATATGGTGAAGGGAGGAACTTTCCCCATACCTGTTCTGCATCTGAGTAATAGATTAGTCGTTTCACGTATAAGATTAATCGAATACATCGAAAAAGGAGCATAAATGTTGCAAAAGAAACAGGAAAAAGAAAGAAAAGAGGTGTTTTGTTTTTGGAAATGCATTTAGTCGAAGCATGGAGAGAACTAACAGATTTAAATCCCAAATTGAAAAGGTTTGTTGAAGGTGAATTGATATTCAGCTCAAAAGATAGATTTATGGGTAAGCAATTGAGGTCTTTGCAAGATAAGCTTGACGAAGCTGTTTGGAAAATCGACTATCTCTCAAAAAAGGTTACTGATGAGGGGTATCTGATTAAGCGTATCGATGGAAGGTACGCACTTAGTACAAGTCATGATGAATATTGGACATGTGGACGAACTATTGAAGTTTTCATTATTGATGAGGAAGATGATTATTACAGCGATTGGGTTCTTAGTAGGGTCGAGTACAATGAAGATTATTATATTGTGGCGTGTCCAGACATGCCCGTGGAAGGACTTAGAGTTCGAGTTCGTCGATAATAACAATTCCCTAGCCTCCGGCTAGGGGATTTTTATTGTACCTATGTAAAATATATTATTTTTCTGTAATAACTCCTTTTTAAGTCATAGATTAGGAACTTTTATGTCCTGAGTAACTTATAATTGATATCCTTAAAAAAGTCAATTATAATGGTCTTGGTGATAATATTGATTAAAATTCACTTAGTAGATTTACTAAAGGAAAAAGGTAGAACCAAATATTGGCTAGCAAAGCAAACTAAAGTATCGGCAAATAGCATCGGAAAAATTGTTGATGGTAAAACTTCATCCATCAATTATATGATTCTAGACAAAATCTGTACCGCATTAGAATGTAGTGTTGGTGATGTCTTAGAACATGTCGTCGATGAACTTCCTGAATAATACCATTAAGAAATTAACCCCCACCTTTTTATTATTTAGGATTAAGTGGTATGTTACCGCTATTAAAAAAGTTCTAGAACATACGAAATAAGTATCCGCAAAAGTTATTAAATGCGGATACTTATTTCCATAATTGAACGCGAAAGGGAAGACGCTTTTTGTCTTCCCTTAATTCGTTTTGGTGCATCACTTACCCCATATAGCTTTACATGGAGGCAAACTTCTTACTATAACGATATTTAAACTTTTATATTACATCTACAATTATAATATATCTTAAGTTATAATATAACTGTGCTTGTAGAAACCTATTAAACCACTATTCGGTTTAATTAATGCTTGACATATCATACAATCTAACCATGACATTTGATGAACTGATTAAATTATAAGGGGAGGGTGCTGTTATCAATATTCAATGGTTCTGAGAATGTAAAATTCATGTCATGGTAAATACACTTTAAAAAGGCGAACCAAGTAAACTTGGTTTATAAAAAAGAAAAACCCAGAATTATTCTGGTATCAGGAGCTATTTAGTATGACTGTCAAAACGGAGGTATTTATATTGGCAGTCACAAATACAGAACAGGATACTCAAAATATTTCGGCATCAGAATCAAGTGGGGACATCCTTTATGTTGTAGAAAGCGTTATATCAAGAGACGATTTAATTCATGGTAGATTTACAAACAAACAAGAAAAGATTGTTTACGAAAGACCTGAAAGTAAAACTGCATCTGTAAATCGAAACATCGCAATTGTTGAATTTCTAAATAGCATCTACGAATCAATATTACAAGAAGAAGCAGGAGGATTAAAACAATGAAAAAGACCGACAGGAGAGAAAACACGATGATAAACGTTGTCGCCTATGTTCGTTCCAATTCAGATAATCAATGGGACAAATCAATTGATACACAGGTTCGTGCAATTAAGGAATATGCAGAAAAGGAAAACCTAAACATCATAGAAATATACATTGATAGAGCCATAAGTGCTATGGATGATAATCGAACAGATTTCCAAAGAATGATTGAGAATTCAAAACTAAAAACTTTTGAGCAAGTAATTGTCCATAAGTTAGATAGGTTTTCACGTAACAGATATGATTTTGACCAATACGAGCAAACGCTTAAAAAGAACGGTGTTGATGTTAGAAGCGTTTTAGAGAGTCTTGATGATTCACCCGAATCTATAATCATAACCTAACACAATTAGAGTATGTCATCTAAAGAGTAGCTGACTAATTTGATAAACCTTGACTTTACAGGAGAAGAGAACGGGCAAATTTCAAATGACCGTCAGACAATCAACGGAAACAGGAGGAATAAGAAAATGAGAAAAATAATAAATGTTGTTGCATATGTTCGCTACTCCTCAGACGGTCAAAGAGAAGAATCAATTGAAGCACAAATTCGTGCAATAAAGGAATATGCAAAAAGAAACAACTTGAATATTGTGGCAATATACATTGACAGAGCCAAAACTGCTACGAATGATAACCGAAACGATTTTCAGAAAATGATTGCAGACTCAAAATTACAAACGTTTGAACAAGTGATTGTTCACAAGTTAGACAGGTTTGCCCGAAACAGATATGACTCAGCCCAATACAAACACAAACTAAAAAAGAACGGCGTTGTTGTTAGAAGCGTTTTAGAGACTCTCGATGGTTCACCAGAATCAATAATGATGGAGTCTGTCCTTGAAGGAATGGCTGAATACTATAGTGCAAACCTATCAAGAGAGGTAATGAAGGGCATGCACGAAAATGCCCTAGCTTCCAGACATACTGGTGGTAAACCGCCACTCGGATTTGATTATGATAAAGAAGCTGAGAAATATATAATTAACAATCGAGAAGCCAACGCTGTCAAGATGATATTTAGGATGTATTTAGATGGTTATGGTTATACCGACATTATAAAAGCATTGGATGAAAATGGTTATAAAACTAAGGTAGGGAATTCCTTCTCTAAAAATAGTCTCTCTAGCATCTTAGTCAATGAAAAATATACTGGGGTTTATGTTTTTAATAAAAGTTCAAGTAAAGATGCGGATGGTAGACGTAATGGCCATCAGTACAAAGATGAAAAAGATATTATCAGAAATGAAGGTGGTATGCCCGAAATTATCAGCAAAGATGACTTCGCGAAAGCACGAGCGAAGATGGAAAAAAACAAAAGAATAAAAGCAACCTATCGAGCCAAAGAGACGTATCTCTTAAGTGGTTTGATTGTCTGTGGAGAATGCAACCACGCATACGTGGGTAATGTTAAGTATTCAGGTAAACCGAAGACAAAACATGTAACATACAGGGACGGAAATAGATATTCGACAGGTAAATGTGATAATAAAGAGGTCCGTAGAGAATATATCGAGGAATTTGTTTTACAACAGATAGAGGAAAAGATACTATCTGATAATGCTATAAAATTTTTTGCGAATGAGCTTACCTTATATAGAAAAACACTCGATACGAAGCATCAATCGCTTACTAAAGATACCACTTCCGAAATACGGAAAGTATCAACCCAAATAACTAATATCGTCGAATTGATTAAGGGTGGTTCAAAGAGTCTAACTCTTATTGAGGAATTAGATAGACTAGAACTTCTCAAACAAAACTTGGAAATCAAGTTAAATGGAATAATGAATACACAAGAGAACATCAAAGTAATTGATGAGGAGACAATAAAAAAAATCCTGTCAGAATATAAAAAGCATATTCATGACAGGAACACCTATGAAGTAAAGAAGTTCATTAGCCAGTTCGTTCAAAAAGTGGAAATATATAAGGACTACATTAAAGTAGTCCTTTCTTTATCACATATAATTGTGGTTACATTTGGCGGAGGCGAGGGGACTTGCACCCCTGTATCGAAGAGCTGCCACAAAAGCGTCTACGCGTGTATCCTTTAATTTAAGTTTCGCCAGTCTTGACTCCTAAAGGAGCGGATTCAGTTCAGGCTAGCTCGATCATCTTAGCTAACAACTCCGAGCATTGTTGTTAGAGCATCCTACTATTATGACACCCTGATCCTTCACCGTAGGTCCAGAAGGCAGGATGCTAGCGGCACTTAAGCAGCTAGAGCGTATTCGTTGTTTGCAATTATAAAGCCCACCGTTTAACGAGACCAGGTGGAATCTCGACGCGCAACCTTTGCCACCGCTTCCCCGAGCGAGTCTAAAACGCCCCCATGTAAAAGATGTAAAACATCTACACGCATAGTATATCACATTTGGATTCAAAACAAAGCTGAATATCAATGGAATACTTACATCTTTTTGGAAAACAGTAGTTGACTAGGCTTTATTACGATCTTTTAGAGCTCGCTCAATGTCACGTTTGCCTTCTCGTTCAGCAAGAGCCTGACGCTTATCGTAGTTTTTCTTTCCTTGACCAACCGCCAATTCCACTTTGGCCATTCCTCTTTTTAAATAAATTTTAATAGGGATGAGGGTTAAACCTTGCAACTGAATTTTCCCCACTAATTTATTAATCTCCGTACGATGCAGTAATAATTTACGCGGCCGAAGTGGATCGTGATTAAATCGATTACCCTGTTCATAAGGGCTGATATGCATCTGATAGACCCAGACTTCGCCATCGTTCAGACGTGCATAACTGTCTTTTAAATTAACTCGCCCATTACGGATGGATTTAATTTCTGTCCCCGTAAGGACAATTCCAGCCTCTACTCTATCTTCAATGAAGTAATCGTGAAACGCTTTGCGATTTTCGGCAACAACTTTAATTCCTTCAGAAGGCATGCTATCCCTCCTCTCACTAGTATTTCAGTATACCACATATTTCCTGTTTTGGCCAAATCCCAATTCTTATTTTTGTGAAAAACCTATGGTAAAATCAAAGCTCCAAAGCCTCAGAAATTCCTTGCATTGCTTCCAACCCATAGCCCAGGAATTCCTCCAACGAAAGTCCTAGTTCACTGCACATGAGAATTTGTTGCCGATCTGCTCCCTTGGCGAATGACTTTGAATCGAACTTTTTCCGGAGGAACGGAACATCAACCCCCGACAGCTTCTTATCTGGCCGAATCAATGCACCTGCGACAATGAGACCCGTCATTGGGTCTGTCGCATAGAGCGCTTTATCCAATAGAGAGATGCGCGGTAAACCATGCCGTTCGTTGTGAACTTTGACCGCATAGACCAGCTCTTCCGGGAAACCCATACTTGCTAACATTTCTGCCCCCTTAAGGGAATGGACAAAGGGCTGTTCTTTCGTTTCCTCATAATCGATATCATGCAACAGGCCCGCCAGCCCCCACAAATCCGGATCTTGATCAAAATGCTTGGCTAGGCGGATAAGTACTGCTTCCGTTGAAAACATATGTTTTAACAAGTTTTTATTCTCAACATTTTTTGTCAATTCAATATAAGCCTCTTCCCGTGTCATCATCTCTATCAATCTTCCTTTCTCCTCTACATGCGGTTGTGATTCAACTCCCGCAAAAATTCATCGACTTTCAGAGCAACTTCTTCCCTCTCAGGCCCAAGCGTTAGGATATGCCCTGATTTTTCCCAGTGGAGCACGACGGGTTTTACCTGCTGGATTTTCTTCATAATAATTTGAACGCTGACGGGGTTTACTGTCAGATCTTTAGTACTTTGCATCAACAATACAGGACACTTAATCTCATAAAGCTTTCGGCGCACTTTACGAATCGCCCTGTTTAGGGAAATCAAACCATCCACTGGAATCCGTTCATAGCCAAAACGCTCAACCTTCGCGGTTGTCCCTTCTGATTTATTGGCAGAACTACTCAGATCCGGCTTATTTACAAACGTCGCGAAAGGCCTGATGAGTTGGACATAACGGGTCCTTCGATCTGCAAGCACCATGGGCGCATTCATAGTAATGATACCATCAATTAAGCCAAGACTTGCCAAATGAAGCGCTAACAATCCCCCCATGGAAAGTCCAATTCCGACCACAGTGTGGCAAGACTTTCTCAGTTCCTTTACTCCAGCTTCCGCGTCTTTTGCCCAGTCTTCCCAACGACTTTTCGCCATCTGTTCTGGAGTCGTTCCATGCCCTGATAGCCTTATTCCAAGAACCGTCCACCCAAACTTGGATAACCGTTCACCTAACAAACGCATTTCTGAAGGAGATCCTGAAAACCCATGAATTAACAAACAACCAACACGATTTCCCGGGAAATTAAAGGGCTCTACTAAGCGCCTTTGTGGCTCCATCCAACACCATCTCCCTTTCATCTCCAACTTTGTCAGCGAATTATAGGACGTTCTCTGTAAAATGAAAGGGACACCTCGTATGAAGTGCCCCTAGATTCGACTTTATATGCAAAGAATGGAGCATATCTAAAAGCCCTAGACTTTCTTGATTACTTAAGCATAGCTAGGCCCAAGGAACTCAGCAAAAAGACCCCCGCCAAGACGGCCGTGGCTTTGGCGAACAACTCATCCATCCCTTTCTTTTTACCGAAGAACGCCTCGCCTGCTCCTGTAATGGCTCCCGATAATCCGGCACTCCTTCCAGACTGGAGTAATACAGCTGCGATGAGTCCTAGTGAGCTAAGGCTCAAAAGAATTACTAAAGCAATTTTCAAATTAATTCGCCCTCCAATGTTAACCTTTACCGCCTATTCTAGCACAAGCAACATCAAAACTCAATAAACCCTGCCTCTCGGTCTGATCAAATTTCCCGTGGAAGGCCCAACTACCGGGGAAATAGCCTGATAGTATTAGCTTCCTGCTCTAGCTACTCGTCGACTACCCGTTTGGACGTATAGGAGCGTCTCCGCAACATTCACGATATGATCACCCATGCGCTCGATCGTCCTAGCCACTACTAAGCTTAACCCCAATTGGCCGTCGTTACATTTTTCTTGACTCCCTTTGACTAAGGCGGCCTTAAAGCTAGCGTACGCCTTATCCAAAACATCATCCTGATCCGCTAAATCCAGAGTGATTTCTTGTTCTCCTTTTAAAATGGCCACAGTGTAATCCGTCATGTTGGTCAATTGCTTTGCCATCTGCAGGATATCCACCGACCAGTTTCCTTCCGGCTTAAGCTCGCTAAGTTCAGCAAGGTCGCAGGCATAGTCTGCGACCCGTTCGAGCTCCTGCGCCATGCGCTGAAACCCTAAAATCCAACGCAAATCTTGGCTGCGAAGTTGCTGTAGGCTCATGATGTCAAAGCTACGTTTCACAATGCAATCCCGCATCTGATCGATAATATCATCCCGTTCTTCCCAATCCTGAACTGTCTCGCCCTTTTCCAGCGCTTCGATGGCTGCACTCAGATGATTTTGTAACGCTTCCGCCAACTCCACCGCCATCGCACGCAAATTCAACAAGACTTTGTCATACCCTGATGTACGAAACGTGCCCATGCAGCACACCTCCTTAACCGTCTTACCTTCCCTTGTTAAACACACTCTTCGTCTACCTAATTTATGGGTCCAACTCCAAACCATAGGCTTGAATCAGGCTTTAACGTTAGTGTCTCTGACATTTCAAGAACTGGGTATAGAGTTGGCAAAATTATTCCCTTTAATGCTCGAGGATAGTACATACCTTTCTTTCGATCACGAGTCCTACTTCTTCTTTTAACGCAAATCTAGACCCTTCGAATCTGTTAAGATGGTCCACGATAATTGTTCTGCCCTGTGCGACCACCTCAGCCCTAGCTGTGTTGCCCAAAATATAGAAATTCTCTAAAGTTCCCTGCAGTTTGATAACATCGGTTTCTCCTATCTGAGCCAATTGATCTTTACTAACTAACAAAATATGTTCGGGGCGGATACATACCTCGGCATCTTTATCCGTGAAACCGACCAATCCGCCGGGAACAAAGTTATAGGTACCAATAAATTGAGCTACAAACTTATTCGTAGGATTGTGATAAATTTCTTCCGGAGTCCCGTACTGCATAACTTCCCCACCGTTAATGACCACGATGCGATCGGACATGACCAGGGCTTCCAGTTGATCATGAGTCACAAAAATTGTGGTAATCCCCATCTTCTTTTGAACGTCACGAATCAAGATTCTTGCGCTCTCCCTTACCTTTGCATCAACCGCGCTTAGGGGTTCATCTAAAAGGAGAAGGTCTGGTTTGACGACTAAGGCCCGCGCTAAAGCAACCCTTTGCTGTTGTCCTCCCGACATCTGGTGCGGATAGTTGTTTTCTTTGCCCGAAATACTAAGAATATCCATAACCTCTTCGACCTGTTTTCGGATCTCCTGAGATGGTACCTTCTTTATTTTAAGCCCAAACGCAATATTTTCAAAAGCCGTCATGTTGGGAAAAAGGGCATAAGATTGAAAGACCATGCCGATGTTTTGTTCTTTCTTACTTTGTCCTTCTATCATTTCCCTTCCGTTAACAATAATCTTCCCATCGTCCCCACGTTCTAAGCCCGCGATAATTCTTAGGAGCGTGGTTTTTCCGCACCCGCTAGGACCTAATAAGGTAACAAATTCTCCTTTTTTAATCTCCAGCTCGATTCCTTTTAAAACTTGACGGCCCTGAAAGCTCTTATCAATGTTGACGACCTGAACATAGCTCACGTATCATACCCCCACATTACCCTATACTCATTTCCTCCTGATAATAACACCAAAAGTCCTCTGAACTTCCCAGTTCTTCCGATCCCCAGCTTCAATAACACCTTCTGCTGTCTGACTTCCGACTTCTGGTAAGCTTCGTCTCCCTTCGAAAAGCAATCCAGATCAAGATTAACGACATCAACAATATGACTAGAAAATACGAAGCCACTAAAGCATTGGCCAAGTGACCGTCAACTTTCTGCAATTTATATAAGTAAATCTGAATGGTCTCATAGTTATCTCCAACCAATAAATTAGCTAGGACAAATTCTCCAAACAGCACAGAAACTGAAATCAAGGCTGCTGAAATAACTCCCCTCAACACATTGGGGAAAATAATTTTAACAAACGTCTCCAACTTACCGCACCCCAACATCAGCGCAGCCTCTGTCAGAGACTTGACATTGATGGTCCGAAAACTATTTTTCGTTGCCTGATACATAAAAGGTAAGATTAACACGAAATAGGAGCCGATTAAAATCCAAGGAGTACCAGTAATGCGCACTGGTCCTTTGGAATACATCTGAATCATACCTATGGCCAAGATAACTCCAGGCATAGCAAACGGCAAAATTGACAGAATCTCAAAGAGTTTCTCCAAACGCGGGTAATAAACAATAGCTAAGTACATTGATGGAATAATGATCAGAATCGACAGTATAATGGTCGCGAAGCTCACATAGACGGTCCTCAATAACGCTTGCATGAACTCTGGACTACTAAAAAGTTGCTGGTAATAGGACAAAGTATACCCCTCAGGCAAGATGGTCGTACTCCACCTTGTCGCTACAGAGAATAGAAGGGTAGCCACGATTGGGAAAAATAGATACGCGAAGATAAGCACCAAAACTAGTTTTGAAACAATCCCTCGTTTCATTGCCCCACCCCTCCGCCGTTTTTCTTGAGCCTCTCATTAATGACAATGGACGCTACTAAAAAACCAGCCATAATGACTGCTAAAGCACTGGCCAGAGAAGGATCTGGGAAAATATCCCCTGTGACTAGATTCGCAATCGTAATGGAAACTAAGCTGTTGTTCGAGTTTGTCAAGGCGTAAGCAGTGGCATAAGCACCTAGGGAATTGGCAAAAAGTAATGTGAAACTGCCCAACATGGAAGGCAACAAGATTGGCAAACCGATCTTGCGCCAGAAGTGAATCCGGCTGGCCCCTAAGATTTGAGCCGCTTCCTGAATATCCTGCCTAAGGGCATAGACTGCAGGATACATCAGCATAAAGGCCAAAGGAACACTAAAATAAATATAAACTAAGACGATCCCTGTCCAGCTAAAGAGGCTAAAACCCGTGCCGTACAAGTCCAATCCCATCTTTTCCTTTACCAAGACCGTTACAAGTCCATTGACTCCCAAAAGAACGATATACGCAAATGCCAAAGGCACACCGGAAAAATTTGAGGTCATATTGACCAACGTCAATAGTTTTTCCCGCCAGGCTTCTCCTAGCGAGCGCAAGGCTAAAGCGCCAGATGTACCAATAATCAAACCAATAATACCCACAGCCACGGATACCAATAAACTGTTTCTCAAGGAAACTACGTAATATTTGCTTTGGAAAATTCGGGAATAGCTTTGCAGACTTATTCCAGTCGCGGTATGTACACTGCTGTAAATAATATATCCCATGGGTAAGATTTCGAAGGCTAAGGCGAAGATGATCAAAGGAATAAATGGAACCCAAAGGATTCCACCTCGCCGCAACTCTTGGCCGAGCCGAGTCACTCTGTTATTTTTCATTTATCAGGCCTCCTCGTCGCCGACGACTTTGGAACAGTATTAGACTAGGGGAAGGCCTGACTTAAAAGAACCTTTAACGACCCAAGTCCCGTCAGGCTTTTCCCACAATCGACTATTGCGAGACTATGACATTATTTCTCCACAGATCGGGGATCGTTTTCATATTCTTTTCCCAAGAGGCGAAATCCTTAATTGGTTTAGCTGAAGCATATTGTTCTTTAGGTACCATCGCTTTAGCGATATCCGCGGGAATTTGAACTTTGTCTCGAATTGGGCGAGCAAACCCTTTGGCTAAAAGAACTTGACCTTCGTCACTTAAGAGGTAGTCTTGGAAGGCTTTAGCCGCATTAGGGTGGGGAGCGTATTTATTAATGATTGAGACATAGGCACTTGCCACAGTCCCATCACTGGGAATAACGACCTCGTAATTTTCTTTATCCGTTAAGCGGGACCGATAACCAAGCGCGTTGAAATCCCACAAAATTCCCACAGGAACTTCACCCTTTTGGAAGACGCTGAAAATATTATCACTGGGTTTGAGATTGCCGGCCTTGGCCAGCTTCTTGAAGTATTCAATCCCAGGAGTTAAGTTGTTTTCGTCCCCACCGTTGGCAAACGATGCGGCCAAAATCGCGGCTTGTGATTGGGCAGCTTTTAAAACATCCCCGGTTACTACTGCGCCTTTGTATTCTGGTTTAAGTAGATCTGCCCAGCTGTGGGGAACCTCTTTAACCAGTTTAGTGTTTACTAAAAAGGCGATTGTACCGACATATTCTCCTGTCCAACGACCATCTTTATCTTTGGCCCAATCCGGAACCTCACTCCAAGTCGGCCCCTTGTGTGCTTGAACAACATCACGCGCTATCGCAACATTACCAAAGGTAATGCCTACATCCCCAATATCGGCGACAGGGCTGCTTTTCTCGGCGTCAAACTTAGCAATTTCCTCAGCACTCGTCATATCTGTGTCTGAGTGAGTAATCTGATTGTTTTTCGTGAAATTGCCCCAAATCTCGCCTAAGTTTGCCCAAGCATCAGGCATGCCGTAGGAAACAACCTTTCCTTCCTTTTTCACTGCGTCTTTTAGAGCTTGTCCGGTTAATTCACTGGTTTGCTTAGCCTCTTTACTTGGGTCTGTCGCCGGTGTCGTTCCGCATCCTGTCAAAAGACTACTCATTAAGAATGCACCAATCATAGCGAACGCAAGGGGTTTCCTTGTCCTCTTTAACATGATCGTTCCTCCTCTTAAAATAATCTACCATAGTGAATTCCTAGGCACGAGACTTGTTCAATCTTTCACAGAGCTAACTGAGAATGCCACCCCACCCCCTCTACTACTTTCGGTTTACGGTGTAATTCAGGTATATCCATTCACTGTCTACGAAGTAAAAGCCTTGTCATCGCCTACCAGAACAATTGCTACTAAACAAGGCTCTATATCTAGATAAAGCGTTCTGGATAATTTGTGATCACAATATCTGCACCAGAAATCGCAACACGTTCCATCTCCCAGGGCTCATCCACGGTCCAAGTATGTACTCCGATTCCCCGCAAATGACTTTCTCGTACTAATTCTGGGGTTACAAAGGCAAAGTGCGGATGCAGATGGCTTGCCCCTAAATTCTGAGCATAAAGCCAAGGTGAGATCAGCCCACAGTCATAAAGCAAGCCTGTTTTTAGATGAGGGTAGTTCTCGATTACTTCTACAATCGTTTTATGTTCAAAGGAGGAAATTATACTCTGGGGGGTCACTTGATATTTTTCCAGTAACTGAGCCACTTTGCCGACGATACCCGGGTATTCGATCAGGCCTGTTTTAATCTCTACATTGAGGATTAAAGACCTTCCCGTCAACATTTCCAGCAACTCCACTAACGTCGGAATGGGAGCGTACTTATTGAACTGGACTCCGAAATTTAGTTTTTTAAGTTCCGTAAGCGTAAAGTTTTTAACCCAACCGTTGCCGTCACTCGTCCGGTCGACACGTTCGTCGTGGCAGATGACAACTTCTCCATCTCGTGACAGTTGTACATCGAACTCAAATCCATCCACCCCTAATTCAAGGCCCCTTGCAAAGGAGAGTATCGTATTTTCCGGGGATGTACCCGCTGCTCCCCGATGACCCAAGATCTTCATAAAATCTCTCCTTAACCGTCCTACATCTATTCTTTGTAACTTGCCGAAGTTCCCTAAACAATTCAGTATTTTCATCATAACACTAAATTGTTATTTTGACGTTAGGCTATTGTAATGTTTATGTAAAATGGAAAAATGTCTACAATATTCTTAAACAATTCCCATGACCACTTTGGCGATATTAACCGTGTGTTCATCCACTTGATATAAGAGATTGATTAAGTCTAACGTAATATAGCGAAACTTTTCTTCAATCCTTAATTTGCTTTCTAGACCGCTTTGCTGAGGGCTTTGAGCGAGAAAATCAAACTGTAAATTTCTCTGTATGCGAGTTGTCTCAGGATGTTCACGAATGATTTCCGCTGCAGTTTGTGAATCCCACTGAGTTAAGGCCTTCAGTATAGTCACAAAATGATCCGTTACTTGTCGATATAAATCGTCTAGGTGTTCCCAGTTCTCTGCAGGAACATTCAAATCCTCACGATGCAATTTCTTGCTCAATTGAACCATAGCCATAATTGCATCCCCAATATGTTCTAACTCTTTGACGATAAACTGGACGTTCATACTTTCTTCTGCCTGCTCATCTGTTAATCCTTTTTGTGATAAGACTGCCAAGAAACGCATTGTATGTCGATAATACCAATCCACCTCCTCTTCCGCCTTAACCACTTCTTCAGCCAAATCATCACTACTTGATAATAAAGCTTCTGGAATCAGCTGCAGCATCTTGTTAGAAATAAACTCCCCCAAAGCGCGGATCTCCTCATGAACTTGTTTAAGCGCTACAGCTGGAACCTCCAAGGAAGCTTCATCGATCACTCTGAATTTCAAGGGAGTATCTTTGCTAGGGCGATCTGGAATCAAACGGTTTAGACCCCTAGCAATAACGTTATTAAATGGGAAGAATAAAATAACCATGAATACTGCAAACAGCAAATGGGCATTGGCAACCTGTCGCTGCAAATCACTTGTTGTCCACTGAATAAGACGGGCCAATTGGGCTAGAAAGGGAAACACCAAAGCTGCCGCGACGACTTTATACCCTGTGTTCGCTATCGCCGCACGCTTAGCATCCATCTTTTGGGCCGTGAGACTTGTTAGCAGGGTCGTCACTGTCCCTCCAATATGAGCGCCAAGGACGAGCGGGACAATAGCAACAAGTCCTAAGAGGTTTTGCCCAGCAAGTGACATCATTATGGCGAACACTGCTGTACTACTTTGGAGCACAGCAGTAAAAATCAGTCCTACAATGATCGCCAAAAAGGGTTGTGTTCCCAAGTGAGACAGAAAGGTGTAGACTTCAGGAATGTTACGAAGCGGAGCCGAAGCATTGGACATATTAGACATCCCAATAAAGATTAAGCCAAAACCAATCAAAGAATGTCCAAAATGCTTCCACTGCTTTTTTCCTGAAAAATATAGCACAAAGCCAATAAATACTGCTCCCAGAGCGACATCAAGGATTTGAAAAGCAATGAGTTGGATGGAGATGGAAGTTCCTACGGCCGAGCCTAAAACAATACCCAACGCTTGCCCAAGGCTCATCATCCCTACATTGACGAACTCCACCACCAAAACAGTTGTCGCTGCACTACTTTGAAAGGCAACGGTCATGACCATCCCTAACAAAATTGTTAAAAACTTCTTTTGGGTGATTGATTGAAGAATTTCCTTCAGCCGACGAGCCGCAAATTTCTGCAACCCATCCGACGTTGTTTGAACCCCATACATGAAAAGGCCCAGTCCACCTAGAAACGTAACCACAGTTCCGATAATACCCATCTTCCCCCTACTCCCTTAGACCAGAAGGACGCTATTTCTTCTATCATAAACTCGTACTTATCCCCTAAACCACAATATCCTCTTCAATTCCACTCCACAACTGTCTGGACTAAGATAGCCACCCCAAAACTTATACCTACTAATATGCAAAAAGGCCTAAAATAAACCTGTTTATTCGACAGATAAATTTACGGCTTCTCTATTTGAAAAGAATAGAACAGGAGCTGCTAATCCTGTTCTATAGACATAGACTTATGACTTATCTAATTAAATTTTCACCTTGTTCCATTTTTTGTTCTTGAATGGTCCCTGTGGGATGTCCGGAGAATGCAGAATTTCTTAGAGTTGCGCTTAAATTCGTTGATACTGACGTCAGGGGGGGGTTATCGAGCTAATGCTTTTCTGCCGCGATAAGTTGCGCTTTCTCCAAGCTCCTCTTCAATTCGGAGTAGCTCATTATACTTGGCTACCCGTTCTGTCCGCGCCGGTGCCCCCGTTTTGATCATGCCGGCATTAACGGCAACTGCCAAATGAGCTAAGGTGACATCTTCTGTCTCTCCGGAACGATGAGACACAACTGCTGTAAATCCAGCCCGTTTTGCCATTTCGATGGCATCTAAAGTTTCGGTTAAGGTTCCGATTTGATTCAGCTTGATAAGAATTGAGTTGGCATTTTTCCCCTCAATTCCCCGTGCCAAGCGTTCTGGGTTCGTCACAAATAAATCGTCTCCGATGAGCTGAACGCGATTTCCCAAGCGCTCCGTCAATTTACGCCAGCCTTCCCAATCTTCTTCATCCAGTCCATCCTCGATGGAAACAATTGGATATCGCTCAATCAGTCCTTCATAGTAATCAATCATCTCGTCCGAGGTCTTGGTGAGCCCTTCCCCTGCTAAGTGATAGAGTCCTTTTTCATAAAGTTCTGTGGCTGCCACATCAATGGCCAAGGCCACTTGTTCGCCCGGAATATAGCCCGCTCTTTGAATAGCGTCAACAATGCAAAGTAACGCATCTTGGTTGGATTCTAAACTGGGAGCGAAACCACCTTCATCCCCAATTGAGGTCGCCAAAGATTTTTCTTTAAGAACGGCTTTTAGACTATGGTACACTTCTGTTCCCATGCGCAGGGCCTCGGCAAAGTTTGAGGCTCCAACCGGCATAATCATAAATTCTTGAATATCCACATTGTTATCGGCATGTTTGCCGCCGTTTAAAATATTCATCATGGGCACCGGAAGTTCTTTGGCATTCACCCCTCCTAAATACTGATAGAGTGGCAAGCCCAGCGCTTCTGCAGCCGCTTTTGCTGCCGCCAAGGACACCCCAAGGATGGCGTTTGCTCCCAGTTTTCCCTTGTTTTCCGTAGCATCGAGTTCAATCAACAAGCGATCCAAGCCCGGTTGATCGAAGGGATTGAGTCCCTCTACTTCAGGGGCAATCAGCAAGTTGACATTCTCAACAGCTTTCAATACCCCTTTACCCATATAACGAGTCTTGTCTTCGTCCCGCAGTTCAACTGCTTCAAAAGCCCCTGTGGAAGCACCCGAAGGGACAGCCGCACGGCCTATGCTCCCATCTTCAAGAACGACATCCACTTCTACCGTTGGGTTTCCTCGGGAATCCAAAATCTCGCGTGCATAAACATCCGTAATCAAGCTCATTAAAATTTCCCCCTTTTTTTGAATACTCCTGTTCTGGAGTCTTTACGTATCCAGTAATGATTTTCCTGTCATTTCCTTGGGTATTGGGATCTGGAGTAATTTCAGCAGAGTAGGCGCGACATCGCACAGTACGCCCCCCTCACGTAGAGTTTGCCCAATAAACCGATCATCGACCAATAGGAACGGCACGGAATTTGTGGAGTGAGCAGTCAGCGGCAGCTCGGTCTTCGGGTCCAATTTCATTTCGGCGTTCCCATGATCCGCGGTCACGATGAGGGTCCCATTCAACCTTTGTAATTCCTCATAAATCTCTCCCAAGCATCGATCCACCGCTTCCACCGCTTGGACGGTTGCTTCAAAAACACCAGTATGTCCAACCATATCCGGGTTGGCAAAGTTGAGAATAATCACATCATGGGTCTTTTTCCGCAACTGTTCCAGGAGGGTTTGGGTTAATGCTGGAGCGCTCATCTCAGGCTGGAGGTTATACGTCGCGACTTTTGGTGAAGGGATTAGAATTCGTTCCTCGTTAAGAAATGGTTCTTCGAGTCCACCGTTAAAAAAGAACGTCACATGCGCATATTTTTCGGTTTCTGCGATTCTCAACTGCCTTAACCCGTGATCTGCAAGCACTTCCCCTAATGTATTCTCCAGATTTTGCTGGGGAAAGGCAACAGGTGCTGGGATTGTGTCCTCATATTCAGTCATACACACAAAGTGGACATGCGGACGATTGGGTCGTTCAAATCCCGGAAATTCCTCGTCAACAAAGGCATGGGTGATTTCCCGCGCCCGGTCGGAACGAAAGTTATAGAAGAGCACGCTATCCCCCTCTTGTATACCCCCCACTGGCTTCCCTTCGTCATCAATAATCACGGTTGGAGGCACAAATTCATCCGTCACCCGAACGTCATAGGAACTCTCCACTGCTGCCAAGGCACTTGGTGCGAACTTCAATTCGCCTTTCGCTATTAAGGCTTGATAGCCCTTTTCAAGACGTTCCCAGCGTTTATCTCTGTCCATGACGTAATAACGGCCACTCACTGAGGCTATTTGTCCAATCCCCAGTTCCTTGATCTTTGCTTCCAGCTGGGCTATATATTCTTTGGCACTCTGCGGCAAGACGTCGCGACCATCGAGTAGGACGTGGATATACACTTTCTCTAAGCCCTGTTTCTTGGCCATTTCCAACAGCGCAAACAAGTGGTCGATGTGTGAATGAACTCCCCCGTCGGAAAGTAAACCCACCAGGTGGAATGCTTTGTTATGATAATGGGCCTGATTCATGGCTTCGAGGAGAACGGAATTCTCAAATAAAGTCCCATCCTTTATCGCTTTAAAGATACGGGTTAGCTCTTGGTAGACCACTCGTCCGGCCCCAATGTTCAAATGCCCTACTTCAGAATTCCCCATTTGTCCGTGCGGTAATCCCACGGCCTCTCCGGAGGCCTGAAGGGTGGTGTGAGGGTATCTGTTTTCTAGGCTTTGAAAAATAGGTATTTTCGCCCGAGCAATGGCGTTTCCTTCTGCTTCAACACGGTGACCCCACCCATCCAGAATCATGAGGAGAAGTGGTTTTGTTTCTGTCATTATCATTCACCTCATAGTATTTCCTAGTCGTATGCCTTAAACGGAAGTCGCATTATGGACAAGCCTGGCAAAGCTCAGGGGATCGAGACTTGCCCCTCCAACCAAGGCACCGTCAATATCAGGCTCAGCCAATAGTTCGGCAATGTTTTCCGCTTTGACGCTTCCGCCATAGAGAATGGGCACTTGCTCGGCGGCCGATCCCATGAGACCCGACAAAGTGGCCCGGATAGAGGCACACATTTCTTGAGCGTCTTTGCTAGACGCCGTTTTCCCAGTTCCAATGGCCCAAATTGGTTCATAAGCAACGATGACCCGCCTCAAATCCTCAATCGATAAACCTGTGAGAGCACGAGAAACCTGGGTACTAACCCTCTCTGCAGCTTTTCCTTCTGCGCGGACGTTAAGATTTTCTCCCACACATAACATGGGCTTTAAGCCTGAGGACAGCGCTTTCTGTACCTTTTTCGCGATCTCTTCATCCGTTTCTCCGAACAGTTCTCGCCGTTCAGAATGGCCGAGTATAACATATGTACAGGCCACATCGAGCAACATTTGGGCGGATATTTCTCCGGTATAGGCACCTTGGTCTGCCCAAGCCATGTTTTGAGCGCCCAAATGGACGATACTTTCTTCCAATTCATTCTTTAAGGAAGACAGGGCGGTAAAGGGAGCACAGAGAACGATGTCCAGTTCTGTGACATTCCGAACTTCTTCTAAAAATTTCCCAGCATAGTCCACTGCTTCGCTGACCGTTTTATACATTTTCCAGTTACCGGCAATGACCGTCCGTCGCTTCGCCAATTTATTATTCCTCCACTTCGCCAGATTGAAAATTGTTGGTACTCCATCTGGAGTTAGTATAGTTTTGAAATATTCGAACCTCGAATTGACTTACGCTTTGTCCTGAAGCGCAGCAACCCCTGGTAAAACTTTTCCTTCTAGAAACTCAAGCGAAGCGCCGCCCCCGGTGGAAATATGAGTCATGCGATCCGCAACGTTCATTTTCTCCACGGCTGCCACAGAATCCCCGCCTCCGACAATCGTTATTCCTCCACAGGCGGCAACCGCCTGAGCAACCCGCTCAGTTCCTTTGGCAAAGGCATCCATTTCAAATACACCCATTGGACCGTTCCAAATAACAGTCCGAGCTGTCGCAAGGCGGGCAGCGAACCTCTCGGCACTTGCTGACCCAATATCTAAGGCCATTTCATCCTCCTGAATTTCAGACACACTTACCGTACGGTGAGGAGCATTTGCTTCAAAGGCATGAGCTACCACCACATCGATTGGAAGTTCTAGGGTAACCCCTTTTCTCTTGGCCTTTTCGATGAGTTGCTTGGCCAATTCCACCTTTTCCTCTTCTAGAAGAGACTTCCCCACCTTAAACCCTTGGGCTTTCAAGAAGGTATTTGCCATCCCACCCCCGATGATCAAAACGTCGACCTTTTCTAGGAGGTTTTCAATTACGCCAATCTTATCGCTCACTTTGGCTCCGCCAATAATGGCCACAAAGGGACGTTCTGGCCGTTCCAAAGCATTGCCCATGAATTCCACTTCTTTTTGCATTAGTAAACCAGCCACGGCGGGAATATAGTGGGTAACCCCTTCTGTTGACGCATGGGCACGGTGTGCGGTTCCGAAGGCGTCATTAACAAACAACTCTGCCAGCGAGGCTAGTTCTCTAGCAAACGCCAGATCATTTTTCTCTTCTTCTGCATGAAAACGGACATTTTCCAATAATAGAACTTGCCCATCCTGTAACGTGCTGACCGCTTCCATCGCTGGGTCCCCTACACAATCCCCTGCTAGACTCACGTTTTGTCCCAATAGCTCACTCAAGCGCTTGGCCACAGGTTCTAAGGAATAACTTGGATTCGCTTGCCCTTTGGGACGACCGAGGTGCGAAGCTAAAATCACGCGGGCTCCCTCTTGCACGAGATATTGGATTGTGGGGAGAGAAGCCCGTATTCGAGTATCATCGGTAATGTGCCGTTGTTCATCCAATGGTACATTAAAATCCACCCGTACCAGCACTCGTTTTCCTCGTACCTCCACATTTTTAACGCTCTTTTTGTTCATGCATTAATCCCCTTTCACTTTGACCAAGGGTTCGGTTTTCCTCAGATAGGTTCCATTATTTCTATAATATACCTTAGTATACCTAGAAAAGAAACTTCCTACTCTCCCGAACTACCAAAAAACTGCTCACAAACGTTTCTCTGCTAAATAAGGCTTTGTTCACTAATTCTTCATTAAGCGGCAGTTTCCTGCCTAATATAAAACGTTCCGGCCCATATTACAAAATACTAACCGTCCCTTCATAAATAACTCCAGCAAGGGCATCTACCGTAATCCTCTGCCCCTCAGGAATTTTAACCATTGCGTCTGGTAAGCCTATAATGGCCGGTATACCATATTCTAAAGCCGCAATGGCGGCATGAGACGTTAAGCCAGCTTCTTCAATGACTAACGCCCCTGCCTGAGCAATCAGTGGAACAAATCGGGCATCAGTAGATCTAGCAACAAGTATGTCACCCTTCTTAAACGAATCTTGCCCAGGTAAGTGAACAATCCGGGCCGTACCCATATACGATTTTCTCCCAATGCCCGTTCCTTTTGCCACGATCCCCCCTACTACTTGAACTTTAATCATATTAGTTGTGCCAACCTTGCCAACGGGAACCCCTGCCGTAATCACGACAATGTCCCCAGTTTGAATGTAATTTTTATCAAGTGCAGCCGTTACTGCTACTGACAATAATTGATCAGTCCCTGGGCTTTCCGGAACCACTAGGGGTTCAATCCCCCACTGTAAAGCGAGTTTTCGTGCAACCTCAGGAAAGGGAGTAGCCGCTACTATAAGCGCCTTGGGACGATATTTAGAAATCATCCGTGCAGTTAGGCCAGATTGTGTGGGAGTTAAAATGGCCGTCGCGTTAAGGTCACCAGCGATGCTATAACTAGCGTAGCTGATGGACTCCGCCACATTAAAATGGGGATGGCGAGTTGTCTTAGTTTCTAAGAGCGTTATTTCCGTGCGCTTGGCGATTTTATCCATCATGCGCACGGCCTCAACAGGAAATTGTCCGGCAGCCGTTTCGCCTGAAAGCATAATGGCATCCGCTCCGTCCAAGATGGCATTCGCCACATCACTGGCTTCCGCCCGCGTTGGCCGAGGTTGTCGAATCATGGAATCAAGCATTTGGGTGGCTACAATGACTGGCTTACCTTGCAAATTGCATTTTTGAATCATTTCCTTCTGATAAACAGGGACTTCTTCAACCGGAACCTCAACTCCTAAGTCTCCGCGCGCAACCATCAACCCGTCGACAACTTCCAAAATAGAATCCAAATTATTAACGCCCTCTTGGCTTTCTATTTTAGCAATGATTTGTACCGTTGCGCCCATTTCCTCAACAATTTTCCGCACCGCTAATATATCAGAAGCTTTACGAGTAAAGGAAGCCGCGATAAAATCTATCCCCTGGGTAACACCGAAACGAATGTCTTCAATATCCTTTTCAGTCACACCGGGCAATTTAATCGAAACTCCAGGAACATTAACGCCCTTTTGTGATTTTAAAATACCACCATTTCGCACCCTCGTCTTAATCTCTTCTTGCCGTACCGACACAACTTCCAAATCCAGCTGTCCGTCGTCAATTAAAATATGCGTCCCTGGAACGACATCTAGCCATAATTCTTTATAAGTTATTCCTACTCTTTCTGAAGAACCAAGAGCAGATTTCGTATCCAAAATAAACTCTGCATCATTGGTGAGCGTGATTCCTAACTCCGGAACCATACCTGTACGGATTTCTGGCCCTTTAGTATCAAGTAAGATTCCTAAATGTTTCCCCACTCTCGCAGCTTCCTCTTTTAAAACAGACATTCGCAACCCATGTTCTTCATGGGTTCCATGAGAAAAATTCAATCGAGCGACATTCATCCCTGCCGTCAAAAGCTGTTGGATTTTTTCTCTGGATTCGCTGGCTGGACCAATCGTACATATAATTTTTGCCCTTCTCATAAACAGTTACCATCCTTATTCCATCCATAATAACCTGAGTTCTGGTTTCCACTTTACTCTACCAGAACAATTATTTTTCAAAGTTCATTTCCCACAAATGCCGCAAACTTGTAGAGACAGCATCTATTCCCTTCGACAAGGCAAGCCTTACGTCCTCTTCCGTTCTCAAGAGACCTCCTCCGAGAACCGGTATGCCCAGAGCATCCTTCATATCCTGAATTACAAAGCGAGGAACGGTCGCTGGTAAGATTTCAACTGCATTCGGTTTTACAGCGGATGCCATCTTAATTCCTGTTTTAACCGATTCTGAATCCAAGACAAACAAGCGCTGAATAACCGCCATCCCTTCTTCACTGGCAAATTTGACTAAGTTAGGTTTGGTTGTAACCAGACCACGCAGACCCATTCTCGCCAGCAAGTGTATCCCTGCCCTATCCTTACCCGCTCCTTCCAACATATCAAGGTGCACCAATAAAACCTTATTATCAGAGTGAACTTTTTTTATTATGGAAGGTAATATATTAATGTCTGCGCCTAAAAGAAAGATAGTACCAATATTAGGATGGTGGATTGCTTCATTGAGATCCTCGACCCTACGAATCGTTGCGCCAATTTTCTTCTCTAACATAACGGTTTTCAAAAAATCCATTTTGCCATCCCCCTAGCGCCCGTATAACCCGTTCAGAACCTATAATCCGAAAGAATATAACCCCTAATAAAGCACTTCCTACTGAAACGACTTCTCAGGGGTTAACTTCTTGCCCCTATTGCGTAGGCCCGGTTAGCCTACAAGCCTTTCATAACAATCAGCTTGACTAAATCCAAAATGCGGTTGGAATAACCCCATTCATTATCATACCATGCCAGTACTTTTACCATGCGCTCTCCCATCATCATCGTCGATAATCCATCGACGATGGAGCTGGCCGGGTTACCATTAAAGTCGTGGGAAACGAGAGGTAATTCTGTATACTCGAGATATCCCTTTAATTTGCCCTCTGCCGCTTGACGTAAGGTAGCATTTACTTCTTCTTTGCTTGTTGATTTGGTTAGATTAGCAACAAAATCAACCAAAGAAACATTGGGTGTAGGGACCCTGACGGCTAGTCCATTCATTTTACCTACTAATTCTGGTATGACCAAAGTAACTGCTTTGGCTGCACCCGTGGTCGTCGGAATCATGGATTGATAGGCCGCTCGAGATCTGCGCCAATCCGAATGTTCCAGGTCCAAAATACGTTGATCATTAGTGACTGAATGAGTCGTGGTCATCATCCCTTGCTCAATCCCAAAGGCATCCAATAATACTTTGGCTACGGGAGCAAGACAGTTTGTTGTACAAGAAGCGTTAGAAATAATATGGTGCTTCAGCGGATCATAGTTATCATCGTTAACTCCCATGACAATCGTAATATCTTCGTTTTTAGCCGGAGCGGAAATGACGACTTTTTTGGCCCCAGCCGTTAAATGTTGAGCGGCGGCATCACGCTTCGTGAAGCGTCCGGTTGACTCGATTACAAGATCTACTCCCAGTTTACTCCAAGGCAAATCCAAAGGATTTCTCTCAGCTAAAATTTCAATACGTTTTCCATCGACAATCATCGTATTCCCGTCAATTTCCACTGCATTAGGGAGAATTCCGTGAACCGAATCATACTTAAATAAATGCGCTAATAAATCTGGACTTCCTAAATCATTGATGGCCACCACTTCAAACGGAAGGGATTGCTTTAGGACGGCACGTAATGTAAGCCGACCAATTCTACCAAATCCATTAATTGCTACACGAATACTCATTTAAATAACCTCCTTAATTATCCCACTTTACTCACACGAGCACTCCCTTGAATAATCAAATTCTACGTCGAGTAACTTCATCAGTATTCCCCCTGATTTTTAAAGAAATTCATCCTTTACTACCACCCCCTAAGCGACGAATAATAAAAAAACACAACCTCTAATAAAGCACTTCCTATTGGAACCACCCATCAGAGGTTATCTCCCTTACTCCTAACCCATTATCAAATTAACAATCCTAGTATGATTACTTGCCTAAATTACTCAATATTCAATGTTTGAAAGATCGCCGTGCTTTAACAAAATAATCGAGTCCGGAGATTATCGTCAATAACAAGGCAATATATAGAAATATCTGACCAACAGGAATATTCAAGCTCCCAACCGGCCAATCTCGTAATAAAATCTCAGAAACTGCAATAATTTGGGTAACCGTCTTTGCTTTTCCCCATTTACTCGCACTAATAACAATGCCATCGGCAGCTAAAATGGCTCTCAACCCAGTCACTGCAAATTCTCGGCCCAAAATCACCCAGGCAATCCAAGCAGATACATCGCCCAATTCGACGAGTGAAATCAAAGCAGCCGCTATCAAGAGTTTATCAGCCAAAGGGTCCATGAATTTACCAAATACGGTAATTTGATGACGTTTTCTAGCTATATATCCATCAAGACTATCCGTTATCGACGCTGCAATAAAAATAAAAGCAGCGATAATGTTCTGATGAGGGAAAATAGGATGCCCGTTTGGAAATTGCAAGAGTAAGAACGCCATGAAAAAGGGCGTTAACAGGATGCGCGCTATGGTCAATCGATTGGGTAAATTCATTCTACAACCTCTCCTATTCGAATAATTCAAATTTCTGATCTATAAAGCCTGACAAACAAATGCCTTATAAACTAAAAAATTCTAATAAAAAAAACAGGATCAGTTGGAACAAATACGATTGACTGATCTGCCTTAATAATTAAGTTTGGGCTCTATCCCCTTCAATAAACGCTGATAATTCGCACGATGACGCACAAAGATCATCATGGCAGCCACAAAAACAAACACTTTGTATGCGAGAGGAACAGGAGAAAAAATCGTCACTAAAACAGCCGTTGCAGCCCCTAAGGTAGACGCAAGTGACACATAACGAGTTATTAGCGTGACTAAAATAAAAACAACAATAGCCATCAGGGATATCCACGGGACCAGAACCACAATAATACCAAATCCCGTTGCGACGCCCTTGCCTGTCGGCTTAAATTTAAAAAAGGGATTCCAACTGTGTCCGATAATTGCCAGTATCCCCCCACCTAAGCCACCCCAAGGACCCCAAAAATTTAAACAAAGTGCCGTTGCTAAGACACCTTTCAAGGCATCCCCCGCAAACACAGCCAAGCCATACTTAGCACCTAACAAACGAAAAGCATTCGTCGAACCAATGTTGCCACTTCCCTGTGAACGAACATCCACATGTCTGATACGTCCGGCTAAATAAGCAAACGGTATGGCTCCTAGGAAATAAGCAAAAAGTAATGCCAAATACTTTAACATGCCCTTTAACCCTCCTCTTGTAAGCGCCGAGCTTCTATATATCCTACCTCGTCTTGCGCGCAACTCTGGGATGAGAAGGAAACTTCCTCTATATACCATGGTTTTGCTTCTTAGTCTATCAGATTTCAACGGAAAATCAATTCACCAACCTCTCATTTGCTGATATTTTCTGAAAATGCCTCAGAGAAACCACAATCTGCTCAATTTACTTACTATATATCAACAGAAAAACTAGTCTTTTATCAAAGTTCTGATGAATTCTTTCATGTAAAAGGGTAAATCTAAAGGCTTTCTACTGGATATAATGTTTCCATCCACAACCACTGGTTCATCCATCCATATTCCGCCTGCATTGATCATATCGTCTTTTATTCCTCGTGTACTTGTTACCTGTTTGCCTTTTAAGATGCCTGCAGAAGCCAGCACCCAACCTGCATGACAGATATGACCGATCGGTCTACCCTGCTCATTCATGTATCTTACAATCTCAATGACTTCAGGATATCTTCTTAACTTATCTGGTGCCCACCCCCCTGGAATAAGTAAAGCATCATAGTCCTTGTAATTTATATCCATAAAGGAATACTCCGATGTAGCCGGAATGCCATATTTACCTATATACTTTTCATTTGCTTTTTCTCCGGCTAAGTGCGTAGCGATACCTTCCTCCATCAACCGCAGGATAGGATACCAAAGTTCAAGATCTTCAAAATAATGGTCAATAAGACATAATACCTTAATTTCTCTTTTCAAACGTCTTACTTCCTTCCTGATTAGGGGTGTAAGACACCCACTAACTAGCTCAGTGTTTTACCCTGCCGATTTCGACACTTCTCTCACAATATCATACACTTCTGTTGTTACTGGAATAAACCCTTTAATGGGTGAATGCGTTAAACTATCACGTCCACGTGGAGTCTTGGCAAGTTCGGCGAATCCCTGCTGAAAGCGAGAAATTGTTGCCTCATCAAAATGGGAATTAGCCGCTAAACAATCTTTTGGAATAGGCTCCGTCTCAGCCAAATAGATCAATTGCTCAATTGGCAGGTGCTGTTTCTGCGCATCTTCAATCGCCTCAGAATAAGTTGCCCCTACTGCCACTTCAGATGCTAACACGGACTCTATTACCCGATTGTGACTTCCTAAAAAAACGGTCTCCTTCAGATCTCGATCAGGATTAATTCCCTCTCTCCACATCATCATTCGCGGATAAGCATATCCCGACGCTGATTTCTTATCCACGAAAGCCATTCGCTTGCCTCTGATATCGGTGAGTGAGTTTACTCCAGAGCCCTTTTTGGTAACGATATAACCCTTATAAGTAGCACTCCCATTGACGATCGGACTGACAAGTGGAATAATTACGCCCCGGTTCGCAGCATCGACATAGGCCAACGGAGAAAACCAAGCAATATCCACAATCCCCTCCAAAAGATTATCTGCAAGCGATGTGTAATCTGGCGTAATGATCACGCGCGGAATATACCCCAAGTTTTCGCAGAAACTTTCTATAACAGGCAGATACATTTTCTTCATAGCTTCTGGACTTAACGCAGGATTAATTCCAAAAATAAGTTCCTTAGGTTGCTTAAATTGTGCAGCCTGCCGTTGTAGATCGTAGACACCTAGGTTAAGATTATCTGCTAATCCAGCAAGATGTTCATGGTTTTTATCCTGTGTTCCCAAAACCTCAGAAATCTCTTCCAACCCTTCGGACAAGGAATTAAACACTCCCGCTAAAACCTCAGTAGTTTGTGCCTGCTGGGAGAGGGAATTAAACAATTCATTATTCAGCTCTGAAATTTCTTTAAAAGCATCCGTAATATGAAGCATACTTTGTTGTTCATGGCGAATACTTTCCTTAACTTCATTAATTTTCTTTGAGCTTTCTGTTGCTCTTCCAGCAATTTGATGAATTCCTTCGGTAATACTGGTTGCTGTTCCTTGAATGTGGCGAGCAGATACCGTGCTATGGTCCGCTAGCTTTCGAATCTCGTCAGCCACAATCGAAAAACTCCTCCCAGCTACGCCCGCTCTAGCCGCTTCGATCGCCGCATTTAAGGCTAATAAATTCGTCTGCTTCGCAATATTAGTCATCTCTGTAACAAACTCCGAAATGCTTTCTGACAACTTTTTCAACACCATGACGGACTCTGCATAGTTTAAAACATCATCACCAATTTGCTCCAACTGGAGATTGAGTTTATCCATCACCTTTTGCCCTTCATCCGCTTCGGCTCTTCGCGAGTATGCCAAATCAACCACTATTTTCGAATTATCTTCTAACTGACGCGCCAATCCTGCCAGTTCCTCAACCCCTGCAGATCCATTGAGTAACTCATCATGATTTTGCTTAATGCTCTTAGCCAGATCTCTGGCCGCTGCCACATTCTCCTTGACTGTCCAGTTTACTTGATGGGCATTAAAACCAAGTGTTTCTGCTATCGAAAGAATATCTATATTATTCAAATTACTTCCTTGAACTTTATGGGTTTCATCGTTAGCGTTACTTTCTTTAGGCGTGATTTTACTAATATTGTTTTTCTTGCCCAAGTTGAACATCCTTAGCACTCCTCCACTCTCATAAAGTCTTGTTCAACTATTTATAATACGATACGCTTTGGCCAAGATACGCACAGGATGCTCCGTAGGAATGCCCGTACCATGCTGAATTTGCACTTTACACACGCCACATTCTGTCGTCATACCTTGAAAATCCCCTCGTCCAGCTCCCACATTGACCGCCTCAAAGAGGGCACTTCCGATTTTCATCGCTTTATCGTATTTTTCAGCCTTAAAACCGTAACTTCCCGATAAGCCACAACAACCCGCATCGAGATTGCGGATTTTTACACCAGGAATTAATCCTAATATGCGCAACGCTGGTGTTCCGATTCCTTGTGCCTTTAAGTGACAAGGTGGATGGTAACCGTATGAGGCCTGGACTTCCTGAAAATCCAGAGGTAATTCCCCCTTTTCGTGGAGTTGCCACAGGAATTCGAATAAATCATACGACTGAGCTCCAACAAGCTGGGCCGACGTCGTCTGCAACTTTGGATAATCTTCTTTCAGCGTCAAACCGCAGCTCGTACAGGATGTAAGAATCGGCATACCCGCTTCCAGATAAGGTCGCATTAACTCCAAATTATAAAGGCCGTTCTTATGCGCCTTCTCAAACTGACCGTTCGCCTCTAAAGGTAAGCCACAGCAGTGAAAATCAGGTACTAGGGTTTTATACCCAACATGCTCTAACACCTTGATCAGGATACGTCCTGTATCCGCTTCGTTATAGCGCGTATAACAACCTGGAAAATACACAACCTGCTTACTAGCACTTGCTCTAATTCTTCCGCCTTTGCCAACCGTCACCTCTAACGGTTTTCCATAGGCTGGTAAGGGGCCACTCTTGCTAATGTCTAGTGCTTTATCGAGGGCCAAACGCACTAGCCTAATCTTCAAGACCTGGTTTGCCATACTGGGCCATATGACCCCAAGCTTCCCAAGATATTCCGCCCGTCCCAAAACATACCCTCTCAGGCGCAATTTAACTCCCAATGTAGTTTTGTGGGGCGCTTTAAGAGCAGCTCTCCGGGCGCCAAGAATCATATCCGTTATTTTGACACCGGATGGGCAAGTCACTTCACATGTCTTGCAATTAGAACAATCATCCAACGTTGTTTCCCCTTGAATGAACTGACCCATACGGAAACGTTCCATATCCGGCCCTAACCCTTTCGGGCCAATAAAATTCGGGTTAACTTTGGCCACCGGACACTGAGCAGTACATACATTACATTTTTGACAAGCATCCAATCGAGCTGCCAATTCATCTCTTGAATCCACAATCAAGGATCCCCCTTCCCTTCTAAAATGCTCCGTCCACTATACTAATTCAGCGGCAGCGTAACCGGATGTGACCGATACCCCTCCACCACATCGTTGGGTCCAAGGATCCCAATGGGCAAGCATTCTCCCCACGACATGGACATTATCCCAAACCACTTGTCCCCGTGTAGGATCGAGGGGACGCATAAATTCATCCGTTTCTACGCCGATCTGGGCAAACGGCTGAGGAGCAAAGAACTGGGACTCACTCCACTCTTTCGGCACAAATAGGGGAAGATCAAAAACGCCTTCATGAATCGATTTTCTTGCCATACCTACTTTTATTCCCCCACCTAAAAGCCCACCAGTTGCTAAAATAAACTTCTTACCTTTCAAACGCAACGTTTTACCCATACTGTGCACCTTAAGTTCTTGACACGCCTTAGCCTGACTTTCGGACGTTGACTCTCCGTTCAACGATAGCGCACGAGCCCCGATCATCAATTCACCGCCTAAATCAGTAAACCTATGCTTTAGATATTCAGCGAAATAACGCCCATGTGGGCTGGGCACAAAGGAACTCATTTCCAGCACCGGCAGGGAAAATTCACTCTTATAGGGTTTTGTGCGTGAAGAATCAAAGTACTCTCTTACCAGACTGGGCAGAACCACGACAATCTTACCTTGCGACCTGCCAGCACCCTGGGACTGTCTTTTGATCTCTTCAATTTCATTTGTGAGAGCTCTTTGACCCTCTTCCGACCTCCAGATATTTGCATAATCAATGCTCGACACACTCTTACCCAGTCGGGTCCATTCCGCAAGAGCATCCACTTGCATCCGCTTCACGTTCACCTGCCAACCTGGAAATTCTCGAGCCATGTTAGCCACCACGGTCTCTGGAAAGAAATCTTTCAATCCTTCGGGCACTAAAAGCACAAACTCTCCCTGCTCCTGTCGATCCGGAAGAACCATGCTGCGCGGCATAAGGTCTCCTTGTCGCACAGTACCTAATACAGTGAAGGCAGACTGTGGTCTGTCATTCACAACATACTCCGGACAGATCTCTTGGACGAAGTGTTTGCCCTGAACTATCGCCTGTGAATTAAATAAGGTATAGGGGTGTTTCGGCAAATGACGCAAACGCTCAACATCTCCATAATCAAAAATCCCCGAGAAATAAAAGAGCGTTCCGACCCCTTCCGTGACTAAAAGCACCTTTTTGCCCCGTTGGGCGGCTCTAATTCCTGCTATCCAACCCGCTAAACCGCCCCCCACCACTACGGCGTCCCACATCTCGTTCATCCCTCACTTTCTTCGGCCTTGAAATCCAGAACGTTTAAAAACAAAGCTCGTGCTAATTCACTCTCACGAAGTTGCTCGCCCCAAAGGACTGGAGTAATCCCTCGCCAGCGTTCGCCCAATAAAATTTGATATTCTTTTACGGTTCTCTCCCAACCGCCGAACGCCTCCTGAATCATGGGAGTCGCTCGATAGGTACAATAGGTGCCTTGACACGTCCCCATTCCCAGCCTGGTCTGACGACGAAGATCGTCAAGCGAGTGGACCGCGGGATCTTGCAGGGCATGAAGTACTTCTGCTTGAGTGACCATTTCACATTCACAGACAAATTGTCCCAGCAGGGGTTGCCGAGCTATCGCTTCAACGACGGATCCGGCTTGTTCGTTTAGACGTTCCATCATCTTGTCCGCAGCGGCCGCTCCTAATAATTGGCGTGCCTTATTCCAGACTTCTGTTGCGAGTTCATTTTGCAAAGGTTCTTCCGCAGTCCGGCATGTGGTATGCACCTCTAATTTGGCGGCAACCCAATCGGTAACTTTCTCAGCCATCAAACGATACGTCGTTAATTTACCACCCACAATACTAACGAGCCCGCGAACCCCGTCCCTTTTTTCATGATCTATGAGAGCAAAATTGCGACTAACCCCTCGTCCTTCATGATCTGAGGCTTCTTCACTTTCATACAACGGACGAATACCGGCGAACGCCCGAACAATACGGTGTTGTTCAATCTCTTCCACCAAGTCTTTGCCCATTTCGATCAAATACGTTACATCTTGTTCATCAACCTGATGATCATCCGGCAAGTCTACCGTATGTGACGTCGTCCCCAAAATAGTCACGGTTTCATGCGGCACAAAGATATCCCCATCACCCGGTGTCCGCAAGCGGTTAATCACTCTATTGAACATCCGCTGATTAAACACAAGTAGAGAACCCCTGTTTTTCAGCATGTGCACGTCAAAGCCAGACATTGCAGCAATCTCAGCTGACCAAGGTCCCGCGGCATTTACCACAATTTTACTTCTCACTTGTAGTGTTTCACCCGTGATGAGATCTTCCGCGTACACACCTTTAATTTGCCCATTTTCTAACCAAAGCGACTGAACTTTACAGTACGTTCGATACGTTCCTCCATATTTTTCTGCGGATTTCACGTTCGCCCATAACAATTTAAACCCATCCACTGTAGCATCGGGCACTTCGAAAACCCGCGTTGCCTGTCGTGACAACAAGGGTTCGAGCCGAAATGCCTCTTCAAGCGGAACCTCCGTAACCGGTATTCCCGCTTGTGCACACCCTTGAAGCCACAACTGCAGATAGTTTGGATCATCCCCTTTTAAATATACAAACCAGCCAGAAGTATCTTCAATGCAATGTGCTGCAATGTGTTTCAAAATCTTATTTTCCTCGATACACTCTTGCGCTGCTTTATCATCTTTGACCGCGTAACGCCCACCACTGTGCAAAAGGCCGTGAAAGCGTGAACTTGTCCCATGTGCCAAATCTCCTTGTTCTAACAAAAGCGCCGGTATACCACGCAGACTAAGGTCTCTCAATATGCCAACCCCTGTCGCTCCTCCTCCAATTACCACCACTTGGGTATCGATCTCACGCATCCGTATTACCTCCTTGCCCAAAATAGAGAACCACCAAAAAAACCGTTGTTTCGCAATGGCCTCTTTGGTGGCTTCACTTATTCTCCGAGCCGCCTTATATGATTTTTTACCCCATCAATAGCCCGCTAAGTCAGGTTCCAAAGAGATTGACGACTCACGGACACCCCATCAAATCCGTTCGCCAGAGCCGACTTGACATCCTTTTCTGTCCGCATTAGTCCTCCCCCAAGAAGTGGACGATCCGTAGCTCTTTTGAACTCACTTATCACAAATTCTGGGACAACCGCCGGAAGGATTTCAATTGCATCCGGTAAATTCTTTTTCATTTGCAAGACCTTGCCTAATATTCATCTTGCCATCCCTTCATTCCTTGGTGTAACCAAAGACCTACCTTTGATTACACCGATCAGTAAAATGATCACTTAAGCATTTCACGGATAGCACAACAGCGTCCCTAAGGCCTAGTCTTCTTCCCAGTCTTTGGTCCGTTCGACCGCTTTCAACCAACCCTTGTATAGTTTTGCTCTCTTCTCTTCTTCCATCTCAGGCTCAAAACGTCGATCAAGCAACCAACGACTTGCCAATTCTTCTTTACTCGTCCAGAAGCCAACCGCTAAACCCGCGAGGTAGGCAGCTCCCAGTGCTGTCGTCTCGATGATTTCAGGCCTGTCAACCCGAGTTCCTAAAATATCTGCCTGGAACTGCATAAGTAAATTATTGGCTACAGCACCTCCGTCAACTCTCAATGATTTTAAGGAAATTCCAGAATCGGCCTCCATGGAACCCAAAACATCTTTGGTTTGATAAGCCAAGGAATCCAGAGCCGCACGAATAATATGGGATTTTGTTGTTCCCCGAGTCAGGCCAAAAATGCCTCCCCTAGCGCGCATATCCCAATAAGGTGCACCCAAGCCAACAAAAGCTGGAACAAAATAAACTCCATCCGTATCTTTGACCTTTTTAGCAAAATACTCGGAATCTGGTGCAACATCAATCATTTTCAAACCGTCGCGCAACCACTGAATCGCTGCACCCGCAATAAAGATACTGCCTTCTAAGGCGTATTCGACCTTGCCATCAATCCCCCAGGCAATCGTGGTCAACAAACCATGTTTCGAGGTGTGAATTTTACTTCCTGTATTCATGAGCATAAAGCAACCTGTGCCATAGGTATTTTTGGCATCCCCTGGCTCATAGCATGCTTGGCCGAACAAAGCTGCTTGCTGGTCACCAGCCACACCAGCGATAGGAATCTCAAATCCCAAGAATACCCCTGCATCTGTGTTGCCATAGACTTCACTAGAATTATGGACCTCGGGCAACATTCCTTGTGGTACGTCAAGCATTGTCAACAATTCTTTATCCCAATGCAATTCACGAATATTAAACATCATGGTTCGGGAAGCATTCGAATAATCCGTGACATGTACCTTTCCGCCGGTGAGTTTCCAGATTAGCCAGGTATCCGTGGTTCCAAATAGCAGCTCACCCTTCTCAGCTTTGGCACGGGCTCCTTCAACATTATCTAAAATCCATTTTACCTTCGTTCCAGAAAAATAGGCGTCAACCACGAGACCTGTTTTTTCTCGAACCATATCTTCATAGCCCCTAGCCTTTAAATCGTCGCAAATAGCTGTTGTTCTGCGACACTGCCACACAATGGCGTTATAGACAGGTTTCCCCGTAGTTTTATCCCAGACCACCGTCGTCTCACGCTGATTAGTAATCCCGATGGAGGCAATTTCATCGACTTTAATGCCAGTTTTCGCAATGAGCTCTGCAATGACTCCATATTGTGTGCTCTAAATTTCCTCAGCATCATGCTCAACCCAACCTGCCTTAGGATAAATTTGAGTAAACTCTTTTTGAGTCACGCCAACAATCTTACTTTCTTTGTCGAAAAGGATGGCTCGGCAACTGGTAGTACCTTGGTCAAGGGCCATAACGTACTTTTTCATGGTAAATCCTCCCTTTTTTAGCTAAATCTTTGGTTTTGACAATAAGATTACTATCCCATGTACACCATTTTGTACACAATAGCACCCAAAATTCCACCTATGATTGGACCAACAACCGGTACCCACGAGTAACCCCAATCAGAGGACCCTTTTCCCGGAATAGGCAAGAGAAAGTGTGCAATTCTAGGTCCTAGGTCACGAGCTGGATTGATTGCATAACCCGTAGGTCCCCCGAAAGATACACCAAGTCCCCATACCAAGAAGCCCCATAAAAGCGGATTAAGACCACTAGTCACAGCAGTTTTCGAAATTCCAATAGCAAGTCCTACGAAAACCAAGATAAAGGTACCTATAATTTCAGTTAGCATGTTAAGTGGATAATTTCGAATAGCTGGGCCCGTGCTAAAGACTGCTAATTTCAATTCTGGATCCGAAGTTTCTGCCCAATGTGGCAAATAAGCCAAGTAAACTAGCACTGCTCCAATAAATGCTCCTAAGAACTGAGCCGCAATATACAACGGTACTTCTGACCAAGGAAATTGTCCTGTAACTGCCAATCCAATCGTTACTGCTGGGTTTAAGTGCGCTCCACTGATTGGGCCGGTGGCATAAATCGCCAAGAGAACTCCCACTGCCCATCCTAAGGTAATCATAAACGTGCCGCCGTTATTTCCCTTGGTCTTACTTAATAAGACATTTGCCACTCCCCCTGAACCAAATAAAAGGATGATCATAGTACCTATCATTTCAGCTAAGAATTTTGCTGTCATCTAAAGACTCCTCCTTAATTTTTAATAAGTACACTACTGTTCATATAAACTTATAAGTCCCTAACCTTTCATGATATATATTAGCTTCCTCACCTCCTTTCGCATTGTTGACAAACATTCCAATTCGATTGATCTCACCCCCTTTCAGGTTCAACCTTCACGACAATCACCTTTCCTTAGTAAAACGAAAAAACATAATATTCAAAATCTTTTCGACTTAAAAAGAGAAGCCCATAGTATACGCACATTTAATCCTTCGGATTGTACGTAAACCACGGCTTCTCTAATACTCTAGCCTTATTATAAAATTTTCTTACACCCATTACTGAACTGTTATCAGTATATTCTACTTTTTCTACTATTTCAATACCTTTCAATAGTTTTCTTTTGCACAAGCTCGCCTTGCCCCCGAGACTCCATTCAACCTAATACCGTTTCCTCACCGTCGTCGCCGCAATCCCCAATTCATCGCGGTACTTGGCCACCGTACGTCTGGAAATCTCCATATCTTTAGCCTTCAGAAGGTCAGCTAGCTTCTGATCAGAATATGGGTTTCTGGGATTTTCGGAAAAACGCACATCTCCTAGGCCCGAAAAACTGAGAGAGAGAGAGACAGACAGATAAGCTGACCAAAATAGGTTATTTAGAAAGACGGAACGAGGCAATAGACTAAACCGTCCTAGTCGCTAAAACGCCGGTGAATTTCAAATATTGGTTGTGTGAATGATGATTTTAGCCAAAGAGTGACTAAAGCCGCATCCTCTCGACATCTTCCCTGAAATGAGACATAATGTGCTGATAGACTGAACATGCGAGAGGATGTTTGAACTATGGTTAATAGCAAAGCTGTAATAAAGCATAATAAAGGACTCCACACTAGGGTCGCGGCGATGGTTGTTCAGAAATCTCAAGAGCTTCAAGAAAAATATAAAGTTTCATTATATTTCCAATGCCATAACCGGGAGAAGGTGTTGGCTAATAGTCTTATACCCCTTGTTTCATTAAGAATAAAAGCGGGCGACGAGTTGTGGGTATCAAGTTGCGGTGAAATGGCCGAAACAGCTATAGCGGAAATGGTAGAATTCCTAGAAAGCGACTTTTTAATTAGTGATGTTGATACCATCAACAAAGTGGATAATGTGCTGCAAAACAACTCTTTTACGGCTGAACAAGTATTTAACAGCATGGCTAACGGATTACTAGTGATTGATGAAAATGATATAATCACTGTTTTTAATCCGGCTGCGGAAAAAATAATAGGTATTTCGGCTGCCGATGTTGTCGGAAAGAATGTTTATGAGAGTATTCCTGACACCAGGCTTCCATTAGTGAATAAAACCATGGTACCCGAATTGGGTTACCGTCAAGTAATTGGTAACTCAGTTATCATAACGAATCGCACACCTATCATTGTCGAGGGACAATCCAAAGGCGCGGTTGCGATTTTTGAGGATATATCCTCTTTGGAAAACATTACGCATGAATTGCGCGAAGTGAAAGAGTTAAAGGAAAGGTTACATCTGGTATTAGAGTCTGTACAAGATGGAATTTGCGTTGTTGATAAACTGGGATATATTACGTATGTTAATCCGGCTTATCTCAGAATTACACAAACACCTATCGAAAAACTGGTAGGGCAAAATATAGCCCGGCTTTCGCCGAGAGGGGCAAGATCCAAAGCCTTAGTCACGGGTAAATCTGTATTGGGCAATATCTGCTGTAAACCAAACGGACAAACTGTCGTTTCTAACGTAAATCCTATTATCGTTTACGGTGAATTAGCTGGAGTTGTTTCGGTAATAAAAAAAATTTCCGAAGTTCAGGCAGTGATGGATAAACTCAATGAAGTTACAGCACGAGCAGAATACCTAGAACACGAGCTGAGGAGGACTAGAAAACCTGTCAAAGCTTTCGATAAATTTATTGGTAGAAGCGGGAAGGTTTTGGACGCTCTGGCTGTAGCCGCCAAGGCTGCAGAAGGTCAGGCTACTGTTTTAATTCGTGGCGAAAGTGGGACAGGCAAAGAATTGGTTGCTGAAGGAATCCACTTTGCGAGCAGGCGCGTGAATGGACCTTTCATCCGTGTAAACTGCGCTGCTATACCTGTATCTTTGCTGGAAAGTGAACTCTTTGGGCATGAGAAAGGAGCTTTCACCGGCGCTCACAGAAGAAAACTGGGGAATTTTGAACTGGCAGACAAAGGAACGATTTTCCTTGATGAAATTGGGGATATGGAAGAAAATATGCAAGCTAAAATTCTAAGAGTTCTTCAGAAAAAGGAGTTTCAGCGGGTTGGTGGTGAGGAGCTGATTTCGGTTGACGTGAAAATCATTGCTGCAACTCACCGAGATCTGGAGAAAATGGTCTTAGACGGTGGATTCCGCGAAGATTTGTACTACCGGTTAAATATCATTCCTATTTTTTTACCCCCTTTGCGTGAACGTAAGGAAGATATCCCTTTATTGGTTGAGTACTTCTTCAACAAGATATGCAGCGAGTTGGGCAAGAAAGTAAAAGGCCTAAGACAGGATGCTTTGGAAGTGCTTATGAGGTATCGGTGGCCAGGTAATGTCCGGGAACTGGAAAACATTATGGAGCGTGTAATTACATTAACTGAGGAACCATATATCGGAGTAGAGAATCTGCCCACCTATCTTCGTGAAGAATTAATTGGCGGAACGGATTTTTCCGCGCAGTTTACCGCTGATGAAACGATTTTGCCCTGGGTCACGTATGAGAAAACAATTATAAATATGGCGCTGAAAAAATATGGTAGTTTTAACAGGGCAGCCAAAGTTCTTGGACTTACACATAAAACTGTTGCTGCGAAAGCACGAAAGTATAATCTCGAAAAATTGGTTACTTGGGAAAGAAGATAATTATTGGTAAGAAGTATCAGATTCAATAGTAGTTTTGATCCTTTTTACCAAACAACTAAGTGCTATTACCTCTCTTAACCCGGTATAACATGCTTTTTTCTGTTTTGGCATGATTCTTGCTATTAAGTATTGTCAAGTCGAAAGGAGAGAATAAGCTGGTATACCGGCGATAAAAATTGTGGGTGAGAGGTGGACGAAAGAAAGAAGATATTGTATAGGCGAACATACTCGAAGGGTCATAGAGTGATAATGGCAAAAACTAAAAAATACGTAGACTACATGGCAGAAATTAGGAACAGCAATTGTGATCTGCAGGCGTGATTGAAACAGATTCAGAATCGATTAATGAAATGGGGGAAGAATGCAATGAAAAAAGTGATTAACAATCCTGATCAAGTTGTAGAGGAAATGCTTGAAGGTGTCGTTCTGGCTCATCCGCAATATGTAAAACGGGTAAAAGGCTTCAGTGTTTTGACACGGGCTAACAGCCCTTCTCCTAAAGTCGCTCTGGTAAGCGGTGGCGGCAGTGGCCATGAACCTTCGCACGGCGGTTTTGTCGGCCGCGGTATGCTCGACGGAGCAGTAGCCGGTGCGGTGTTTACTTCTCCTACTCCCGATCAGATACTTGAGGCTGTAAAAGCAGTAGACGGCGGCAAAGGTGTTCTATTGGTAATCAAGAATTACACAGGCGATATCCTGAACTTCGAAATGGCTAGCGAAATGGCAGCCAGCGAAGGAATCCAAGTTGAAAATGTTATAGTCAATGATGACGTGGCTGTAGAAAACAGCACCTGGACAACTGGTCGTCGCGGCATCGCCGGTACCGTCTTTGTGCATAAAATTGCTGGCGCTAAAGCTGAAGCCGGTGGTACTCTGACCGAAGTGAAGCTGGTTGCTGAAAAAGTCATTGCTAATATCCGTTCCATGGGTATGGCGCTTGCTCCCTGTACTGTTCCGGCCGCTGGCAAACCTAGCTTTGTTTTAGCCGAAGATGAGATCGAAATCGGTATGGGTATTCACGGAGAACCAGGCACCCATCGCGAAGCTATCCGTCCGGCAGACGAAATCGTCACTCACCTTATGGACAAGATTTTGGCTGATCTGCCCGTTGCTTCTGGACAGGAAGTTTCGGTGATAGTTAATGGTCTTGGCGGCACTCCAATCATGGAACTTTACATTGTTAACCGCAAGGTTGCCGAGATTCTCAATGGCAAAGGCGTAAAGATTGTAAAAACGTACGTCGGCAACTACATGACGTCTTTGGAAATGGCTGGTTTTTCTGTCTCGGTGTTGAAACTAGACAGCGAATTGAAAGATCTTCTGCTCGCTCCGGCTGAGACACCTGCCTTTGTTCAATTCTAATAGGAGGTAATTAATGTGAGTCACACTGCAATAGCAGCAATTGAAGCTATCAGCATAGCAATAAGCAAAAACAAAGAATTCTTAACCGACCTTGATGCAGCTATCGGCGACTCCGACCATGGTATTAACATGACGCGAGGATTTGATGCGGTTCTAATTAAAGTTAAGGGTCTTCCTACGCACACTGACATTGGTACAGTGCTGAAAACCGTAGGTATGACTCTAATATCTACGGTTGGCGGCGCTTCCGGCCCGCTTTACGGTACGGCTTTTTTGCGAGCGGCAGCACTTGCGCAAGGCATTTCCTGCATAGGTAGTCACACCGCCGTTCAGATGCTTGAAGCGGCTACTAACGGGATTAAAGAACGAGGAAAAGCTACCAGTGGCGAAAAGACCATGCTTGATGCCTTAGAACCAGCGTGCGAGGCTTTTGCCAATGGAATCAAGGCGCAAAAATCTCTTGTGGAGTGTCTGGCCTTGGCTTGTGATGCAGCATATAAGGGAGTCGAGTATACCAAAACTATTATTGCCACAAAAGGACGAGCCAGTTATCTTGGCGAGCGCAGCTTAGGGCATCAAGATCCTGGTGCCACTTCATCCTATATTATGCTTAAAGCCTTGGCAGATTTTTGCCGCCATAACAATTTGGAGGTAAATTAAATGGTGGGTATAGTGATTGTGTCCCACAGCGCAAAAATTGCTGAAGGAATTCGTGATATGGCGGCTCAAATGGCTAGGAAAGGTCAAAAAATTATTGCTGCGGGAGGTACGACTGATGGAGATATCGGTACTGATGCCGTTAAAATTTATGAAGCGATTAAAACTGCTGACGACGGTAGCGGTGTTGTGATTATGGTCGACCTCGGTAGCGCCATATTAAGCACTGAAACTGCGCTGGAGTTGCTTGAAGAAGATTTACGAAATAGGGTTAAGATTGCCGATGCTCCGGTTTTGGAAGGCTCAATCGGTGCGGTTGTTCAAGCTTCGCTGGGGGGTCCTTTGTCCGAGGTGCTTGCTACTGCGGAAGATGCACGTGAACTCCGAAAGAGATGAACATCTAAGAACTAAAGACAAGCGGCCAAACTAATCACTGATAAAATAATGGAATATCGGAAGGAATGGGGATAGGGTGATTGATGTAATATTAAAAGTTATGAACCCAAACGGTTTACATGCCCGTCCAGCAGCTCAGTTTGTCCAAAAAGCAGCTAGCTTTAACAGTAAGGTCAAAATTTCAGATAACAACAAAGTGGCAGATGCTAAGAGTATATTATCGGTGATGAGTATGGGTTTGGTTTATGGCACAGCTATTACCATTACCGCCGACGGCGTGGATGAAAAAGAGTGCATAGAGGCGCTTACAGCCTTGGTCGAAAGCAATTTTGGCGAGAGGTAGGTATTGACAGTGTCTGAAGTTCTCAAGGGAATAGGAATTGTAGCGGGTACTGCTATTGGCAAAATTAAAGTGTTGTCAGAAGATTTGTCAAGGCATTTACATCATTATTCGGTCGAAGCTCCTGTGCGCGAGGTTGAAAAATTTCTCGTGGCTTTAAACCAGGCGACCGAGCAAGTTGAGAAGATCATTGAGAACGCCAATAAACACGGGGAAGACAAGCAGGCAGGTATTATGGAAGCCCATCTTGCCATGTTGGGCGATCCTATGTTGAAAGAGGCGGTGCTGCAAAAAATTAAGGACTCGATGTCGGCACCGCAGGCAGTATTGGAGGTTACTCAGGAGTATGCAGCCGAATTCGCTGCGATAGATGACCAATATTTGCTGGAACGGTCTGCGGATGTTCTTGATATTGGCCGCCGGATAGCAAAGATTCTGCTTGATGTTCGTGGTGTTGAACTGGGAAGCGAACCGATAATTTTGTTTGCTCGGGATATTGAACCATCCGTTTTGACGGATATCTCGTCCGAAGTTGTCACAGGTTTAATTCTGGAACATGGAAGTACTACTTCGCATGCAGTTATTATCGCAAAGGCCAAAGGCATAATTACCGTTGTCGGCGTTCCCGGGTCACTAAAACTGCTAGATGGCATACAAGTAGCTTTGGACGGAACTAGCGGCGAAGTAGTGCTTTCACCTGATAAAGCTGAACTCGGCTTATACTTGGCACGAATCCGGGAAGAACGGGAACGATATGTGCGTGATTTGGCTAATGCATCATTGCCGGCCGTTACTGTTGATGGAAAGCGGGTGCAATTGGCAGTAAATATTAGTACGCCTCAGGATATGGAGCAGGCTTTAATGTTCGGTTGCGATGGGGTAGGTCTCTACCGCACAGAGTTTTTGTTCATGGGCCGAAATAACTTCCCCACCGAGGAGGAACAATTTCAGGCTTACCGGGAGGTAGCGGAGAAATGCGGCGAAAATTTATGCGTTATCCGTACGCTGGACATTGGAGGGGATAAACCACTTTCTTATCTGGATATCGATCAGGAATCTAATCCGTTTTTAGGCTGGCGGGCAATTCGTATTAGCCTTGAGCGTACCGATTTGTTCGTTACTCAACTTAAAGCCATCTTGAGGGCCGGAGTATACGGTAATGTAGCGCTAATGCTTCCGATGGTGATCAGTTCCGGAGAGATCCGACGTGCCAAAGAATGTCTAGGCCAGGCGATGAGCGAACTGGAACATGAGGACAAGGATTTTGCTCGGAGCGTACCACTTGGGATTATGGTCGAGACCCCGGCCGCGGCGGTGATAGCCCCGCATTTGGCTAAAGAATGTGATTTCTTCAGTATTGGCACGAATGATCTTGTTCAATATACTTTAGCGGTTGACCGCGGTAATCAGAAAGTAAGAAAGCTCTATAATTATTTCCATCCTGCAGTACTTCGATTAATCGACGGTGTAATTTCTGCTGCCCATGATCAGGGTATCTGGGCGGGAATGTGCGGTGAAATGGCCGGTGATCCGCTGGCTGCGATATTACTTGTTGGAATGGGGATAGATGAATTAAGTATGAACGCAACCGCTATGCCGAAAGTTAGAGAGCTGATTCGAGGTATTGATGTTCTGCTAGCTAAAGATCTACTGCAGCAGGTTCTTTCTCTCGATGATGGCGTGGAGATTCGTGAGTATTTGGTAAAGGCTTTAAAAAACTAAGGTGGAGTCTCTAGATGATGACAGCAAAAGTCTTAGCTGAAATGATATGGCACCATGATTATACTTTTATTTGGTTCTGGGATAGTAGCAAACGTCTTATTGGGCTGTAGTGGCCTCTTTTATGGGGCTTGCTGGTGTGGGAACTTAGTGTATCTTTCGGCAGCCCTACGGGTTATACAATTAATTCGGCCTAATCAAACGGATAAAACCAAAGAAGCCACTGGAGAAACCGCAAACAACGCTTTCTCCAGTGCTTTCTCATCTTCCAAACCCAACGACTCCCCAGAGAAAGTCGCGAAACACGGAGCGAAGCCTTTACTGAGTGGCCCGCCAAACTTGGCTCAAGCGCTTCCCCCCAAAGCGGGGCTGAGCACAAGGATGTTCGAAGCCGCCAACTGAGGCAAGGATGCCGAATTTGGTGGGCACCCCGCCTGCTCTCATCAAAGCGTTTCAGCCTTAGTTTGGCCCACGTCCGTAGCGGCTGACCGAGTGTTTCGCGACTTCTCGGTCGCCCCCCTAATACCGTTTCCTCACCGTCGTCGCCGCAATCCCCAACTCATCGCGGTACTTGGCCACCGTACGTCTGGAAATCTCCATATCTTTAGCCTTCAGAAGATCTGCTAGCTTTTGATCAGAATATGGGTTTCTGGGATTTTCAGAATTAATAATATCGCGCAGGGCTAGTTTAATTCCTTCAGTCGTGATAGTAGAGTCGTTATTATGCCCTCGTCCTTTACTGTTGGCAAAGAAGAACTTAAATTCGAAAATACCCCGAGGGGTTTGTACGTATTTATGGGATGTCGCTCGACTCACAGTGGATTCATGAACTCCAATTTCCTCGGCAATATCCTTTAAGGTCAGTGGTCTCAAATGACGAATCCCATAGCGGAGAAATTCCGTTTGCCATTTCACAATAGCATTCGCTACTTTATAAAGCGTTAGGCGCCGCTGATCAATACTGCGAATCAGCCAGGCCGCCGCGTTCAATTTCTGTTCTACAAATTTGCGGGTGTCAGTCCCTTCCTCCTGGCTGAGGGCCTCACGGTAGGCCTTGTTGATTCCTAAGCGAGGTACGGTAATATCATTGACTAAGATAATATACTCTCCTCCAACTTCTTCAATCACGACATCCGGGACGACATAGCGTACCTCTCCCGGACCGGAAAATTGGAGTCCGGGTTTTGGATCCAGTTGACGTACCAAATCTGCAAGTTCTTGGACCCTAATCAAGGAAATTTTCAAGGCATGAGCTATTCGTTGAAGACGTCCTGCTGCCAAGTCTTCTAGATGCTTTAAGAACTCCGGTAATTCCGGAGGACAGTCCGTGAGGAGCGGTAATTGCAAAGCTAAGCATTCCTCGAGATTTCGAGCTCCAATCCCCAGAGGATCAAGCGTCTGCACGACGGCCAATGCTTCCTCGACCGTTTCGAGGGAGGCATCAGTTTCCTTTGCAACCTCTTCCAATGATAACATAAGGTAGCCCTTGTCATTCAAGTTGCCCACAATGTATTCTGCTACGTCTAATGAAGCCGAGACTTTTTGAACATGCAATTGTTCCAGCAAGTGTTCTAAAAGTGTAGGTGCTGCCGTAATAAAGGGATCGAACCGTTGTTTTTCTTCTACAACTACCCGTTCCTGACGTATGCGATTTTCATCCTGATCTTGGAAATAGTCCTGCCAATCCACTTCCCATTTGTCATCGGGTAAGCTTTCCACTGCTGGAGTAGGCTCTTCTTCCCCTTTAAGCTCAGTGCTTTCCTCTTGGGTTTCCAACAAAGGATTCTCCATAAGCTGCTCCTCGACATACGTGGAAAGTTCGAGTGCGGACAACTGCAAAATGGTAATTGCTTGGCGCAATTCTGGCGTCATAATTAGTTTCTGAGTTTGCTCTAGACTCAAACCATACCCTAACCGCACCTTATTCCCCCCACATCTCCGACTTTTACGTTACATATTCTTTACTCTAGGTTTCCCACCTTTTGGTTCCTGATTCGCTCAGCCAATTCATCGATCTTTCTCATCCGGTGATTGACGCCAGATTTCCCGACCTTTGGCCGTAACATTTCCCCAAGTTCTTTTAAACTAGCCTCCGAATATTCGATTCGAAGTTCCGCTAAGTCCCGAAGGGTGGGCGGCAAAGACTGAAGTCCTATCGTTTCCGCAATAAGTTGAATGTTCTCCAACTGACGCACAGCGGCATCGACGATTTTATCGAGATTTGCAGTTTCACAATTGACGAGGCGATTCACTTGATTCCGGACATCTTTGAGCACGCGGACATTTTCAAACTCTAAAAGTGCGTGATGCGCTCCTATAAGACCAATAAATTCTACTATGTGTTCACTTTCTTTAATATAGACCACATATAAATGCTTGCGCATGCTCACCTTAGCCCCTAATTTAAAACGGTTAATCAACTGACATAAGGCTTTGGCATGTTGCTCATCATTGCTGACGATTTCCAGGTGATAGGTCCCTTCCGGGTTATTAATCGAGCCCCCAGCCAAAAACGCTCCTCGTAAATAAGCTTTTTGATCACAGCGTTTTTTAATGAGATTAGGGAGGATCCCGTTATAAATTTGTCCTTCTTCGTCAACGAGACCTAAGTTTTGTAAGTCTTCCAGCCCACGAGGGTAGATTTTAACTAAATAGGAGTTATTTTTGCGAAGCCTAAGTTTGCGTCGAACGACAATATCCACCGGTCGCTTTAACACATCCTTAGCCAAGCGAAAGATCTTACGCGCCACCGGAGCACTTTCCGTGATCACATTCAAAGCATACTGTTGATTACCACTGATTTGGAGCGTGCCGTCCATGCGGACTAAAGCAGCTAATTCTGCTAACTCACAACAGGGTTTCTGACCACTTAAGCGTGCAAGTTCTTCTTTGGTAACAGCACTAAAGGACAACTTCTCAACCCCCTCATCGATGCACGAGGCGCGAGGTTCGAATGGAAACGTTTAATACGTTCGATATCGAACGTCTCCATTCGCGCATCGAGCATCGCACATCGCACCTCGAGTTTAATCTTTGCGGAGCTTTTGAGCGAGTAAGTACGAATCGACTAAAGCAATGCGCTCTCCCATGGGTTTTAAACGGAAAAGCAAACGAATGAGTTCCTTAGCCAGCCGATCTGAATCGTGGCGAACAACATTCTCCTCTTGCACTAAATTGGCTTCAAAATACTTGGCACCCATTTTCTCCACCACTTTGGGATCAGTAATCACTGGAACCGCTTCTTCTTCAACATACCGTTTTAGAATTGGCGCTGTGATGGCCCCTTTATTGGCAAGTACCGCATCTACAAAGCCCGCACCGCAGTGATCCAGAATCGCTTTAAGGTGATCCGACACTCGGTAATTGTCCGTCTCTCCTTTTTCCGTCATAACATTGCAAACATAGACACAAGGGGCTTTCACTGCTCGGATTTTAGCTTGGAGACCTTCTACCAATAGATTGGGCAGCACGCTCGTATAGAGACTTCCCGGGCCCAGTACAATAAGATCCGCCTCTTCTAAGGCCTGCATAGCATCAGGCAAAGGGGTGCAATCATAAGGTTCTAGATAAACTCGACGAATTTTCCCCTCGGTATCTCGAACCGATGTTTCCCCCCTTACACGGGTCCCATCCTCTAAGTCTGCTATGAGTACAACTTGTTCCAAGGTGGAGGGAAACACATGACCACGAATAGCAAACACCTTACTGATCTGTTCAATCCCCTTTTGGAAATCCCCAAAGGTATCAGTTAGCCCTGCCAGAAGAAGGTTCCCTAAACTATGCCCCTCCAGTGCTCCGCTTTCAAAACGGTAAGAGAAAAGCGTATCCATTATCTCTTCTGTATCCGCCAAGGCCACTAGACAGTTTCGCACATCTCCTGGGGGCTGAATACCCATTTCGTCGCGTAATTTCCCCGAACTACCCCCATCATCCGAAACTGTAACGATGGCCGTAAGATTGCAAGTGTATTGCTTTAGGCCACGTAGAAGAGCTGAAAGCCCTGTCCCCCCGCCTACCACGACAATCTTCGGCCCTCTGCGCAAATGGTGGCGGGCATAAATTACATCCACAATTCTTCCCTCGTTATCTGGGAGTACGGACGAAATGATGGAGTATAGCATGCGTTTAAAGCCTATTATAATGGCAATGATTCCCAGAGAACTGATGATTGCACCCGTCGGCACGGCAATATATTGCGTGCTGCCCGTCATCTTATAAATAATCTCCCGGAACTGTAATTCTGCGTAGCCGAGAGCCACTCCGTCATTCATGACAGAAAACCCGGTAGCGAAAAGGAAAATTCCGAAAACTGCAAGGATAAACCAGCGCTTGACTTTCAGATTGGGGTAGAGCCATTTCAAATAGCGTGAGACGCCCTCACTCATTTTCGAGTTCATCTTGCCGTTCCACCCTTTTGATTTTTTGCTGCGTCCCGATGTTTAACACTGATGGCATACTGACGTTCGGTTAAGAATTGCCCTACCCGTTCGGCGATGGCCACGGAGCGATGTTGTCCACCTGTACACCCAATCCCTATAACCAAATGGGTTTTTCCCTCTTTAACATAATTCGGAAGAATAAATTCCAATAAAGCCAAGTACTTCTCCATAAATTCTTGGGCCATCGTATTTCCAAAGACATAATCCTGAACCAAGGTGTGCTCGCCGGTCAGAGGGCGTAATGTTTGGATATAAAACGGATTCGGTAGAAAGCGCACATCCATGACAAGGTCCGCATCCAGCGGAATTCCATATTTAAAACCAAAGGAGATGACTGAAACAGCCATTTGGCCCAGCCCCTGCGTTTTACCAAAAAGCTCAGCCACTTGGCTGCGGAGTTGTTGGGAGCTTAAGTCCGACGTGTCAATAATTGTGTCTGCCCTAATTCTCAAGTCCTCCAGTTGCTGGCGTTCGGCCTGAATCCCATCTAAGACTCGTCCTTGAGGAGAAAGAGGATGCCGACGCCGCGATTCTTTATAACGTCGAATCAAGGTTTCATCCGAAGCGTCCAAAAAGAGGACTTGAAGATGAAAACCTTCCTTCTCTAAATTACTTAAGGCCTCACTGAGTGAGGAAAAGAATTCTCCCCCGCGCAAATCACAGACAATCGCTGCTTTGGAGACCTTTCCACGTGACTGGGCACAAAGGTCCGCAAATTTCACGAGAAAGGTCGGTGGTAAATTGTCGACACAGAAAAACCCTTGGTCTTCTAGGCTTTGCATGGCCTGAGTCCTTCCAGCTCCAGATAAACCCGTGATGACAATGAGTTCTAATTCACTATTATCCATTTTCTTCACCCCCTCCTCTATTTAGATTACGGCTGTCCCTTAGCTGATATGATTTTAACGGCTTGCCCTTGCCCACTAGCCAGGGCGTCTTGTGGAGTAGCATTACCTGCTAAAGCGTTGTTCCACGCCGTATCTTGTAGGGGAATTAACTTCCACTCTGGGGCATTCCCTTCTAAAACCAACGCCTTAGAAAGTGCCAGATTGGCCTGAGGAAAAACGCCTTTCTGGGCCTCTGCACTTTGATAATACCCCATATTGGCTGGAAGAAGCCGTCCAGCTTTCAGCAACGCCCCTTCCACTTCCGGGGTGAGCAGTGCTTTTTCAACGATTTGAATCGCGGGCATCATCGCTTCCTTCGTTTTAATCTCAGAGTTTGCGATTCCCAGTGTCATGCCTAAAAGCGGTTTTCCTTGTCCACTCACCAAGTCAGCTAGTTGCATGCTCCCCCAAGGAACATTTTGCTGAGTTAAGAGACTCGCTTGACTTGCCCCCGCAATCACATAGGGGGTTTGCCCACTCGCAAAGGCAGTAAGTGCCGTTGGTTCGATTCGAAGGGCTTTGGCATTCCTCCAAGTCAAGAGTTGTTGAAGGAAAGCAACATTGCTGGGATCATCCATAGCTGGGTTTCCCCCATTCATGAGCCGTCCACCTTGCCCATTCCACCAGGCCGAAAGTGTGGCAGTGTCCGCGGAAGCAACTGAGACCCCCCCTTTAGTTGAGAACAGATCTGCCAAGCTAGCAGGAACACCCGCTGTATCTGTTCTAAAGTAAAGCAAAGGAACATCAGTCAACCAAGGAAGTGCATACTCCACCCCCCCAAATCGAAAGCTCGCCAAAGCAGCAGGAAACCCCTCTTGATCTGTGTATACTGCCTTAGCCAAGGACCCCTGCTCATAGAGCTGGCGGATAATCTCCCTTCTGGCAAGAAAAATCTCCGGTCCTTCCCCTCCTGCTTCCGCTTGATAGGAAAAGGCTACAAAATTTTGCTCTGGGACATATTTAAGTTTGATGATCACTTCAGGATGTGACTTCATGATGGCTTGAACCTGCACTTGCAGAGCGTCTGCCTCAGCTCCCTGCAAGGAATGCCAGACATCCACGACCGCGGGGGCGGGGCCACCAGGCTGTCCAGTCTGAGGTAGTTTCGCACACCCCGTGGCAACAATAACTAGTATTATGATGCAGAACCATAGCGCTATGGTTCTGCGCAGATAACTCTGAGAAGTCATTTTGCTGCACTCCATAATCCGGCATTTGACCTGCCTTCAAATTTAGTGAGGTTTATTAGGTGAATCATCCTTCATACCGATAGGGCCTCACCTTCCCTTGTCGATAATGGAACAGATACCAGCACGGAGTTTTCTGTTCATCCTCCTGTAAGATATCCGAGCTGAAATAGGCCACTGCTGTGTTGCGACCCCACTGACGTCGATCCATTTCTATGAACTCCGGTACCACCTCTTGCCAATAACCATCTCGGCGAATATCTTCCTGCTTAGATTTCCACTGATTCGCTTCTTCAGTGTTCAAGCCGATTTCAGGCCTAAGATAGTCAGGTACGACATTCGGGCGCTCCCACAGGTAATAATCAAAACGCAGAGCGTCGCGGATTCCGTCCCACACGAGGACATCTTGATTGTCGACGAATTCCCATAACTTATCAAATAAGGCTTTCCCCTGCCACTGCCTCTGAAACCAACCCCGTTGCTGCCATAGCTCTGCAAACGCATCGTAAAAGTCAAACGGGGATGGAAACAATTTGAGAACTTCTCGCAAGGCATGAACAAACTTCCCTGAATTATAATATTTATCGAGCACATCTTCCATGCGTTGTAATTGAAGTATTTCACTATGTGTTAAAACTGGAGTTTCTAAGATCGTGTAGGGCGGATCTGGAGTGAACACGAGACCATAACGCTTGCTTTGTAGTCTAAGTCCCGATCCTTTAAGTACTTTTAAAAATCCAAGTTGCAGCATATCCGGTTCGACTTGGTAAACGTCGTTAAACGATGTCCGGAAATCTGTCCAGTTTTCCTCCGGTAACCCAACAATCAGGTCAAGGTGTAAAGGTATCCCTAAGCCCTTCATTTCTGGTACATATTTTTTCCAAGCGTTAAAGTTTTGGCGACGGGAAACAATCTCCAGAGTCGGTTGGTGCGTGGATTGCACCCCAATTTCTAATTGGATTAAACCCAGCGGATAATTTCTGAAGTATTCCATCCACTCGTCATCCAATAGGTCCCCTGCCATTTCGCAATGTACCCGAACACGCTGAGCATCCGGGAGGCATTCGCTTTCTGCCCGTACGATATCCAAAATCCCCAAGGCATGACGCTTATGAGCATTGAAGGTTCGATCTACAAACTTTATGGTACGGGCACCGCTTTCCAGTAAAAGCCGAAACATATGGCGAAACCGCTCAGCCTCTAAAAACCGCACCCCCTGAAAGGTTGAGGATAGACAATATTGACAGTTAAATGGGCATCCCCTAGTTGTTTCCACATAGACAATTCGGCCTGTAAAGTCTTCATTTTCTGTGTAGGGAAGCGGCAGATCATTTAAATCAGGCGCCGCCTGGCGCGGCGGATTGACAAAGATTTTGCCGTTCTCGTTCCAAGCAATGCCTGGAACCTGAGCTAGATCACCGCCGTTTTGCCACGTCCGGAGGAGCTCCAAGAATGTCTTTTCTCCTTCTCCGACAACAAGGGCATCCACCTCAAGATGTTCAAGGAGAAATTTCTCCGCCTCAAAGGAAACTTCTGGGCCCCCGATCACAAAACGCACATTCGGGCATACCGGGTGAAGATGTCTGATTACCGCCACTATTTCTTTGATGTTCCAGATATAACTTGAAAAGCCAATGACGTCGGCCTTGGCTTCATAAATTTCCCCTGCAATTTGATCAAGATGATCGTTTATGCTAAATTCCCGCAAGGAAACGTCCGAATTGACTGAGCGCACACCTTCGAGTAAATAGCGAAGGGCTAGGTTGGTATGAACATATTTAGCATTAAAGGCCACTAATAGAACCTTCAAGATCGACACCTCCCTTCGCCCTAAGTATAGCGGTTTGGCCTCTGTAATGCAATTCCTGTGCCAGATAATCCGAGATCCTTTCTTAATCAGGCGAAAGGCCGGAACAACAAAAGAACAGGACGAAAATTACCCTGCTCTTTTTAGAACATTCTTAATCTAATTTCTAGGAGGCGAAATCAACGGTCTTTCACAGTAAGCTTAGGGTGAAGAAGTTCCCCTTCTGTTAGACAGTCTTGGAAATAGTCTCAGAAACCTTCTTCGCTTGCACATAAGTATACCCCAACAAGATCATAGTCCCCAGGAGTAAGCTTAACCCTGAAAACACGAAAACCTTTTCCACCCCAATTTTAGTGGCACCAAACGTCAGAATACTCACGGAACCCATAAAGGCCACGCGAGTCAAAGCAAAGCGAGCACTGAAAACTCTTCCTCGCATTGGAGCCACTGTCTCCTCCTGAAAGATACTCTGTATGGGAATCAAGAACATGGCGTTCGAAACCCCCGTCATAAAAAACCCGATAAGTGCCAGGGGATACCAAGGGAAAATTCCCAAAATTGCTATCGTAATACCGGAGATGAAATAACCCCAGAGCACCAACTGTTCCTTGCTCATACGATTTCCCCAAACACTAAGCGCTAGACTTCCTATCGTGATACCCACCGCCGCGCTCGCCTCAAGGACCCCTAGTCCGGCGGTTGATGTCTTAAGCGTATCTAAGGCATAGACAAAAATCAACGGACTAAAGCCACTGAAAATCAGTAAGACAAAACAGTACGAAAGTAATGTGAAGACTAGTTTCTTTGTTTTCCATATGTAGCTTAACCCCTCGATAATATCCTGAAAAATATGCGGCTCATTTTCCTTATCTAACGTTCTGTCTGCTTGATCCCTCGTTTCAAATTTAAAACTCATCGCGAAAATTGCCAGTGCCGAGCACAAAAACGTCAAAGAATCAAAATAAAATACCTTTTGAATAGGGAAAAACATGATTAAAACACCAGCCAAGGCATACCCTAAGATTTCCGTAATGTTTTCGACAGTCTCAGCCATAGACGTCGCCGTGAGAATCTTCTCCTTGGTGAAAATTGCCGGAATGACAGCCATTTTTGCTGGGCTAAAGAACAAGTTCGCCGTAGTACTAAGAAACGTTAAAAGATAAACTAAGTTTATTGAGTAACCAATCAAGAAAGGAATTAAGCCAACAATCACTGCCCTAAATAAATCGGCAGATATCATTGTGCGTTTTTTGTCCCAACGATCGACATAGGCGCCTGCGATGAGTCCAAACAATAAATAGGGTAGGAACGTGGCAAAAGTCATCTTGCCTAATTCCAACGCGCTCCCTGTCAATCTAAAAATCAAGACACCTAACGCAACATAGTGGAGCTTATCTCCTAAAGCGGATACGAATTGCCCGATTAGTAAGAGAGTAAAGTCTTTCTCTTTTAATAAGGTTAGAGGTTTAACAGCTCTTTCTTCAAGTACCAAAATACCATCCCCCAAAATAATCCTCTGAAATTAATTTAATACTTAAATGTAATATTCTATAATATACAGGGGAAATCCTTGTTAGTTCATTAAAAGATATTCTACACATTTATACAATAATCGACATAAGAGAGGGCCTCTCACACACAAACGTGGCGAAAGACTCTCATCCTTGTGCTCACCTGCGGGCACATTGCTTTGGACATGGTCCGGTTCGCTCGGATGTCTAGGCATTCGAAACAAGCAACTGAATACCCACTAACTTACTTACTCATACAAGTGGGCATCTTTGATGCGTAAAATAGGTATGGATCCTTTAAATCGAATATGCTAAACTTAACAATAGAGAATCTCATTGAAAGGATGTTTTATACATGACCAATGAGGAATTTCAAGTTCTAATTTTAGCGGAGATTAAATCCCTTCGCCAAGACATGACTGAACGCTTCGATCAGGTTGACCAACGCTTCATCCAAGTGGATCAACGCTTTGATCAGGTCGATCAACGCTTCATCCAAGTGGATCAACGCTTTGATCAGGTCGATCAACGCTTCATCCAAGTGGATCAACGCTTTGATCAGGTCGATCAACGCTTCATCCAAGTGGATCAACGCTTTGATCAGGTCGATCAACGCTTCATCCAAGTGGATCAACGCTTTGATCAGGTCGATCAACGGCTTGACAGTATTGATAATCGCCTGAGTTGGTTAGAAAAGCATGAAGAAAGTGATATCATAGCGACGCTCATGGTTATCAATAATAAGGTCAACGACCTTCACGAGATGTTCCGTTCTGTTTCCGAAGTCCTGGGAGATCACGAGTTGCGTATTCGCGCCTTGATTCGTCGTCCTGTTTAAACATTGGGATACAAAAGCCCCAGCAGAGAGAATTCTGTAGGGGCTTTTGTTAATTATTTTTACTTTTGTGATGTGAATGGAGGTTTAGTCCCCCAATTGATAATCATTGGATCGAAGAAATTGAAACTTTAGCCATGAAATCCGCCTGGGAAAAGAACTGGTGCAACTTTTGGTGTAAGCACCCCGAAAGCGTATCCCTGTTGCTTGAGATACTGTATAATCCGGGGAAGCGCATCAACGGTTGTGACCTTAGCACCGGCGTCATGCATCAGGATAACAATTCTCGTCCGACCAGGTACTTGACTTTCAATATTACGGACGAGTTGATTAGCCGGGACGTGAGAGGCTGCAGCATCTCCGCTGCTTACATTCCAATCATAAATCAAGTAATCCGCAGCATCCAGTGCATTGTAATAATTGACATGAAAATGGCCCTGGGTTCCTCCGGGCGCCCGCACAATCCTGGGGCGGATTCCAATCGTCTTAAAAATGAGTTCTTCCGTTTGTTTAATTTCAGCAATAAAGGCCTCAGGGCTACGATAAAGTAAATGGTAATTATGAGAATAGCTGTGATTACCGATTCCTTCCCCTTGATCGTATTCGGCCTTCAAAAGATTTGGATAGCTCTCAACTTGCTTGCCTAAGACGAAAAATGTTGCTTTTACACCCTCATCCTGAAGGATTTTAAGGATACGAGGAGTCGTTTCGGGATAAGGTCCGTCATCAAACGTCAAATAGGCAATCTTTGGTGGCTCTTCGTTAAAGATTCTTACGCGCATAGCCAACCCAGGTGCACTCGGTGGGGTCCCACTCAAGTCATAGTATGGATGAATTGGTGTTTGAGGAAGAGCCGGCGGGGGCGTGGGCGCGGGATTATTGTCACTTTCGTCGACCAGAACCGTAGGGGTCTGGTCAGTTATTGGCGGAACTGTCTCAGGGGGTGTTCCATTTTTTTGTTCTGGAATGGGTCCTTGTGGGATGTCCGGAGAATGCGGAATTTCTTTCCCCTCACTTGCTAACTCCGAAGTTTGAGATGGTACAGTCGTCCCTGCCAAAGAAACCATCGCCTTCGTCGACGTGTCCTGTTGGCATCCACTCAGATATACACTTGACAGAAGTGTCAACATCACAAGAGTTGCGCGCCATGTTTGCCCATTATTTTTCCACATTATGTCTGTCCCTACCTTGCCCATAGTTGAGATTCGAGGTTCGAAATCCGTAGTCCAAGATCAGAATGCCGAGTATCACATATTTAGTTCCTAGATGAGTGAAGAGTTCAACTTATCCTTAAGATCTCTGAGTCCTTTACGCTGATTTTCATAAATATATTCCGTTTGAGACAGAAAGTGCCTGTACCGTCTTTTTCTTATTATAATTTAATACAAAACATCCATCGTTATATCGTTTAGAGTTGGGCAACCCGTCAAAATCATAGCTTGTTTGAGTTCATTGGTCATTGTGTTAATCGCTAAGGCAACTCCTTCGGCACCTCCGCCATAAGCCGCAATTACGAGTGGCCTGCCAATCAGGACTGCATCCGCACCAAGTGCCAACATTTTTAAAACATCCGTACCGGTTCGAACTCCGCCGTCAACAATCACAGGAATTCGTCCATCAACCACAGCAGCAATTTCCGAGACAATTTCAGCCGTCCCTGGCGTGTGATCAAGCACTCGTCCTCCGTGATTCGATACGACAAGTGCAGCAGCACCCACCTCCAGGGCCATTTCAGCTTCGTCCACCGTCATAATTCCTTTTATAATAAAGGGCAAAGACGTGCTAGAAATGATCTCTTTCATTTCATCTTTAGTTTTTGGCCCAACAGGCTGACCCTTTAAAGCCATCGTGACCAGGCCAGCTCCATCTGTATCCATGCCCACCGCAAGGACCTTTGCTTCCTCCGCACGTCGCAGATATTTGAGAACTTCTTCCTGCTCCCGTGGTTTAATGAACGGAATCCCACGGCCTTGGGCTTTAATAATCTCATCCACTCCGGAATTATACATAGCAGGGTCTGCTCCGTCCCCAGTACACCCTATGGTTCCTGTCGCAAGACATCCCTGAATGATGGCCTCTGCCCATTCCTCTTCATTCAAAGCACCACCCATGTTATACACATTCCCGGTAATAGGTGCACCAAGAATCGGAGTTGAAAGCTCTTGACCAAACAGTTTGTACCTTGTATCTGGGTTTTTAGCAGCGTGAAGTGTTCTCATATTTAGGCGAAACGCTGCCAGTGCTTCCACGTTATTTTTAAACGATGCCGCAGTACCCAACCCTCCCATGCCCGGAACTTCCCCTGCACAGACCTTTCCATTACATTCGGGGCAAACCCGACAAAACCCCTTGAGCTTTTCCCGCGCAGTTTGGCGAACTGTTTTCATATCCATTTCAAAATCCTCCACTCATTAATTCTTATCTTTTTCCCTTTTTGTCACGTTCAGGCACAATGCATCGTGCCCCTACAAAATTCTATCCAAAACATATCGTTCAATGGCCTCCGCGACTCCGTCTTCCTCATTGGTGGTCGTTACGATATCCGCCTGTTCCTTAATTTCCTGGCGAGCATTTCCCATGGCCACTCCTACACCCGCGTATTTAATCATTTCCAAATCATTGAAACTATCCCCGATGGCCATAACCTCTTCTTGGGCAATTCCAAATTGTTTTGCCAAAGCGGCTAAAGCGACACCCTTATTGACGGTACAATCCGTCATCTCCAAGAAACAGGGCTTTGATTTTGTAATGTGCACCTTTTCCCCATAGCGTTGTCCCAACAAGGGGGCCAATTGATCGAGCTCCGTTTCCTCAGCCATAAGGAGGATCTTCTCTACCCCTTCTAGTTCCTGGGAAAGCAGGATGGACAGGTCTGCTTCCTCAATATGAACACTTGCGATCCGAGCATACTCCCGTGACCATTCATTCACTTGGGGAGTAATAACTCGATCTTTGAGATAAACTTGAGCATAAAGCCCTCGATCCGCAACATCTTGGACAATCTCTGCAGCCAACGAGCTGGGGATAACGCGCCGAAATAGAATCTCTCCACTTAAAACTTGTTGGATCATCGCCCCATGGTACGTGATCACGGGGACATCCAGCCCCAGTTGTTCTGCATAGGGACGCGTAGAAATGGGCATCCGCCCGGTTGCAATAGTCATTTTAACACCCTGTGCCTGTGCTTTTTGAATCGCTTTTACGACACGGGGAGAGATCGTCCAATTATCCCTAAGCAATGTGTCATCAAGATCCATAGCTACTAATCGAATCGCCAATACCTTTGCCACTCCTTGCTAACTCTTCATTCGACAATTGAAGGGACTTTCCTTTCCCTTTTGACAAATTATTTCGAGACAAATCCCTTATGTCGTCATCCTTTTGATCTATCAAGAATTAAGCTAGCTCACAAGCTAAACTAGCCTAAATAACGCTTTAAATACTGCCCTGTATAGGATGGTGGGAAAGCAGCGATCTCCTCCGGTGTCCCTGCGATTACGACTTCTCCGCCTCGGTTTCCCCCTTCCGGTCCAAGGTCAATAAGCCAGTCTGCCGTTTTGATAACATCAAGATTATGCTCAATGACGAGTACCGTATCCCCAGCATCCACCAAACGATGAAGGACATGAAGGAGCTTGTCTATGTCTGCAGTGTGCAAGCCTGTCGTCGGTTCATCAAGAATATATATCGTCTTCCCCGTGCTGCGTCGGCTCAACTCTGTGGCAAGTTTAATACGCTGTGCTTCTCCCCCAGATAATGTGGTTGCGGGTTGCCCCAGACGAATGTAGCCAAGCCCCACATCCTGCATCGTCTGGAATTTGCGGGCAATTTTTTGGACTACTTTGAAAAACTCCACTGCTTCATCCACGGTCATCTCTAGGACTTCTGCAATACTTTTTCCTTTATAACGCACTTCTAAGGTCTCACGGTTATACCGCTTTCCTTCACACACTTCACATGGAACGTAGACATCCGGCAAGAAATGCATCTCAATCTTGATAATTCCATCTCCACGGCAGGCCTCACAGCGTCCGCCTTTGACATTAAAGCTAAACCGTCCTGGTTTGTAACCCCGCACCTTGGCCTCTGGGGTTATGGAAAAGAGTTCTCGGATAAAATCGAAAACACCGGTATAGGTTGCGGGGTTTGAGCGAGGAGTCCGCCCGATCGGAGATTGATCAATTTCAATGACCTTTTCCAGATGCTCCAACCCCTCCAACCGATCATGAGCCCCAGCACGAAGCCTTGCTCCATTAAGTTTGGACGCAAGTCCTTTATAGATGATCTCGTTGACCAAGGTACTTTTACCTGAGCCGGAAACTCCGGTCACACAGGTGAAGACCCCTAAAGGGATGCGCACATGGATATTTTTCAGGTTGTTTTCTCGTACGCCAGAAACTTCAAGCCACTTTCCGTTCGGCTGTCGACGATGCTTGGGCACTGCAATCTGTTTTGTACCACTCAAATACTGCCCTGTGATGGAGTCTTTATTGGCCCTGATTTCCTCAATCGTGCCCTCGGCCACAACCCGCCCGCCGTGAGCCCCAGCTCCAGGACCGATATCAATAATATGGTCTGCGGCAACCATCGTATCCTCATCATGCTCTACCACAATCAGGGTATTTCCGAGGTCCCTTAAATGTTTAAGGGTTGTAAGCAAACGAGCATTATCTCGCTGGTGAAGCCCAATACTCGGTTCATCTAGGACATAAAGGACCCCCATTAGGCTTGACCCGATCTGTGTCGCAAGACGAATGCGCTGTGCTTCTCCACCTGAGAGTGAACCAGCTGCCCGTCCGAGGGTCAGATAGTCCAAACCAACGTTCATCAGGAATCCAAGTCTCTCTCTGATTTCCTTCAAAATCTGGTGGGCAATGGTTTCTTCTTTCGGCGTGAGGCTCAGTTTATTGAGGAAACTTAGTGTTTCTATAATCGGAAGACGAGTCAAATCATCAATAGAGATTCCGCCCACCTTCACGGCTAACGCTTCTGGTTTCAGGCGTTTCCCTTGACACTCTGGGCAAGGGTTTTCACTCATATATCCTTCGATTTCGGCACGCACCATTTCTGAAGTTGACTCCCGGTACCTGCGTTCGAAAAGGGGGACAAGTCCTTCGAAGTTGGTATTATACGTCTTTAATTGATCGAAGATATTCTGATACTGGAACGAAATAGGGCTCTCTGTTCCGTAGAGCAATCCTTTCCACTGGTGATCCGTGAGTTCTTTTAAGGGGGTTTCCATCCCAAATCCCAAGTTCTGAGCTACGGCCCCCATCATTTTGGGGTAATAGGTTGAGGTAGATTTTGCCCAAGGTGCTATCGCCCCGGTTGCCATAGACAGGGAACGGTCCGGAATGAGCAGGTCGATGTCGACTACAAGATTTGCCCCTAGTCCAGTACACGCAGGGCAAGCACCATAGGGACTGTTAAAGGAAAAAAGTCGAGGGGAAATCTCTTCGAGAGCGATCCCACAATCTGGACAGGCGAAGTTCTCGCTGAAGAGCATCTCCTCTCCGTCGATAATGTCCGCGATGAGATTCCCTTCGCCGAGTTTGAGCGCTGTTTCCAAAGAATCCGCTAAACGTTCGGCGCTTTCAGGCTTCAGGGAAATACGATCAATCACGACTTCAATGGAGTGTTTTTTGTTCTTGGTCAGTTTGATCTCTTCACTAAGGTCCCTTGTTTCCCCGTCCACACGCACGCGGACATACCCAGCCTTGCGAACGTCCTCCAAGGCCTTTTGATGTTCTCCTTTTTTCCCCTTCACGAGCGGAGCCAAGATCTGCAATTTGGTGCGCTCAGGTAAACACATGAGCTGGTCTACCATTTGCTGAATCGTTTGCTGAGAAATCCCTCGCCCACACTTGGGACAGTGGGGATGCCCGATCCGAGCATACAGCAGACGAAGATAATCTGAAACCTCTGTCGCCGTGCCCACTGTCGACCTAGGATTGCGGTTGGTCGTCTTCTGGTCAATGGAAATGGCTGGAGAAAGACCCTCGATGGAATCCACATCTGGCTTGTCCATTTGGCCCAAGAACTGGCGGGCATAAGCTGAAAGAGATTCCACATAACGTCGCTGTCCTTCGGCATAAATTGTATCAAAGGCTAGGGATGATTTCCCTGAGCCGGACAATCCAGTGATTACGACTAGTTTGTCACGTGGGATATCGATGTTGATGTTTTTTAAGTTATGAGCGCGTGCACCCCGCACGCGTAGGTAGTCTTGGGTCATGATTGGCCTCCTAATCTAGGATGCAAGTTGGGGACGGTTCTTGACTTGCATTTTATCCACTTCCAAGACTCCCACTTCTATAAGTGGGAGTTCCATGCTCTGCTTCACTTCTTGCTTTCTCGCTTTGATCGCTTATACCTAGCATTCCCTCGTTGTTGACTGGTCATTTTGTATTTATTTTCTTCCCCTTTTAGCTCAATCATAGCATCTCGGATTTCAGCGGCTCGTTCAAAATCCAAGTCTCGGGCTGCTAGGCGCATTTCGTCTTCTAGGCTCTTAATAAGGTTGGCTAGCTCTTCGGGAGGGAGTTTTGAGCCGTAGGCCTTTTTCATTTCGGCAACTTTGGTTGCCTCTGGTGCGTCATGAACCTTCTTATAGATGGTTTGGGGAGTAATTCCCATTTTATCGTTCCAGGCCTTTTGGATCGTTCGACGTCGATTCGTCTCATCCAGGGCAAGCTGCATTGAGCGGGTGATCTTGTCGCCATACATGATGACTTTACCCTGGGCGTGGCGGGCTGCTCGACCAATGGTCTGAATGAGCGAGCGGTCTGATCTAAGGAATCCTTCTTTGTCGGCGTCGAGAATTGCCACCAGAGACACCTCTGGCAAGTCAAGTCCTTCCCGCAGAAGGTTAATCCCAACCACCACGTCAATGTCCCCAAGGCGAAGCTCCCGAAGGATTTCCACTCGTTCAAGTGTCTTAATGTCCGAGTGGAGGTACTTAACCTTAATCTCTAAGTTTTTAAGGTAATCCGTCAAATCCTCGGCCATCTTCTTAGTTAGAGTCGTCACGAGAACTCGCTCATTTTTAGCGATCCGCGCTCTGATTTCCCCAAGCAAATCATCGATCTGACCCTTAGTTTGGCGGACATGAATCTCCGGATCCAACAACCCCGTGGGACGAATAATCTGTTCTACCACCGTCGGACAGTGCTCCAATTCATAAGGCCCTGGGGTCGCGCTTACATAGATGCTTTGCTTAATCTTCCGTTCAAATTCGGCAAACCTCAGCGGTCGATTATCCAACGCTGACGGGAGGCGAAAACCATAGTTCACTAATGTGGTTTTACGTGATCGGTCTCCTTCATACATGCCTCTGACCTGGGGAAGTGAAACGTGGGATTCATCCACAAAAAGGAGGAAATCCTCTGGGAAATAATGAAGTAAGGTATAGGGGGTCTCCCCTGGCTCACGGAAGGTCAAGTGACGGGAATAATTTTCGATCCCATTGCAAAAACCCATTTCTCGGAGCATTTCTAAGTCATAGCGTGTTCGCTGTTCCAAGCGTTGTCCTTCGAGAAGTTTGTTCTCCGATTCGAAGACCTTAAGTCGTTCCTCCAGCTCTTGCTCGATATTCTCAGCAGCCTCCATGACCTTTTCGTGGGCAGTGACATAGTGCGAATTTGGGAAAATCGAGACATGGTTCCGTTCCGCTAGTATCTCCCCGGTTAGCACATTGATCTCGTAAATATGTTCGATTTCATCGCCGAACATTTCCACCCGAATCACCCGTTCACTGGAACTCGAGGGATAGATCTCCACGACATCCCCTCTTACTCGAAATGTTCCCCGGGTAAAAGCCACATCATTACGATCATATTGAATGGCAATGAGCTTACGCAAAATCTCGTTACGATCCACGACTTGTCCCTGCCGTAGCGAAAGTACAAGATCGCGATACTCCTCCGGTGAACCTAAACCGTAAATACAGGAAACGCTGGCCACCACAATCACATCACGCCGCTCCAAAAGCGCAGCAGTCGCCGAGTGACGCAGTTTTTCGATCTCGTCGTTGATCGAAGCGTCCTTCTCGATAAACGTATCGCTGGAGGGAACATACGCCTCTGGTTGGTAATAATCATAGTAACTCACAAAGTATTCCACGGCATTTTCAGGGAAATACTCTTTAAATTCGCTATACAATTGCGCAGCCAATGTTTTGTTATGGGCCAGAATCAGTGTTGGCCGCTGCACCTTCGTTATTATATTAGCCATCGTAAACGTCTTGCCCGAGCCTGTAACTCCGAGCAATGTTTGATATCTCCGACCTTCATTTACTCCAGCGATAAGCTCGTCTATAGCCTGAGGCTGATCTCCTGAAGGTTGGTAAGGGGCATGCAAACGAAATTCCATGCTCCGATCTCCCTTTCCATAAATATAATCTAGAAATGACGAAAATAATCATTAAATCCTTCAATTGAAGAACTTAATGATTATAATTCTTCTTAGTTTATTTTACATCTAAGGCTTTGCTTATTCAAATTTATATTTACTTCGCAAGAGTTCCAACACTTCCCATCAACCCCAACCATTACCAAGTGAAGACCTCCAAAAATGCATTCCTTCTGCCCCTAATATAGACTTAAAGTCGAAGGCACCTTCGACTTTAAGTATTTTCCTTATTTCCCTTTATCCTTCGACTGATCCCCCTGACCTTGAGATTTCGACGTATCACTTGTTTGCTCGGTCTGTTGCTTTAACATTTCCGGGGGAACGGTCTTGACCTGCTCGTTGGCAGTTTTCTCGGTACCAATAACTTTTCCTTGAGCATCTAGATACTCGCGCGTTGTTTCCGTCTTTATCCGTTCCGTAACTTTTTGGACCCCTGCAGGGATAGAACTCGACTTCCCTTGAGCCTGATCTCCTCCACCACTTGTCCCTTGCTTCTCACCGGCCTTTTCTTTGGCGGTTCCTTGATCTTTACTCTGTGAAGATTGACTTCCCTGTTGTGTCTTTTGCGCCTGCTGATCCTTTTGTTTCTTATCTTGTTCTGCACTTTGAAGAGTCTTAGTGTAACTCTTTTGAACCACCGCGAGATTATCGGGTGTAACAGCTTTAACCTGAATAATCTTTGCTGGAATTTCCCCTTGCTCACTTGTAATAGAATCGTTGACATCTAATGGCTGTTTCTTAATAATTTTTTGAGCCCATTGATAGGCATTGACACCCTGAAGATACGGGGATGTATCAACGTCACCAACTTGATCACCGCTGGTCATCCGTTCTAAGGATGGAACACTGGCCTCTCCTCCGACTAAAATAATCTTCTTATCTAACTGCGCTTGTTTCAGGACTGTGTTTGCTATCGCTGCCAATTTTTCGTTTTGAGCCAACACACCCTGAACCTTGCCAGGATTTTTCTGGAGAAAATCCACTAACCCTTGCTTGGTGACGGATTCAGAACCTAGGGGGTTGGCAATCGTTTGTACAGTTATTTTAGGATATTTACTAAGCACTGCTCTATTTCCAGCTACTTGTTTCTGGGATCCGCCTTCATTTGGGTCATCCTGTAAAATTACGACCTGACCCTCCGTCACTTTACTCACTAATGATTGGGCCATAAGTTCGCCAACCTTCTCCTGATCTGGAGTCACTATTCCTTCGGGCTTCACCCCTGTTGGAAGTTTAGTTAAGGCCAAAATTGGAATTTTATCTGTTTGGGATTTCTGTAAAAGACTTGCATCTCCTCCCTGATAAATTAGAATCTTAGCCCCTTTCAAAGGGGATTCTGTGCTTGTGCTCGCTCCACTTTGGTCCATATACTTCACTTTGGCATTTTCTTTCTTCGCCAGATCGTCGATTCCTTTGGAAATTAATAGTTTGTTTGGATCGTCTGGGTTTAAAGAAACGGCAATAACGGGCTCTGTCCCCCCCTTTGTAGTTGAAGAAGTTTTGTTTTTGATTCCTAAAAGGGCTTGTAGACCACAGCCTGTTATTGTTAAACTAAGACATAAGGAAATAACAATTAAAAGGGATCGCACTCTTTTTGACATGGGACACGCTCCTTTCGAAGCTCCACCTTAATTCTTTAGACTAGTTTTCCCTTGCTATCCTAAAAAAATGCAGTTAAAGGAGGACTCTTTAATGTTTGGACTAATTGGGCGTTTATTAATCAATGCTCTGGCACTCATTCTGATGACTATGATTGTTCCAGGCCTTCAACTAGCTGGTCTATCGACCGCCATCATGGCTGCTCTCGTTTGGGGGCTTGTTAATACTCTCGTACGACCCGTTTTTTCATTTTTTACTTTTCCGTTGCAACTTTTAACCTTAGGGTTATTTACCCTCGTCCTTAATGGGACCATGCTAGCCTTGACAGCCAAGCTTGTCCCTGGATTTACCATTAGTAGTTTTTCTAGTGCCTTCATCGGCGCCTTAGTCCTTAGTATCATTAGTTTAATTCTAACTCATCTCTTTAAATAGCCATAAAGAAAACTTGGCTAGCGCCCGAAGACACTGTCTTCGCACGTATTAGTCATTCTGTCAGCCTTGGCGAAGGCGGTCGCCTTAGTTGCACTTATGCCACCCGAAACTTATACTTTCTGACTGGTACAAAAATAGATAAAGGAGGGCTTTTCTTGCCTATCAAGTTGGAACATGTATTAAACCGCATCCAGGCTCTGCCCCCTCTGCCTACGTCCGCTCTTCGAGTGATTGCCTTAACCAAAAATCCTGCTACATCTGTGAGAGAGCTTGAAACCGTGATAGCCCAGGACCCTGCACTGGCTGCTGGCATGCTCCGACAAGCCAATTCCTCCTACTATGGTTACGCGAGGCGAATCTCGTCTCTTCAGGAAGCCATCGTCGTGCTTGGTTTTCAGGCAACTCAAGGATTAGCAATGGTTTCCGCTGTCGCCCCCTTACTGAAGACCCAACTTAATGGGTACGAGATTGAACAAGAGGGACTCTGGAAACATTCCATGCTTACCGCCATGACAGCAAAACGTTTGTGTCAAAAATTAAAGCTCCCTTTCGGAGATGTTGCCTTTACCGCTGGCTTACTGCATGATATTGGAAAACTAATTATCTCTATTTATGTTCAGGAGGTGGGTCCTTATCTTTTAAAAAAGGTGAGTGAAGCTAAACTTTCCTATGTAGAGCTTGAAGAAAAAGTAATTGGGTATAATCACGCCACAGTCGGCGGATTGCTAGCCAAACGTTGGAATTTACCTGAGGATCTTGTGGCCGCCATTTCCTATCATCATTTCCCCTCCGGCGCTGGAAATTACGCAGAACTGGCCAGTGTCATTCACGTAGCCAATGGACTTGCCAGCTCACTAGGAATTGGAGGCGGCGTGGACAGCTTTTTAAACCCACTACAACAAGAATCTCTCGAAAACTTAACCCTCAAAGAGTCCGACCTTGAACTTATTATGGAAGGCCTCGGGGATTTACTCGTAGATCCTACTTTATTTAGTTAGTGGCATGATGCATCGTGCAACTAACTAAAAATCACCCCTTCGATTGCAATTCACACAAAATCTGGTTAAGCAGGGTTTCCCGATAGGCATCTAATTGATCAAAATTTACAGCATCCATATATATTCCTTTTAGTTGAGATCTATTTGTTTGCCAAGACACTAAGGTCTCTTTTAATTTCTCACTAAACGGTCGTTCTAATCCTTGATCTCCTAAGTTTTCGGGATTTCCCTGCCAAATTGCCAAATGCCTTTCGGGAAAAACAATCCCAATGACTTCATCCGGATTAAGCGGATGCAAGACAATCTCAATTAACTGTCCCAATTGTTGTGCTTCGCGCAAAACCCAATCTAAGGCATCCAGTGTTTCGTCTCCTTCGAGTCGAATTTGATCGAAGTCTGCCAGAAAATGAGGTGCAAGATTGAGCCATCCTTCCGTAGTTAAACCATGTAAAAAATAAGGATTAACGACGCTTTTCTGCAAAAGTTTGAGAGCATTTTCTGCAAGGGGCCAAGGCCCAGTGTGCTCCCTCTTAACCTTTAGGCGAGCTGCATTATCTAATATCCATGAGAGATCTTCTTTTTCAATATGGGGTTTGTGTGCTCTATTCCTAATCAGCGACCCAAGTTCTGCAGTCAACTCTTCCTCTAGGGACAGCTGAAGTCCTTGCATTCGATCTTCAATTTTCGTGATGACTGGCCGTTGATTCTCCAATTTGCGTTCGTCACAGAACATACTAAAATCAACGAATTTCTCCACAACACCAGGCGCACGCCAGCGTAGCGGCGAAACCTCCATGGCATCCAGCATCGTCAACCCCTTATGCGGCATGATGAAGCCGGCCATAGAATCTGGATCTCTTGCCGAGCGCAAGAAATCAATGTCATATCCCCTATCCAGTAATTCTAAGCCAATAACCTTGATCAACGTTGATTTACCTGTCCCCGGGCCTCCCAATAAGACATACGCCCGCTGCCAACTCGGCATCATGTTTGGCAACAGAGATATGTATCCTCTCGTGGTCATTCCTTCGGCAAAGTAATGTCGCACCCCTGTTTTATTTCCCATGCTTGTTACCCCCGTCGTTATTTATACTCGGCGTAGTCTATGCAACAACGCCTACGTGCGTCACTAATCATGGGGGTTTGCTTTGCTTATCGGAAAAAAACGACACGCTCTATCTTCCAGCGTGTCGTTCGAACTCTATTTCAGTTTTCCCTGTAATGTTTGAAGGGCTTTTTGGAGTTGGGAATCAAAATTAGTGTCAATTGGCGAAATAGTAGCTTGCTGTCCTTTGTTTAGTTCCACCTTGATATCCGGCTCGATCCCTTTTTTGTGGATATCCACCTTATTCGGAGTCAAATATTTGGCTGTTGTTAGTTTGACGCTCGTTCCGGCATCTAAGGGGAAAATCGTTTGCACGATCCCTTTGCCAAATGTTTTAACTCCCACAAGACTTGCCGTTCCTTTGTCCTTAATCGCTCCTGCCACAATCTCCGCCGCAGAAGCACTTTCTTCATTGACAAGAACAACCATTGGCATTCCCAAATAGGTACCCGTGGCCATTTTTGTATCAACATTTCCTTGTTTATCTACAATGTAAACGACCGGTCCCTCTGGAATAAAATAACTGGCAACCTGAACAGCAGCATTCAGCTCTCCACCATGATTATACCTCATGTCCAAGATCAGACCCTTGAATTTCTTGATGTCCATTGTTTTTAGGGTATCTTTAAGTTCAGTTCCTGTATCTGAGGCAAACTGAGAAATACTGATATACGCAATATCCGAGTGTCCCGGCAGTGCTTCTCCTTCAACCGTTGGAACGGTAATGTTCTCTCTCGTCAGACTCACGGTAAAGGTCTTATGCGTACTCTCTCGATACAGGGCTAAGCTGACCTTCGTGCCCGGATCCCCGCGCATCATGCCTACCGCTTTGTCTTGCTCCATCCCAGCCGTCTCTGAATCATTAATTTTGCTGACAACGTCGCCCGATTGGATACCTGCCTTACTGGCTGGGGAATTCTTGATAGGGCGCAATACCACAAGTTTTTTAGGATCCTTCAAACTAAGTACAATCCCTACCCCACCGAACTTCCCCTCCAGAACTTGGAAAAGTTCTTGATTCTCCTTGGCATTCATATACGTTGAATAGGGATCTCCGAGCTGCTCAACAATCCCTTTTGTGGCTCCTTCTACAAGCTGATCGGTCGTTACCTTTTCTAAGTAATCACTGCGAATTAGTTGTACAACGTGAACTAACCGCCCTACGTTATCAACGTTGGTAAGAATAATCCCTCCCACTATTGTCGTGACCAAGACAGAAAATATCAGAAGGACTATTCCGACATGTTTAGCTATTCTTTTCCAGTTCCACTCCTGCAATAAAGTCAAACCCCTTCCCTCAAGTCTCGCTCTATTATATGCTTATCCCTGTGTAGAAATACTGCTTATCCCTCAATTAGGGAAAAAACGCAAAGGGTCAGTAGGGTTTCCACCTTCCCGGACCTCGAAATGCAGATGTGATCCTGTACTCCACCCTGTCGAGCCAACATATCCTATGACTTGATTCGCTTGAACCGTTTGGCCTTCTGTGACATTCAAGCGCGATTGATGTCCATAAAGTGAAGATACCCCACCACCATGGTCGATAATTACCATATTTCCATAAGCCTCATTCCAGCCGGCCATAATAACAATCCCTGCGCCAGTGGCATGAATCTGAGTTCCAAGCGGCGCCACAATATCTGTTCCGGTATGCAAACTTCGTTTATGTGTAATGGGGTGAGTTCGCCAACCAAAAGGGTCACTTATTTCATAGTAGCCTGGAACTGGCCAAACTGAGATGGTGCCACTGACTCCCCCGGTGCGTGCCGACTGAGCAGCCTGCATTTTCCGAATCTTATCGCTCCAGGCATTCGCCTCGGCTTCCAAACGGTCTACATCATCAAAAGACGCTTGGATTGCCTTCTGATTCTGGTCCAAGGCAACGCGTTGTTGGGTTTTTGTCTTATCTAAATTCACATTAACAGATTCCGCTTGTGCCTGAAGCTGTGCGGCTTGGTCTCTTCTGCTCTGCAATTCGCGCGTTTTTTGGGCAATTTGTTCCTTTTGGGATTTAATATCCGTCAATAACTGGCGATCATTGTCCACCAATTTGGTGAAATACTCCATTCTCGTGATAAACTCACTGAGATCCGAGGACTGAAAGAGCAGTTCCAAATAGCTGATTTGCCCACTCTCGTAGATTCCCCTAGCTCGTTTTCCTAAAGCACTCTGGCGGTCTTCTAGCTCTTTCTGCTTTTGATCCAATTCCTTTTGAGCAGAAATCACCAGTGTTTGGGCTTGAGCATAAGCTGTACGCTTCTGATCCAAAAGTTTCTGAGCAGCAGCGATTTGAGTTTCTAGTTGAGCCAATTGAGCCTTCATCTTATCTGCCGTATACGTTAATTGGTTGAGCTTCCCCTGCGCTTGATTCTTTTGGGTTGCAATATCTTGCTGCTGCTGAACAGCATCTCGCAGTACATCTGCTCGAGAAGGGAATGCCGATGTCCCAAGCAAAAAAAGGCTTAGTACCGCAATCGGTATTATCTTTTTATGAAACATACGACCCCTCCGTCCTCAATTACCTCTCTAGGCACGCAAAAACTTTTGCAACGATAGTCCACTTCCAATAGCACCCATTCCCATCCCGGCCAGCAAAAGCCCGACTGAAATCTGGTGAAAAAGGACTGTATTTTGGACAACTGGTAGAAACGTTAACGTCGATTGAACATACATACTGATCCAATTGTAGCCCATGCCAACAATGACCGCAGCAACTGCTCCCCCAATCAGTCCTAGTGCCAACCCTTCAATCAGAAATGGCCATCGAACAAAACCGTTGCTAGCGCCTACTAATTTCATAATCTGAATTTCGCGACGCCGGGAAAAGACGTTCATTTTGACATTAATGGAAATGAGCACAATCGATGCGGTGGAAAAAGCGGCAACGACACCAAGGCCAATCCACCTTAACCATTGTGTAAATTTTAGAAGCTTGTCCACATATCCTTGTCCGTACCGGACTTTCTCTACTCCCTGAAGCACGGATAACTGATCGGCTATGGTTTGAACACTCTTCGGATCAGATACTTTGACTGTCAATTTATCTGGAAAGGGATTGGTTCCCCCGAGATCAGCTACAAGACTACTTTGTGATCCACCACTACTTTGGGTTCCATCCATGGTTTTACCGAAATCAGCGAGGGCTTGATCCTTGGTGACAACGGTCACAGAAGCCACTCCAGGCATGGCTTCTATCTTGCTTTTTAAAGCCTGTACTTCTGGCTGGGTTGCGCTATTTTGCACAAAAGTAGCAATTTCCAGTTGGGATTCAAACGATTTCGCCATATTGGAGGCGTTGGCCAGAAAAAATACAGAAAAGCCTAGGATCACAAGAGAAACCATCACGGTTAATACTGATGCAATACTAAGCCAGGGATTACGCTTCATAGAGTGAAGCGTCTCACGTAGAATATAACGGGTGGAATTAAGCGTCATAGCCATATCCTCCCTGTTCTTCGTCCCGCGCTACCCGTCCGTCCTCGATGGCAATGACTCGCTTTTGCATTTTGTTCACAATCGCTCGAGCATGAGTGGCCATGACCACAGTTGTCCCTCGTTTATTGATGTTGTACAACAAGTCCATGATTTCCCATGCAGTATCCGGGTCCAAGTTACCAGTAGGTTCGTCAGCCACCAGTAGTGCCGGATTGTTAATAATAGCTCGTGCCACACAGACCCGTTGCTGCTCCCCCCCTGACAATTCATGCGGAAAGGAATTTTCTTTGGCCGCAAGTCCGACCAGTTCCAGCGACGCACGTGTACGGACCTGAACCTCGCTTTTGGCGACCCCGATCACTTCGAGGGCAAAAGCCACATTTTCAAAAACAGTTTTATTCGGTAACAACTTAAAGTCCTGAAAGATGACCCCAATACTACGTCGTAAATAGGGCACTTCCCTTTCTTTCATTCGCACCAGATTTTTACTATTAATCTGAACCTGTCCCCGCGTCGGGGTTTCATCACGATAAAGTAATTTTATCAGCGTCGATTTACCAGCTCCGCTGGGACCCACCAAAAAAACGAAGTCCCCTTTGCCAATTTTAAGATTGACATTAACAAGAGCTTTGGCACCGTTCTGATAAATCTTGGACACATTTGTCAATTGTATCATACTGTCCTCCTTGATTTTCGCACGCCTCACTCTTTTTCCCATAACTCTTATACCATTCGACACGCGTCGTAAATTTCCTCTTGCCTCTTTAATACAAGTCCTGCAAACAGCAAACTATATTCTTACTGTTAAAAGATACTCATTTTACTGACCAAAACAGAGGGACTAGCCTTCCCAAAAAGCTAGTCCCAATATCAAAATGCTAAACAAAACTAGTTTTTCGCTAAATTACCTCAGTTTTTTAGTCAAAACCTCATGGACTGCTTTAACCAAATTCTCCTTGGTTAACCCGAACTTCTCCAGCAGTTCCTGAGGACGCCCAGACTCTCCAAACGTGTCTCTAAGTCCGACGCGAACCATTGGTGTAGGCTGCTTCTCGCCTAGTACCTCTGAGATTGCACTTCCCAATCCGCCGATGATGTTGTGTTCTTCCGCCGTCACGACAGCCTTCGTTTGCTTGGCAACGCGCACAATAGTTTCTTCATCCAAAGGTTTTACAGAGGCGACATTGACGACGCTCACGCTAATCCCCTCGGCAGCAAGTTCTGCAGCCGCTTCTAAAGCCATGGAAACCATCACGCCATTAGCCATGATGGCAACGTCTGTCCCTTCTTGTAAGACATTCGCCTTCCCGATTTCAAAGCGATACTCTTCTCCGAAGAGGACTGGAAGCGCCAAGCGCCCCATCCGAATATAAACCGGGCCTTTATATTCGGCAGCCGCTAAAACCACCTGGCGAGTTTCTTCCCCATCGGCAGGGACTAACACCACCATGTTCGGGACGGCACGCATGATCGCCACGTCTTCAATGGCCTGATGTGAACCTCCGTCTTCCCCTACCGTAATTCCAGCGTGGGTAGCGGCAATTTTAACATTAAGTTTTGGATAAGCAATTGAGTTGCGAATTTGCTCAAATGCTCGTCCCACTGCAAAAATCGCAAAGGTACTCGCAAACGGAATTTTGCCCGCAGTTGCTAGTCCAGCAGCCGTTCCTAAGAGGTTCGACTCGGCAATGCCCATGTTAAAGAAGCGTTCAGGATACTTTTTGCCAAAGTCCGCAGTTTTCGTCGACTTCGAGAGATCTGCATCCAAGACAACAACCTTCGGATTTTCAGCTCCAAGAGTCAGAAGGGCTTTGCCATACGCGTCACGTGTCGCTATTTTATCAGCCAAGGTTCGCAGCCTCCTCTCGTAATTCTTTCAGGGCTTGCTCGCCTTGTTCCACACTAGGTGCATTGCCATGCCAACCAGCTTGGTTTTCCATAAAGGAAACCCCTTTGCCCTTCACTGTTTTGGCAATGATGATGCTCGGTTTTCCTTTGACCTGTTTTGCCTCAGCATACGCTGCCAGCAAAGCATCGACATCATGCCCATCCACTTCAATCACGTGCCAGCAAAATGCCCGCCACTTTTCAGCAAGTGGAGCAGAACACATGACACTATCTGTGGCCCCATCAATTTGCAGTCCATTAAAGTCTAGGATTGCTGTGACATTATCCAGTTTGTAGTGGGCAGCCGCCATCGCCGCTTCCCAAACTTGGCCCTCTGCAACCTCACCGTCACCTAAGAGGACAAACACTCGATAATCTTTAGCATCTAACTTTGCCGCCAAAGCCATTCCATTGGCCGCTGAAAGCCCTTGCCCTAAGGAACCCGTGGACATATCAACACCAGGGGTTCTCTTCATATCAGGATGCCCCTGGAGCATTCGACCAGTTTGACGAAGTCCTTGCAACTCTTCCTTAGGGAAATACCCCTTCTCTGCAAGAGCGGAATACAATACGGGAGCTGCATGCCCTTTAGATAGAACGAAACGGTCACGATCTGCCCAAAGCGGATCCTCCGAATTTATGCGCATTTCTTGGAAAAATAACGTCGCTACAATATCAGCGGCAGATAAACTTCCACCGGGATGCCCAGATTTTGCTGGTACAAGCATGGAAATAATGTCTTGACGAATAACGTTAGCTACTCGCTTCAGTTCAATAGCGGTCAAGCGATCCCCTCCTTTAGCTCATATTATCAATGGATACTGTCCAAAACATCAATGTCAATACTCTGTTGTTACTGTACTTTTTTTGTTTTTTGGAGAAAGGCCGCAATGAATGCATTGATTTCTCCATCCATTACTGCTGAAACATTCCCAGTTTCCACATTGGTACGGTGGTCTTTGACTAAGCTGTAGGGATGGAAAACATAAGAGCGTATTTGGCTACCCCAAGCAATCTCTTGTTGTTCACCGCGGATTTCGGAAATCTCAGCTTCTTGCTCCTTGCGCTTAAGTTCCAGCAACTTGGCCTGCAAAACTCGCATGGCCGCAGCCTTGTTTTGAGTTTGGGAGCGCTCGCTCTGACACTGGACTACGGTCCCGGACGGCAAGTGCGTAATCCGAATAGCCGAATCTGTCTTGTTAACATGCTGTCCGCCTGCCCCACCCGAACGGTAGGTATCCACCCTCAGCTCTTCAGGATCAATTGTTATTTCGTTATCCTCTGTCACTTCCGGAATAACATCCACAGAAGCGAACGAAGTATGACGACGTCCTGACGCATCAAACGGCGAAATTCGCACTAACCGATGGACCCCCTTTTCGGACTTGGCATATCCATACGCATTTTCCCCACTGAAGGACAACGTTGCACTCTTTATGCCCGCTTCCTCCCCGGGTAAAATGTCCAAGGTCTCCACGTTATATCCGTGTCGTTCTCCCCAACGTATATAGAGGCGATAAAGCATTTGCACCCAATCTTGGGCTTCCGTTCCTCCAGCTCCGGCATGTAACGTCAAGATAGCATTATTCCGGTCATACTGCCCACTGAGCAATATTTCCAGTTCCAACTCCTCAAATCGACTCCTTAGTCCCTTTATCCCTTGCTCGATCTCAGGTTCTAGGCTCACATCGTCTTCTTCCATTGCCAGCTGCCAGAGGGTTTCGGTTTCTTCAAGTCCCTGCTTTAACTCATCGTATATCCTAACCTTTGCCTGATGAAGAGACAACTCCTGCGTAATCTTTTGGGCTAAGACCGGATTATCCCACAAATTAGGGCGTTGGAATTCTCCCTCCAGAACACTAATCTTTTCTAACCGCTGAGCGACGTCAAAGAGAAACCCTCAAATCTGCCAAGCACATTGTTAACATTTCCAATTCCTTTTTCCATTCAGAAAGCACTCTTTTTCACCCTTCCAAACATTTATAACTACCTAGCCTATGGCTCCCCAAAGAAGTCTCGAGAACACGTAGCGGGCCTTTACGTGAACAGTTAGCCAATCTTGGTTCAAGTGCGCTTTCATTAACAGGGCGAGGCACATGGACGTTCCTCGCCGCCAACTGAGGCACGGATGCCGAATTTGGCGGGTACCCTGTCCGCAATCATCCGCACTTGAGCCTTAGATTGGCTCTGAGAACGTATGGTTTAGCGAGTGTTACCGAGACTACTTCTTGCCCGATCCACAACACTTCTTGTATTTTTTCCCACTTCCACACGAACAAAGATCGTTTCGTCCAATCTGGTCCCCTGTATGAACCGGTTCACTAGGTTCCCCTTCATAGAGGTTCTCCGTAACGTTCCGTGGCTGTTCAGAAACTTCTTCACGTACTTGTGGGGTCACCCGCATGACATAACGGATGATATCATCCTGAATCGAATCAATCATGGCTTGGAACATTTCAAATCCTTCACGCCTGTATTCAACTAATGGATCTTTCTGCCCATAAGCACGAAGACCAATACCCTCACGCAGCATATCCATGGCATCAAGATGATCCATCCATTTGCTGTCTACCACTTGGAGCATTACCGCACGTTCGATTTCCCGCATCAGTTCAGGACTAAACTGCTCTTCGCGACTTTGGTAAAGTTCTTTAGCTTTATCGAGGAGGGTTTGCTCAATCTCTTCGCGCGAAAGATCTGCAAGTTGTTCCGGGTCTAAATGAATTCCTGGCAAAAAGAAATTTTCAACATAATCCGCTAGTCCTGTTAAATCCCACTCTTCAGGGAAGGGACTTTCTCCACTAAACATTGTGACGCTATCGGTGACCGCTTTTTCCAGCATGTCCGAAATGTGGTCCTGGAGGTTTTCTCCCATGAGCACCGCCCTGCGCTGGGCATAGATCACCTCACGTTGTTGATTCATGACATCATCATAATCAAGAACGTGTTTCCGGATGTCAAAGTTGCGATTTTCAACTCGTCGTTGAGCAGTTTCAATGGAACGAGAAATCATCTTTGAAGCAATTGGCATGGAGTCATCCATCCCCAATTTATCCATAATGCCCATGATATTTTCAGCACCAAACAAGCGCATCAAGTCGTCTTCTAAGGAAATAAAGAATTGAGTTGATCCTGGATCCCCTTGTCGTGCAGCACGTCCGCGTAATTGGTTGTCAATGCGCCGGGATTCATGCCGCTCTGTCCCAATGATATGCAAGCCCCCTAGTTCAGACACGCCCTCACCCAGAATGATATCTGTTCCACGACCTGCCATGTTAGTGGCAATCGTAACCATTCCGGGCTGTCCTGCTTGAGAAACAATTTGAGCCTCTTTTTCATGATACTTGGCATTAAGAACTTGATGAGGAACACCACGCCGTCCCAAGAGGTCACTTAGATACTCCGATTTCTCAACTGAAACTGTTCCGACAAGAAGCGGTTGTCCTTTGGCATGACGCTCAATTACACTATCGACAACAGCCAAGAACTTGCCTTTTTCCGAACGATAAATCACGTCTGGATCATCGTTGCGAATCATGGGTTTGTTTGTTGGTATTTCCACGACATCGAGCTTATAAATCTTTCTAAACTCCGGTTCTTCCGTCATGGCCGTCCCGGTCATCCCTGAGAGTTTTTTGTACATCCGGAAGTAGTTCTGAAAGGTAATGGTGGCTAGTGTCTGGGATTCTTTTTCGATCTTCACGCCTTCTTTAGCTTCAATGGCTTGGTGTAACCCTTCACTGTAACGGCGACCAAACATCAGACGTCCGGTAAATTCATCGACAATAATCACTTCGCCGTCCTTGACCACATAGTCGCGGTCCCGTTTGAAGAGGGTCTGTGCTTTCAAAGCCTGATTGACATGATGGGCCAACTCGGTATGAATATCCTCATAAAGATTATCCACACCCAGCATGCTCTCCACCCGACTAACTCCTTGTTCTGTAAGGGTAACAACACGCTCTTTTTCTATAACTTTATAATCCTCTTCAGGTTTTAAACGGGGAATAATCATCGCAACCCGGAAATATAACTCCGTAGGCTTATCTGCCTCGCCTGATATGATCAGGGGAGTACGTGCTTCGTCAACAAGGATAGAGTCCACTTCGTCCACAATAGCATAGTTCAGTTCACGCTGCACCAGGCCATCCGGCCGAGTTACCATATTATCCCTCAGATAATCAAAACCAAATTCATTATTTGTGCCATACGTTATGTCTGCTGCATAGCTGCTACGGCGTTCCTCATAGTTTAAACCATGAACAATTAAACCCACGGATAGCCCGAGAAACTGGTGAATTTGCCCCATCCATTCACTGTCACGACGAGCTAAATAATCATTAACGGTAATTACATGAACTCCTTGCCCGGTTAAGGCATTCAGATAGGACGGCAAAGTGGCCACGAGGGTTTTTCCTTCCCCAGTACGCATTTCTGCAATTCGACCGTCGTGAAGCACCATACCCCCAATTAACTGCACATCATAATGTCTTTGGGTAATCACCCTCCTGCCAGCCTCGCGTACAACAGCAAAAGCCTCTGGTAACAGAGCATCTAGACTTTCTCCCCGTTCCAAACGTCCTTTGAATTCAGCGGTTTTGCCACGTAATTCGTCATCGCCCAGGGCTTGGATCGCCGGTTCAAAGCTATTAATCACTTCAACGCGCTTTTGATATTTCCGTATTTCTCGCGCATTATCATCGAACAAACTTAAAAAACCCATTATGTCCACCTTTCTCAATCCTTATGTGTTCATTAATTTTAACATCCTTGAGAAGCGACTGCAACCAAGCTAGGTGATTTAGGAATATTTTCCCTATGTATATGAAAAGACCCGCATTTGCGGGCCTTTTCGCTTGATTCATAAAAGCGACTGTTTCTGCACCAAGCTCGAAAGTATAAGTTTCGGGTGGGTCCCTTCTCGCCATCACGGCGCTTTGCCATCCTTGGCAGCGCTCTAATCTCGAACATCCTGTTTGAGTCTTGGCTACAGGGACACTTGGCCATCCATGGCCAGCGCATAAGTGCAACTAAGGCGACCGCCTTCGCTAAGGCTTGGCGCTAGCCAAGTTTTCTTTATACCAATCAGAAAGCATAAATTTCAGGTGGCATAAGTGCAACTAAGGCGACCGCCTTCGCCAAGGCTTGGCGCTAGCCAAGTTTTCTTTATACCAATCAGAAAGCATAAATTTCAGGTGGCATAAGTGCAACTAAGGCGACCGCCTTCGCCAAGGCTTGGCGCTAGCCAAGTTTTCTTTATACCAATCAGAAAGTATAATTTCAGGTGGCATAAGTGCAACTAAGGCGACCGCCTTCGCCAAGGCTTGGCGCTAGCCAAGTTTTCTTTATCCGAGTACGCCGCGACTTACCCGGCTTTAAAGCTGCTAAGTCTGGGGTTGGAGTAAGCCATAGTCTCCATTGTTGCGGTGGTAAACTACGTTCATTTCTTGACTCTCCGCATTCGTAAACACAAAGAAGGTGTGTCCAACCAGATTCATCTGCATAATCGCTTCTTCAACTGACATGGGTTTCGCAGGGAATTTCTTACTCCGAACGACTTCCTCGCGTGGTTCATCGTTTGCAACGACAGGTTGCTTAGGTTCATGATCCTTCAAGACCTTAGAGCGCATCCGTTTATTAATGCGTGTTCGATATTTATCGATTTGGCGTTCCAATTTCTCAACAACCATATCAATCGAAGAATACATATCTTCAGTTTCTTCTTCTCCACGTAAGATCATACCATGAATTGGGGCTGTTACCTCTACCCGATGTCGATCGCGCTCAACCAGCAAGGTCACTTGAACATCCATGAACTCATCTGAGTATTTGGCTAACTTACCCACCCGCTTCATGACATACTCTTTAAGTGCGTCTGTCAGTTCAATGTGTTTACCACGAATAATAATATTCATTAACCTCAACCCCCTTCAATGATGGTATGAAAGTAATATTCCCGATTTACACAAAAAATCCTGCAAATTTTAAAGTTTAGCTTGTCAAAATTTTTTTAACTAAACACAAAGAGAGAACCGTACACTTTTTTAGCGATTCTCTCCTTGGCAGGTTCATCAATAACTGCGTTAAAGGACCATCACGTTAGAAGCTTGCTCACCGCGTGGACCTTGAATAACATCGAACTCAACGGACTGTCCTTCTTCAAGCGTACGAAATCCCTCTCCAATTACAGCTTGAAAATGAACAAATACATCTTGCCCGCTTTCCTGCTCGATGAAACCGTAGCCTTTTTGTTTACTGAACCATTTAACTTTACCTAACACCAAAATACCTCCTTGAATTGTCCAAGACCTGAAGCGAAGTTCCAGCTTCACTAAAGACTTGACTCATACCTTAGGAGGATAACCAGCATTGAAGGAATCTAAACTTCTTATAATATCTTACTCAAAAACGCCTGTGTCCGCGGATTCTTCGGATTAGCAAAAACCTCGCTGGGCACTCCTTCTTCCATAATAATCCCTTCATCCATGAAAATTACCCGATCGCCGACTTCACGGGCAAATCCCATCTCATGAGTCACGGCAACCATGGTCATCCCTTCACGGGCTAAGTCTTTCATTACGGCGAGTACTTCTCCGACCATTTCCGGGTCCAGCGCAGAAGTGGTCTCGTCAAAAAGCATAATCTTCGGTTTCATAGCTAAAGCTCGGGCAATAGCAACCCGTTGTTGTTGCCCGCCCGAAAGGCGATCTGGATATTCACCCGCTTTATCAGATAGACCCACTTTATCTAATAGTTCTAATCCGATCTTTTCCGCTTCCGCTTTATTCGTTTTACGAACGATTTCTGGAGCAAGTACTACATTTTGGAGTGCGGTCATATGCGGAAAGAGGTTAAACCGTTGAAACACCATGCCCACTTCCCGACGAATCGCATTCACATTTATCTCGGAGTTAAGCGGAATCCCATCGACAATAATTTCCCCGCTCGTAGGCTCTTCCAATTTGTTTAGGCAACGCAAAAAAGTGCTCTTCCCTGAACCACTTGGGCCTATGACTACAACCACTTCTTTTTCCTTAATGTGGCAATTAATCCCTTTCAAGACTTCGAGTTTCCCATAGGATTTATGCAAATTCTTAACGTAAATCATTTTTGCCCAGCCTCCTCTCCATATATGCAACCCATTGAGATATTAACTGGGTCATCAAAAGGTAGTACAGGGCCACAGAAATATACATGGGAATAGGCTGAAACGTCCGTCCAGCGATAATTTTCCCGCTATAGAACAGTTCTTGAATCGCGATAATCGATAACAGAGACGAATCTTTAAGTAGGGCAATAAATTCGTTGCCTAAGGGCGGAATCACCCGTTTAAACGCCTGGGGAAGAATAACATACCGCATGGCCTGATTCTGAGTCATTCCCAACGATCGAGCTGCTTCCGTTTGCCCCCGATCAATAGATTGAATTCCGGCTCTAAAGATCTCTGCAATATAAGCACCCGAGTTTAAACCCATCGCTAAAACTCCCGCAAAATACTGATAGTTATCTGGCAAGGTTTCCCAATGGAAAAGTCTAGGGACTAAAAAATACACTAGAAAGATTTGGACCAGTAGTGGGGTTCCTCGGAAAAAATCAATATAGCCAATAGCGATCGCACGGGTAATTTTGGTTTTGGATAACCGAGCCAAAGCCATGAAGAGCCCAATAACAACCCCGATAGCGACTGCACCAGCTGTAAGCTCCAAAGTAAGTAAGGCTGCCTTATTAAGAATTGGGATGCTATCGATAGCCGCCTTCCAGTTCATTTCCACAGGAAATCCTCCTTATTTTTTCTTAACATAAACGATAAAAGATGAGTCCAAACATGGAATTTATATATTCTCTTGCCATCGGATAAAATTATACATTTTACTTCAAATTTATACAAGTAAAATACATTCATGATTCCGCGGCAAAAAGTAAAAAGAAATGGAAGGTACTTAGTAAGTACCTTCCATTTCTTTTATTACAGTATGTTGTAGATCAACAGCGAGTTTAAAACTGCAGATTCCTTAGAACTTTGGTGCATCCTTTTTAAACCACTTTTTGTAGATTTCATTATATTTGCCGTTACCAATGAACTTTTTCAAGGAAGCATTCATTTTATCAGCCAACTCTTTATTTCCTAGCTTCATGGCTATTCCATAATACTCTTGGTCTGTGTCTGCTTCAACCGAGTTTATTTGGGCACTCGCATTTTGAGCTTGGAACCACAACACAACTGGAGCATCAGCCACAACAGCATCCAGACCGCCGTTCAATAGATCATTAAGCGCATCTGGTGTTGTGTCGTATTTTTTGGGGGTCATTCCCAATTTTTCAACAGCAAATTGCCCTGTAGTATTGAGTTGAACTCCAACCTTTTTCCCTTTTAAGTCTGCTAGTTTTTTGAAGTCCGTACCTTTTTTCATAGCAATATATTGAACGGTCTTAAAATACTTATCACTAAATTGTACATTCTTGGAACGATCATCAGTAATCGTCATAGCTGAAATAACAGCATCATATTTACCCGCTTGCAAGGCAGGAATTAAGCCGTCAAAAGCAGTTGTTTCAATATTGACCTTGGTAAAGCCCATATCTGCTCCAAGTGCTTGAATGAGTTCAATATCAAACCCCGTCGGTTGTTGCTTTTCATCCATAAATTCAAACGGTGCATAGGCGATATCAGACCCAACCTTCAGAACCTTATCAGCCGCAGCAGGAGCAGGAGTGGTGGGTGTCGGGGCAGGTGTGCTGGCACTTCCGCATCCAGCCAGTGTCAAGAGGCTTAAGCTTAGTAATCCGGTCAAAACAAGACGAAATTTCGATTTGAACATTTTTATTCCCCTCTCTTTTGATGAGTTCAGAAAGCTTCACCTATAGATTATCCTTATTAGCTTTAGCTCATCCTTGTTGTTCCTAATTATACATAACCATGAATATTTATTCAACACCTATTTTTTCTATCTTCATCAATTATGTTATTTTTTTAGACGAGGGTCCAAAATATCCCGTAACCCGTCTCCAAAGAGATTTAAACCCAAGACTGTTAAGGAAATTGCAATACCGGGAAAGTAAATCATGTAGGCCGCATTATTAATAAACCTGCGCCCGTGGGCAATCATATCCCCCCATTCTGCCTGCGGAGGTTGGACGCCCAAGCCTAGAAACCCTAGAGAAGCCGCTTCCAAGATAGCGGTCGACATTCCCAAGGAGATTTGTACGATCAAGGGTGCCACAACATTGGGAAGGATATGGCGTAGAATTTGCCGCACAGACCCTGCCCCGATCGATTTTGCTGCTTCCACATATTCTTGAGAGCGCACAGCGAGTACCTGGCCACGAACAATACGAGCATAAACCGGTATTCCTACGATCCCTATGGCAATCATGGCGTTTCCGACCCCACGCCCGAGTCCTGTCATAATCGCAATGGCTAAAAGAATTGACGGAAAGGCTAAGAGAATATCCGTAAAGCGCATGATGACATCATCCCAGACTCCTCCAATATAACCAGCAATCAGGCCCAAGGTAGTCCCCAGTGAGAAGGATATCCCTACGGCGATGACTCCAACCATAAGTGAAACCCGTGCCCCAAAAAGAATTCTGGAAAGAATATCTCGTCCGAATTCATCCGTTCCAAACCAATGAGCAGACGACGGTGTTTGTAAGCTTACACTCAAATCCGTCTGAAGATGATCATACGGCGCGAGTAAGGGGGCGAAAATGGCTATGAGAATCATAAACAGGAAAACAAAAAGCCCTAGGACTGCCATCTTGTTACGAAAAAATCGCCGTAAAAGATATTGTGACTCATCCGGCTTGTCCTCCAATGATTCAGGTTGAGTGGTTTGTAATTCTACTGAAGACATAGGTATCTCCTCCTTAAGCGTAGTGAATCCGCGGATCAATGAACGCATAAAGGAGATCCACGACCAAATTTACCAGTACGTAAACGGCGGCACTGAGGAGCACGGTTCCCTGAACTAAGGGAAAATCAGAATGATCAATTGCCATAAACGTCAATGAACCCACACCAGGCCAGGAGAAAATCGTCTCTGTAAGGACCGCGCCGCCCAACAGACTGCCAAATTGTAACCCAATCACTGTTATGATTGGAATCATAGCGTTTTTGAGCGTGTGTTTGAGGATGACCGAGCGGTTGCCCAACCCTTTGGCCCTAGCAGTACGGACATAGTCTTGCCGTATGACTTCAAGCATGCTGGAGCGAGTCATCCGAGCAATAACAGCGGTTGAAGAGGCCCCCAAGACGACCGCAGGCATAATAATGTGCCGCGCAGTATCTCCCAAGGCGCCCCAATCTCCTGTTTGAAAGCCATGAATGATACTGTCGATAATAAAGAATTTCGTATACACCACCATGTCCGTCGTTGGGCCAAGCCGATTACTCGTGGGAAGCCAACCCAGTCGGACTGCAAAAAGATCAATAAAAATAAGACCCAGCCAAAAGATGGGCATGGATACTCCCAGAAGGGCCCCTAACATACTCAAATAATCCAAGGAAGAGTATTGTTTTACTGCCGATATAATCCCAACCCAGATCCCAACGATAGAGGCCAAGAACAAAGCGACTACGGTCAGCTCAATGGTTGCTGGAAATCGTGATATGATCTCCTTGGTAACAGGCTCCTTGGTAAACAATGACCTACCCAAATCCCCTGTAACTGCCCCGCCGATGAAATGTCCAAACTGAACGTAAAGCGGGTCGTTTAACCCGAGCTCCTGCCGAAGTGCTTCCTGTTTTTCCACTGTAGCATGTTGTCCCAAAATGACAGAGGTAGGATCGACGGTAAACACATGCAAAACGAGGAACACCAGTAGTGATACCCCAAATAGGACCGGGAATAATAATAAGATGCGACGTATAATGTACCTCAGCACGGTTTTTTCCCTCCAAATGCATTTACCAAGGGCAAGCCCTTGGTAAATGCAGTATGCCTAAATAGAAGCAAACTATTTAGTTGTTTTATCTAACGTTCTTAAGAAGTATACTCCTGTTGGGTGGATCTTGAACCCTGTAATACTTTTGCTTGCAGCAGCCATGTCCATGGAACTGCTAATAAATACCCAAGGCGCATCCTTGACAAGAATTTGTTGAGCCTCAGCGTAATCCTTAATCCGCTCGGTTTTATCTGAGCTTTGTTGAGCCTTCATCAGCAGTTCATCATATTTGGGATTATTGTATTTTGCATCATTCAAGCGGCCATTGCCAATTTGACTGGAGTGAAGTAGAGCATACAAGAAGTTATCCGGGTCCCCATTATCACCCACCCAGCCGTACAGATAAGCTTCCGCTTTTCCGTTTTTCACATTCTCTTTATGCTCTTTCCAAGCTGCAGAGGTGATTTTCATAGTTACTCCAACCTGTTTCAAGTATCCCTGAATCGCCGTGGCTAAACTGTCTCCACCGACCGCATTGTATGGACGTGGGTTTGGATAACTAATGAGTTCGAAGCTTAAGTTATTATCGTAACCGGCTTCTTTCAAAAGTTGTCTAGCTTTTGCCTGATCAAAGGGATATGGTTGTAAGTCTTTATCATAGCCGAAAAGAATGGAAGGCAAGGGACCGTTGGCTAATGCGGCATTTCCCTTGTAAAGGCTTTTGACCATTTCGTCGCGATTAATGGCCATGGAGATTGCTTGGCGAACTTTAGGATCATTGAAAGGTTTACGGTCTGCACGCATTCCCATGTAGTTGATATTCATACCGGGAGAAGTACTAAAGTTAAGCTTGGCATCCCCTTTTAAACGTTCGACGTCATTCGGGTCAATACCATCAATGATATCCGCTTCCCCTGCCATAAGTTTATTCGCTCGAACTGAATTCTCTTTGACTACTTCGAAAACAAGCTTATCAATTTTAGGCTTGCCATCCCAATAATCTTTGTTGGCAGTGAGGGTAATCTTGGAGTCCTTTTCCCAACCTGCAAAGACAAATGGGCCTGTTCCTACAGGATTTGAACCAAAGTCTTTACCGTATTTTTTTATGGCTGTCGGAGAGCCAATGGGAGCACTCAACGACATGGCTAGGTTTAACAGAAATGGAGCATATGGTGTCTTTAACATAAATTTAACGGTGTTCTCATCCACAGCAATAACTTTATCCACCATGCCAAGCGTAAAGTCAGCGTAGGGCATGTCTGCCGTTGGATTCGGCGGGAGTTGACGTTCCACATTGAACTTCACTGCTTCGGCATTAAACGGTGTACCGTCGTGGAATTTAACCCCTTTGCGAAGTTTAAACGTCCACTCTTTTCCATCGGGTGAAGTGGTCCATTCAGTGGCAAGTGACGGCTCTACTTCAGTGGAACCCTCTTTGTAGCGCACCAAAGTGTCAAAAATATTTGCTACAACTTTGGCTGATTCTCCATCCTCAATCATGACCGGATCAAGGCTGATGGAGTCCGCACCCCGTGCAAATACTACAGTTTTCTCTCCAGCGCTCTGACCAGCGCCAGTGGTGGTGGTTCCGCCGCACCCAGTAAGCAATGTGCTCACTAGAAATAGGGAGGCAAGAACCCCTGCCAATTTTCTTCTCATTTTTTCTCCTCCTCTTTTTGAATGAACCATTAAGATTCTGTTAAGATTTAATGTATTTATTCTATATATTTAGGTTAATTCCTGCCTTTAGAAACTTAGAACGCCCATAAAAGTTTTAGTTGATATTTAATGAGGCTTATTCGATTACACAAACTTATTATGACTGAGCAATAATCTCGAATTATCCCCCAAAGTTACACACAGGAGGGTGTGGATAATGTGGATAAGTGTTTGAAACACACAGTTTTTCGTAAAGATACTGTGCGTAACCTTGTTGAAAAACCCTTTTTAGCAGGTAATTCTATTCATGATTGAAGCTTAAATCCACCTAAACACTACATTTAACAATAAATAAAAAGCACTGATCGACTAATGTCAACCAATGCTTGTCAATATCAAAGTAATTCAATTAAAAGTGCTGAGATTAATATTGCTCGCGAGCCGGACGATGGTGCTGATAGCACTCACGGCAGTATACTGGACGATCAGATGTCGGTTGGAAAGGAACTTGTGTTTCTACACCGCAGTCCGCACAGACAACAGTAAACATTTCACGAGATCTTCCTTCTTGGGAGTTACGGCTTGCTTTGCGTGCATTGCGGCACTCACGGCAACGTTGTGGTTCGTTTTCGAAACCCTTTTCAGCATAGAATTCTTGCTCTCCGATTGTAAAAATAAACGTTGCTCCGCAGTCTTTACATACTAGATCTTTGTCTTCAAAGGCCATGAAAGATATTCCCCTTACGTAAAAAAATGTAATAGGCTGTGCCCATCCACTAATTATTATAACGCTAAATTTGTGAAGGCACAAGTTTTTTTTCAAGTCCAGCTGCTAAACATAAACCGAAAATGGATCGAACTCCGCTTGAACGCAAGACCTCCGCCACCGCTTCAAGTGTTGCTCCCGTTGTCGTCACATCATCTACAAGCCACACGCTTCGCCCTTCCAGATACTCCGGTTGTCGTACCACAAAAGCACCTTGCAGGTTATGGAGGCGTTCCTGACGGGAAAGCGGAACTTGAGACGCGGTTGGCTCGATCCGTTCAACCCCCGGGAGAATCGACAATCCCAATTCCCAATGTAACGCCGAGGAGATGACCTCTGCCTGATTATACCCCCGTTCTGCTAGACGGGTAGCGTGCATTGGCACAGCCACAATGCCGTCAGCAGCAGGAAGTTGGCGAATCGCCCAATCTGAAAATGGACGAGCGATTTTCATGACCTCCCGAGGGTGTGCATTGAATTTTACGTTTTGGACAAATTCTCTTACCCCCCCTGAATAGTGTCCCCAGGCTGTAACCTGATCAAGCTGTTTCGGACCCTTTCCAGCTTCACAGTCAAGGCAGCGCAGTTTAGTTATAGCAATCAACTTTCCACACCCCTTACAGCGCCCCAACTCCGGATGAAGGTAGTCCGTTGTACAAGCCGGGCAGATTGGACCATTCTCTCTGCCACAAAATACGCAAGCTTCTTCGTCCGTATACCATAACGCCCGGGTGATCTTAGCTACTTCCTTCCTGAAGGCTTTTACGGTTTCCACGCTCTTTCAGCCCCCCCTCAATAAGTCCTAATTCCAAAGCCCGCTTATTTTGCTCCTCGATCCACTGCACTGCCGTCTTCATGGCCGGTGTCCTTTGCTTAGACATAAATATGACCCTTCCCTCTGGACTTTCTTGGGTTCGCCCCACTCTTCCAGCCATTTGCACCAAAGCCCGCTCATCAAAAACAGGATGATCTGCTGCCAAAACCACGACTTGTATTCCAGATAGAGTGATACCCCTTTCCAAGATGGTCGTACTCACAAAAAGGTCAAACTTACCCTGAAGCAACCGCTTAAGTTTCCCAGAACGCCCTGGGTCTGCACTATAGCTACCGTCAATGTGCCAATCCGGAAATCTTCGTTGAAACCATTTGACCCATGGATCAAGCCAGGAGATCTTAGGGACGAATACCAGTACAGGTCCTTGCACCCTTAGTGTTTCGATCAGAGAGGAGCATCGTCCTGTACCCCCGTTTGGCTCTAAAGAATGACGGAGTCTTTGCCAAATTGGGACGGGCAAAGGGGTGCGGTGATGCCGTGCCGGAAGACGGATGAGCCGCATCTTACCTTGTTGAACCGCCTTTAATCCTTCCGGGGAAGGGGTTGCCGTCAAGTAGAGTATTTTACCTCCTTGACGCAGAGCATGGTTTAATCCCCATTCTAAAGCCCGGCTCCCATGATAGGGGAAAGCATCCATCTCATCCATAAAAATCACATCAAACGCTTGCCAAAATCTTAGTACTTGGTGGGTGGTCGCCAGTACCATTCCTCCACTTTGGAATTTAACGGACGTTGTTCCTGTCAGAACTTGAAACGGATAATCTTTAAAGTCCCTTTGCAGCCTTGGAACAATGTCATGAATGACATCTTGACGGGGAGCGGCAAAAAGTACAGATTTCCCCTCTTTCAGAGCCCTAGCGGCAGATGGGAAACACACCTCTGTTTTTCCTGCACCACAAGCTGCCCAGAGAAGTGCTTTTTCTGCGGAGGGGTCTTGCAAGAATTCTAACACTTGTTCGCTGGCGAGACGTTGAGCTTCTGTTAGGACCCAATGTGGCTGAAATTGAACCTCAACAGGACCATCTAAAAGTGAACGATGGTCTCGATAAAGAACCTCCAAAGAAGTGCTTGACCCGATACTCTCACAACTTCGACACGTTGCTGCTATCCCGTGAAGACTTGGCCATTCCTCCACATCTGTTTCCCCGCAACGCTGACACTGCCACCCACTGCCCTGTAACTTCACAGCGGGGGTCCACTGAGCCGATCCGTGCTCTACATTTAGATGCGCAAATTTTATGATTTCCTGAGCGTCAACCTTAAGCTCTCGGGCAAGTCTACGGAGATCACTCAGCGAAAGTTGCCTTCCTAATACGATCCGATTGAAGGCCTTCCTGGCCTCATCATTTTGTTCTTCATCCTCTTGTTCAGGCCTAACTTCCTCCCAGGTAAGGGCTGGCACGTCCCACCCCAGAGCTTTAAGTATTTTTTGGATTTCCGCCTTGAGGTCCACCCTTTTGGACCTTTTATACCAAAAATCAGCAGGACTCCGCCGATGCAGACGTTGGAAAACGATTTGAATAGTCGACAAGTCGAGGGGTAAGTTCAAATAGCTGATGTCTTTCGAATCTAGCTTGTCCATCTCCCGAAAAGGAGAAAAACTGACGTTATCATTTTTATTTAACGTCAAGAAGAATTGCATTACATACCCCTCTCCTCATGTTTATTCCTGCCATTTCTAAGGCAGGTTTATGTATCACCCCATGTATCACGACCCTCTCCATAAAGAGGGCCCATAGTTATTTCGATTTCTGGGAACCGCCGTTGAAGGCAAGATAGGTATTTTTGGTTCTGTCTCGTGTCCCTGCCTTGAAAGACATAAACTTCAATCCATAACGGGACGTTAACTCTCTTCCTTAACTGGGGCAATTCCTTTTGAAGACGCCAAAAATGCTTCTCCAACTCCCCTTCCCCCGGATAGGAGTCCCAGACATAGTTTAAACTATGTGTTTTACTGCTGAGTCTTTCCCTCCAAGCCTCAATTAAAGACTGGCATTTTAGTGGAATACTCCATTCCAAGCCTGAAACGACTCTCCACAAAAGAATTCCTAAGATCAAGATAACGCCGAGCAAGACCATCTAAACCACCTCCTACCCACAACTTATGTTCTGGGCGGGGGTTGCGTAAGTTGTCTTCGCCGAGCATAATCCGCTAAGAGTTTAATATGTTCGGTTGGCAAAAAACTTCGGTAATTCTTCCAAAGCAATCGCTCTGCAACCGTGAGGTTATTGACTTTCTTCTCTATTTTCTGCGGTACGTCCTCGACCCAGTGATAGAAAACTGTGGCCGTTTCCCTTTGTGTGTGCCGCTGCACCTCAGCAGCATCCCAAACAGCCGACTGGGCCCATTCATACGCTTCTAAGTCCAGTGGCTGCCAGTGAAGTACTTCTTCCACAGCCTTCAAGCCGGAATTGATGTCCCCTTGCCTTAAGAGGAGCTCTGCCTGCTCTCGCCGCGTGCCGATTTGCGTTTGATCCCAGTTCAAGCTCCTATTCCAAAGCACTATACTCTGATCAGGGTCCTGTTCCGACCAGTGACGCGCCTGTGTATTCCAGCTTTTCTCCTTCTCTAGGAGAGAAGGATTTACGAGTGCATTTCCACAAGCCAGACATAGAATTAGACTTAACCCCAGCGCTCCCTTGCTGCTCAGATTGATCGCAAGTTTGTCCCTCTTTAATAAAAGAGGATTGGGGTATTCGTTTCTTTGACGGAAACTCCCGAAAAGCAGCCAAAATAAAAAGCCCAAGGCGCCAAAGGAGAAATCCGCATCCACCAAACTATGTAATGCCAAAAAGAGTAAAGCCCCTCCCACTTGAAGCTGCGCTTTCGGGAGTTTCTTTTTCCAGGTTTTCCAAACGTGTACTAACAGGTAACAACCCCAAATCCCTAGACTCAAGATTCCAAGAACCCCTTGGTTTAACAAGATATGGATTAAACTTGAATGAGGGTCAGCAGTCCAATACGGAACGTGCTGAACGGTAGGGAAGGCCATCCACCCTCCGGCTCGGGGATAACCCCCTGCTTGCCAAGCCAAGTTTATCCCATCCTGAAAATAGGCCAGCCGTTCCTGCCAACTCGAAGAGGAAAAACCCCAAGCCGTTAAATTCTCCCAGGCCGGTTTATAATAGAGTAGCATGAAGACGGTCCCTGTAACCCCTAGCGAGATCACCCACAGGTTTCTTAATCGTTGACCCGTTCCTTTTCCTCTCGTCTGTAATCGTTGACGGATTGCTAAAATCGGAGACCTTCTGTGGGATCTTAGCCAGAACAGGAGCTGCTGACCCCCAAACGCGGCTAGAAATAACCCCACACCGGCACGTGAACCTGTACTTAATAAAGAAATTCCCAAGAAAATTTTTACAGAAAGTCTACGCGGATAGAGTAAGAGTGCGGCTCCCAAAAAGGCTGCTGTGGCATTGGGATAACCAAAAACAGAACTTAATCTTCCCGCCACTTTGCTTACCCAAGGCAACCAGCCAACGATAGCCACAACAAATGCTAGCCATTCAATTGATTGCACTAAGTATTCTTTTGCTGTTTCATCCGAAGATATCCGATTCCCCAGCCGATAGGCAAGCCAAAAGATTCCCCACCTCAAGGCCTCAATCAATCCGTCTTTAACTTTGACAGGATGAAGCACCCCAAAGATCGACAAGAAGAACATTCCCAAAAGCAAAGCATCTGTCAGTCCAAAGGCGGTAGACGTCCCTGTGTCCAGCTTAAATCTTCGATACGAGTAAGCTAAAAAAAAATAACCTGATAAAGCGAATCCGAAAATAATCCATTCTTGTGGAAAATAAAGGCCGTGAGCGACAACACAAAAAGTTAGAAAAAGAGCTAGGGGTCGTGCTGTATTACTCCTAGCTCTGCTGACTTGTTTTTGTAAAGTTGAACCGATCACTGAGCAGGGTTCATCCGCTCTAGAAAGAATTTAAGGGTGCCTTCTGCCGCCAGAGCATCTCCTACATACGCTTTACCACTGGCCACGCCGAATGTTTTGCGCAACTTTAAAAGTTCCACTTCTAAGCGAAGCTGATCTCCGGGAATCACTTGCCTCTTAAATTTTACGCCATCTAACCCAGCAAACAACCCTAAGTAACCGTTATATTCCGGCATTTTAAGAATGGCCACGGTTCCGACTTGGGCCAGTGCTTCTATGATCAGAACCCCTGGCATAATGGGGTGCCCTGGAAAGTGGCCCTGAAAAAAAGACTCATTGATTGATAGGTTCTTAATCCCTACCGCCCTTTTTCCTACTTCAAGTTCTATGATACGATCGACCAGAAGAAAGGGATAACGATGGGGAATAATCTCCTGGATCTCTTGACTTTCTAACAACGAAATTCCTCCTTAAAATACACATGCAACTTGCAGATATGGATCACTTTGCATATGATGAGAATTAGATCTTTTCCCACCCATAAATAGTATAACCAAGTTTGAGCCTGAAGGGAAGATATAGCAATGAGAACCTACAAAATTTTACATATTATTGGGGGAGGAGAAATCGGAGGAGCTGAACAGCATGTACTTTCTCTGCTTAAGGGTATAAATCGCGAGCGTTTCGCCCCCCATCTGGCCTGTCTAATCAACGGGCCGTTTGCAGACCTTGCTCTGGAAAATAAGATCTCCACACAAACCTTCTCGATGCGCCATCCCCTTGACCTTTCTCCCCTTCCTAGCCTCATTCGCTGGGCCCGCCGAAAAGAGATAGACCTTGTTCACACCCACGGTTCCCGGGCCAATCTTCTAGGACGGTTAGGGGCAAAATGGTTAGGTATTCCCACCCTAACCACCGTCCATAGCTCCCTTGCCCATGACTATCGTTCCCCCCTGTCAGCCAGTATTGCTTTAGCACTTGACCGCCTGACTCTTCCCTTGACATCTGGGATTATCACCGTATCTGAGTATTTGGCCGAGGAAGTCGCTTCAAGGGGAGGCAAGAATCTTATCACCATTTATAATGGCCAAGCTCCCATATCCTTTGCCGCTAGGAATTCTTCTCGCCAGCAATTCCGCACCCAGTGGAGAATTCCTGCAGATGCTCTCGTCCTTGGCACGATTGGCCGCCTCCATCCCACTAAAGGACAGTCACATTTAATCAAGGCAGCAACCTTACTGCACTCAACTTTTCCGAACCTTCATCTTTTACTCATTGGAGAGGGTCCCCTTCGTCAAGAACTAGAATTAGAGCTCCAACATCTTGCTCTTCCCTATACCCTAACTGGATACCTCCCCAAGGCCCATGAAACTCTCCCTGCGATGGACCTATTCGTCCTGCCCTCGGTTAGTGAAGGTATGGGGTTAGTCCTTCTTGAAGCAATGCAAGCTGGAGTTCCCATTGTTGCCACTGCTGTCGGAGGAATTCCTGAAGTCATTCGAGCCGGAAAGGATGGGCTACTTGTTCCCTCTGGGGATGTGAATGGGCTTGCCCAAGCCTGTGCTTCGATCATCGAGAACCCGAATTTGGCGAAGTCCCTTGTTCTCTCCGGTCAAGACCGCTGGCAGATATTTTCTCTAGAAACTATGTTCAGGGAAACCGAGCAAGTATACACTTGCATACTTGATAAAGCCACTCGTTCTGTCGGAAGCTCACGGAATACTAAATAACTGCAGAAGAAAGGTTGAGCGAAATTCGCTCAACCTTTCTTCTACAGTTAACGGTTCTGGTGTTCATCCCGTCCACTCTCGCCATTTTTACCTTCATCGTCTTGATTCTTAGAAATTTCGCTGTTCCGGGATGCGTCATGTCCTTTATTCTCTAAAATCGATGTCTCCGTCTCCTTATACACACTACTTTTAGTTTGATCTAGCTCCTTGGACTGCGTTTGACCGTGTTCCTTCACCTGATTGTTCTCTTGATTGTTCTCTTGATTATTTTTCTGATTGTTTTTCTGATTAATCTCGTGATTTTTCTCCTGATTCTTCTGAACGTTCTTCACTTCGTCTTGCCCCTGCCTCATACCCTTTTCAATCCTTGGATTAGGGTCCTTGACTGGAGAGGGTTTTGGATTGTCTACCGTTCCCAAATCTTGCTTAGAAGTTCCATGCATAGAGGACAAACCAGATTCATTCTCTTTCTGCTCTTCTTTAATCTTCGCTTGAACCTGTGGGTTATCAAGTAACCGGACGCGCTCTGATGTTTCTTTTAACATCTCCGGTCGCGTCACGACCCCTGCTTTTTGAGCTGCCTGCCAAAGTGCATACTCCCCTAAGGTCAATTCCCCCTTTTGCGCAAGTTCCCGTTCCTGTGGAGTAAGGGTAAAAACCGCCACTTGAGGAGTAAATCCTTGCTTCTCAACTTTTTCTGTGACCCAGGCGATAATTTGATTCTTGTTAAGTTCTTTAGGCATCTGCTCTTCGGTTTTATTGGTCATCGGAGAATATCCCACTACAACCCATTGCTGCTCAGAGTCAAGAAATTTTTGTTTCACGGCTTGATTCACCACTTGTTCTAAAACCTGATCTAACGATTTCCCCGTTAGGTCAATCTGACTCAGCATACGCTTCGCATCCTCATTTTGAGTTTGAAGTTTTAAAAGATGCCCCTGTGCATCTATGGTAAATTGTAAACTCGGATTAATATCAACCGAGAGTAAAGCGACGGCAGTCGGCGCTTGATACAGATTCCACCCCAAAAGGGCCGTTAAGACCAAAAGGAAAACAGCAGCAGCTCCTGCCCAGACACGCAACCCACTAAAAATCTCTATCCCTGTTCGGATCTCAATTTCTTCGCCTACCTCAGCGTCCTGTCGTCTATAAACTTGGCGAAAGGTGCCGTTCTCTCCCAAGACCGTGTATTGTGAGCCGTTTTTTTCCAAGACCACGGCTTTCATTCTACTCATCCTTTCGCCCCCTTTCTTGTGGGAGTACATATTCTCGAAGATAAACATAGTCATATTGGTTCGCTATAAGTAAAGCGACTGCCAGGATATACTTCCGTCCCCGTTCCAATACCTTTGGGTTCACTTGAGTTTTCAAAGCTAAGGCCTGCATGGGAACCTTTCCTTTTTGTTCAACCTGGGACCACAGTTCCTTATCAAAGGCTAATTCCCGAGCCACTCGGAGTAGTGTTTCACGTGAATCACGGTGTTTTGGAGAAACCGCAACTAAGTCCTGAATGGTAAGCTGAAACACTTCTAAAGCCTTGGAAAACTGTTGGATTTCCGCTGCCCGCTCTACATTCTGCTCTCGCTCCCTAAATTCTTCTAAACCAAGATGAACATCCACACTGCGTCCGATTTCCTCTTGGTCAAACGATATAGCTTGCTGCAAATTCTTCTTCTGCCTTCGATGATAATCGATCAACCGACGTTTCATCAAAACCCGAGCATAGGCTAAAAATGGCACCCCTTTAGCCACTACAAATAAATCGATAGCTTCATTAAAGGCGATCAACGCCTCAGACAATTCTTCATCTCGTCCCCATTCCAAAGAATGGAAACATGCCTGGCTAGCCACATGACGAATAAACGTCTGAGATTCGGCTAAGAAATCCTCTCGGACTACCGCTTCCTCTTTCAAACGCTGCCATGTCGATTGTTCTTCCCAGTCTGGCATGCCTTCGTTCCTCCTACTCTCTATTACGAAAGGGAATAATCTCTTTTAGGGGGTCTTCCGTCGGAATCCCTGCCAAAGTACCTCCGCAACAAACCGTGGTAAAACGGCTTGGCGTTTCCAACGCCTAGGCTCTTTCCACAAGCGATAGAGCCATTCTACATGTAGTTCCTGAATTCGTTTGGGCGCTCGAATCACAGTACCTGCCAACGCATCAAAGCTTCCGCCAACACCTATACTCACGGTTGCCAATCCGCGATGTTCAGCAACCCAAAATTCCTGATAAGGTGCACCCATCCCGACAAGTAGGACATCAGGTCGAAAATGCACGATCCTTTCCAAGACACCAGACTCTTCTTCAGCTTTAAAGTAACCATGCATCACAGCCAAATCAATTTCTGGGTATTCCTGGAGAACCTTATTTGCCGCCTGCTCAGCCACACCTGGTTTCCCTCCGAGAAAAAATACCCGCCATTTCCCCGCATTAGCAGCAGGAAATAACGCCTGAACTAAATCAATCCCTGTCACCCGTTCTTGAACTGGAGTCCCCAACCTCCGAGCAGCCCAAACGACCCCAATTCCATCCGCCGTCACAACATCTGCGGTATTAATAAGCTGCTTCAACCTCTGATCATGTTCAGATGCATAGATCATTTCGGGATTAGCGGTGACCACGCGCATCCGAACCCTTCCTTCCACGGCTTGACGGATCTTCTCCACCGTTTCTAACATGGAATATGCATCTACGTTAACCCCTAGAATAGTTACTCTCATGAAAATCTTTCCTTTCAGACACTTCCTCCACCTAATGAGAAAGTCCAAGGAAACGCCTTATCCGAACAGGTTCTCATTTCGGATAAGGCCACTATCCCCGGACAATTTCAAAGGTTAAACTTATTGGATTAGAAAGCATTCTTCGAACCCTAAAAACATCCATTTAATACTTTGCCCGTACCCAAAGCCACGCAGGAAATCGGATCCTCCGCTAAGCTTACTGGCAAGCCTGTCTCACGGGACAGTCGCGTATCAAAGCCGAACATTAAGGATCCCCCTCCCGTCATAATAATCCCTTTGTCAAGAATATCAGAGGATAATTCAGGAGGAGTCCGTTCCAAAACTTCCTTAACTCCAGCGACAATCGTTTCGACGGATTCCTCAAGGGCCACAAAACACTCTTGGGAATTGACTCTAATGGTTTTAGGCAAACCCGTAATTAAATCCCGTCCTCGCACGTCAATATCCGCTGCTGGACGGCCCTCTGGTATGGCTGAACCGACCGCCATTTTAATTTCTTCTGCAGTACGTTCGCCAATCATGAGATTATGCTCACGGCGAATATACCGGCTAATAGCTTCATCAAATTTATCTCCGCCAACCCGAAGGCTTCGTTTTACCACGATGCCATTAAGCGAAAGCACGGCAATATCTGTTGTCCCTCCACCTATGTCCACAACCATACTTCCGGTTGGACCAGAAATGTCGAGTCCAGCTCCCAAGGCCGCTGCATACGGTTCTTCAACCACTTTAACATCCTTAGCCCCGGCTTGGTAAGCCGCCTGTTTAACTGCCCGTTGTTCGACTTCCGTAACCCCGGAAGGAATGCAAACAACCACTCTCGTCCTGAAAAAAGGCCAGCGCCTAGCGCCTGCTTTCTCAATGAAATATTTCAACATGAGTTCCGTGGTCTGATAATCTGCGATCACCCCATCCCGCATTGGGCGTACAGCCACAATATTCCCAGGTGTTCTGCCTATCATCAAACGGGCTTCTTCTCCGACGGCTATACGTTTACTAGAATTGCGATCAATCGCAATCACGGAGGGCTCATGTAATACAATACCTTTCCCTTTGGCGTAAACCAAAACACTTGCTGTACCTAAATCTATTCCCAGATCAATTCCAAACATTAGCTGAGATACCCCTTTCATCATCAATAGCTTGTCCATCAAGAGATTAATATATAAACAAATAGCATAATCTCCCTCACGGGAGATTCGCTATTATAGTTTAGTACTCACAGTCATTCGTGATTAAATCGCTAATCCCTTTTTTAAGTTTTTAACTTTTTGTACTTTCCCTAAAGTAATTGATTATTGCCTCTTCCAAAAAACTACACTTTTCAATTTTCCTGATATTTTTTTCGAGTTGCCTCTCCTCCGCGAATGTGTCGCTCCGCCTTGTTGGTCTCTAGGATATGCTTTACTTCCATGGATAGCTTCTCATTCACCAAGGGTAATCGTTCTGTCACATCTTTATGTACAGTTGACTTACTAACTCCGAAGACATCAGCCGTTTGCCGAACTGTAGCACTCGATTCCAAGATGTAGGTCCCAATATCGAGCACCCGTTTGCGTATATATTCTTGCATGCAAAGCCCTCCTTCGTCCACAAGTTTAGTACATTTATATGCATACTCAACAAAAAAAGACATCCGTAAAAGGATGTCCTCACTTGGTAAATACTGTGTTATTTAATTCTTGGGGTCTGACCTTTGCACTTCATCTCCATGCCATACTTCGTAGTGAAGTTGGGGTTGATCCCTTGACCCCTCTGCCCCAGGAAATAACCCTACTTGTCCGATCCTTTTCAAAGTCTCTATAGTATCACCACTATTGACACTAAGGTTATCCAGACCTCCGAACGTGACCAGCCAGCCCCCTCCACAGTCTAGGGTCACCTTCTTTCCGAGAATGGGATCCTGTCCTGCAAAAACGACTCTACCTCCATGCGTAGCTCGGATTATTGCTCCCTCCGGTTCGGCATAATCTATGCCCCCATGGAAGAGATAGTCATCAAGGACTTCCGAATAGTAATTGCCTACGTTCCGGAGTACCTTCCCCAGTACTGGGCTGGGAAAGTCTTTAATAGTTAATTCTGTTGTGGCAAAGTTCGCCTGCTTGAGTGATGATTTTTTCTCTTCACTGATTTCTTGACCCTCAATGGAGCTTTTAGAGAGATTTATCTTAGCATCGTTAACTGTTATCCGTTCTTCTGTCTGTGTTGATATCTCAGCAACTTTCCCGTCCCTGGGTTCCGCTGACACACTCACTGGCATTTTTGCAGAAACCTTTTGGACTGTCTTCGTTGTTTGAGCCTTCTCTTGGGAGGATTCGTATAAGGCACTTTGATACCCAATGTAAAGGATTAGTCCCCCTAGTAAAAGAGAACTCCCCCAAACCAAAATCCAGCTTTTATCCCATTTCCATCGGTTCATTCGACTCACCTCTACTGTCTAGCCTTGCCGAATGACGATGCTTTTAGACACTTCGACATCCCTAAAATTCAATTCCACTCCTACTGCTTATGCCCTAACATCATGAGCTTTGTGCCCGGATAATAATGCACCAAAATTTCTTCCACTTTCTTATTCCCTTTTGCCAAATCGTTGGCTCCCCATTGTGACATACCTACAGCATGCCCATTACCATACGTCGTTATAGTAAGGCGCTCCGGTTGCACTACCCATTCGATATCCGTTGAAGAAAGTCCTAGCAATTTTCGCAGTTGGGTTGCTGGATACACTTTGCCCAGCACTCGAACAGTCTTGGCTCTCCCCACCGCAGTTTTTTCTAAAATCTGAAAGTCACCTAATGTAAATGAAGCCGCTGATTTCATGATCCCCAACTTTTTATAAAGCTCTTGAGGGGTATAGGAAAAGCTCTTAATATAGCGTTGTAAGTTCTCTTCGCCAGAACTAACGTTTTGCAAATATGGACGAGGAGAACTCCACACTTCCTCCGACCGCTCGGTAGGTTTTCTTCCGCTACTACTATGGTAATAAGCCTCAATATACTCCCCGTTGGCCACAAGGACCATCCCGCGCGTTTCTGTCACGGCCTTTTGTATCTTACCTCGATAGCGCCAATAATTTAACCATCCCCATTTGCCCCTCATCTGAGCATCAGACAACCAAGCTTGGGTTTGCACAGTAGTATCTACATCATAACCACAATCCTGTTGATTACTAGAACTAAGCCGTCTCGCTGCATAAGTCCGCGCTGCAACGGCCTGGGCCTTTAATGCTTCAGCCTCAAATTCTGCTGGCATTTCGGCGGCCACAACCCCTACCAGATATTCCTCAAGAGGAGATTTTGTAACCCCTCCGTTGGGCATTAAAACTCGAATCTGCACGTCTTCTGAAATCACCTTCTCTTTTTGCCAACGCAAAACACTCCAGGGAATTATTAATACAATACAAAAGGATAACGCAACGAGCCATACCCATTCCTTTTTCATGAACCCTCCTGCGGTACGAGCTTTTTTCTAAATCTATGCAGAAGAGATTTGGAATATGAAATACAAAAAGAACAAGAAGTAGATTAATCTACCCCTTGTTCTTTTTCTACCTCATGGAAAGCCTCATGAACACTGTAACTGACTCCCCCTAATCCTCGCGTACTATATCCGCACCAATGCGAGACAGTTTTTCTTCCACCTTTTCGTAACCACGATCAATGTGATGAATTCCTCGAATAGCAGTTGTCCCTTCCGCTGTCAAGGCTGCCAGTATTAAAGCGGCCCCAGCCCGCAAATCTGTCGCAGTTACTGGTGCAGCATTCAGACGTTGAATCCCTTGTACGATAGCACTCCGTCCCTCGATCTTGATATCCGCACCCATGCGTTTTAGTTCATCCACATGCATAAAACGGTTTTCAAAGACGGTTTCCGTAAATAAACCTGTACCATTGGCTCGAGTTAAAAACGCCATAAATGGGGCCTGCAGATCCGTCGGAAATCCGGGATGTACTTGGGTTTTAATATCGACAGCATTATAAACGCCATCGCCGCTAATCCGAATTCCATCCCCTTCTTCTATCATGCGAACCCCGGCCTCCTCCATTTTGGCAATCAGGGGTTTCAGATGGTCCGCAATCACATTTTGAACTAAGACGTCTCCACCGGTTGCGGCTACAATAAGCAGATAGCTTCCTGCCTCGATACGATCAGGAATTACAGTATGCGAAGTGCTATGAAACTCCCTGACGCCTTCAATATGGATAATGCTAGTACCAGCGCCGCGCACTTTTCCTCCCATCTCGTTCAGAAACGTTGCTAAGTCCACAATTTCGGGCTCTTGTGCAGCATTTTCTATGAGTGTTGTCCCATGGGCCATCGCAGCAGCCATCATAATATTTTCTGTGGCTCCAACGCTTGGGTAGTCTAAGTAAATACGGGCTCCCCTAAGACCTTTTGAAGACACATCCAGAAATCCATGATCCATTTTGACCTCAGCACCTAATGCTTCTAGACCCTTTAAGTGCCAATTAATCGGACGAGAGCCGATAGCGCACCCACCTGGATGGGAAATACGAACATGGCCCTTGCGAGCCAGCAGTGGCCCCATGGTGACAATAGACGCTCTCATCTGAGAAACAAGGTCATAGGGCGCCTCAATACAATCTATCTCATGGGCATGGATCTTCAACGTTGAACCGTTACGCTCAACCGTTGCACCCAAGGCCGAAATAACCTGATTCATTACATTAACATCCAACAGGTCCGGAGCGTCATCTAGTTGAATGGGTTCGGCACATAGTAAACTAGCAGCAATAATTGGAAGTACGGCATTTTTTGCCCCACTCACGGTGATCGTTCCTTCTAGCGATTTGCCGCCTGTTATTGAAAACTTACTCAAATTCTGAAGACACCCCCTATCTCAGATTATAATTACTTCCGGACTTATTAATATTCTCTTTGAACCGCCACTTATCCTGCTTAAATTCGACTATTTTCGTTAAAAAGCACACTAAAATTCTTCTAGCAAAGCGGGCATCGCTAGGACTGTTTGCCCCTCGTTGTTCTTACCGCGACAAAGAAGTTGTATGTTAATCCGGTCTTGCCCGGCCCAAACCTTCGTCTTTAAGTTGCTGTGATAGGCTGCAATGGAAACCGTATTTCCTAATAGGGACCATTGAGCAGGAAGAGCATTTATCTGGCTTAGATAAGCAGAAATGTCTATTGCTTGAGGAACACGTTCATCAATATAAATCTTTCCTCCTACTTTGGCAAGTTGTTGTGCCATAGTAGTATACCACGTATATAGATTTGTTTCCTCGTTTTTATTCACAATATGACTACCAGAAAGAGTTACGGCTACTTTTCCGCTCTCCGTTTGAAGGGATTTTGAGTACCAAACCCAATCCGGCATCGGTCGTTTTGCCCAAATTTCAAGTGGAATATCTCCTTGTTCAAACCAAAGAACGACCTTTACTTCTGCCTCCTTTGACTGGACAATCCCTGAATTAATGAGCATGGGGACTGCCGTTGAAGAGAGCATACGGGCATCTAGAGTTGGCGTCATCATCTGAAAAGCAGCCCGCCCCAAACTTATGAGAAAAATGCATACGACAAGTATGGTCATACTATTTCTGTAGAAACTGCGTTTTGGCTCTAATTGTCCAACAAGCACGTTGAAAACCTCTTTCTCATTCCTATGGTTTTAGCCATAGCTTTACCAAATAATGAGAAAGCTAACATACTTGACCTGGCAAAATTGAATTATAGTACATTTGCTTTATTTCCATAGTGAACTCGTTCAGCTAAAGCTGAACATCGAGACTTCAGTGGGGGAGTCTACCTCCACCGAAGCAGAGCACGGAATACCCACTCCCACTTATAGAAGTGCGAGTCTTGGAAGTGGATAAACTGGACAAAGAAAAAAGGCCTTCTTGAAAGGGCCTTTTTTTCACGGTAACCAAATCCCTAAATTTGAGGGCCTATTTTGAACCTTCTGAGGCATTGATACGAGCCACCGCTCTGCGTAACGCATATTCAGCTCGCTTGATATCAGTCTCACTAGAAGAAGCCGACAATCGTTTCATCGCCCGCTCTTTAGCCTCTAGCGCACGAGGAAGATCGATCTCCTCGCTCAACTCAGCTGTATCTGCAAGTACGGTTGCAGAGTTATCCGCAACTTCGACAAATCCCCCGGCAAGCGCCAATCGCTTAACATTGCCATTAAGCGTGTAGCGGACTACACCGATGTCAAGTCCAGCAATTAACGGTGCGTGATTGGGTAGAATTCCTAGTTCACCTGCTCCACCGGGAAGAACAACAAACTCGACCTCTTCTTTCAGGACATTTCCTTCAGGAGAGACAATTCGCAGTGAGAATGTTCCTGCCATGGCTTATTCCCCCAATGTCTTGGCTTTTTCGATCACTTCTTCTATGGGTCCAACCATAAGGAAGGCGGCCTCAGACAAGTGATCGTATTTTCCATCCGCAATTTCTTTAAAGCCACGAATTGTTTCTTTTAATGGCACATATTTTCCTGGCGAACCCGTGAATGCTTCAGCCACGTGAAACGGTTGGGAAAGGAAACGTTGGATCTTACGTGCCCTCGACACGATGAGTTTTTCTTCTTCAGAAAGCTCATCCATACCAAGGATGGCAATAATATCTTGCAACTCTTTATATTTCTGCAGGATCTGCTGAACACGTCTTGCCACAGCATAATGTTCTTCTCCTAACACCAAAGGTGAAAGGATTCGTGACGAAGAATCCAAGGGGTCCACTGCTGGGTAAATCCCGATTTCAGCAATTGAACGGGACAAAACCGTAGTTGCGTCCAAATGCGCAAATGCAGTTGCCGGAGCTGGGTCTGTCAAGTCATCAGCCGGTACATAGATTGCTTGAACCGAAGTGATCGATCCTTTATGAGTGGAAGTAATCCGCTCTTGTAATTGACCCATTTCCGTAGCCAAGGTTGGTTGATATCCTACTGCCGAAGGCATCCGACCTAGCAGAGCCGAAACCTCTGAACCAGCTTGAGTAAAACGGAAAATGTTGTCAATGAAAAGAAGCACATCTTGGCCTTGATCATCACGGAAGTATTCCGCCATGGTCAGACCCGTTAAACCAACTCGTAGACGCGCACCTGGAGGCTCGTTCATTTGACCGAACACCATGGCCGTTTTGTCGATAACGCCGGATTCCTTCATTTCGTTCCAGAGGTCGTTTCCTTCACGTGTCCGTTCACCAACACCAGCAAATACGGAAAGTCCACCATGTTCTTTAGCAATATTATTGATTAGTTCCATAATAAGTACCGTCTTGCCTACGCCGGCGCCACCGAAAAGTCCGATTTTTCCGCCCTTAGAGTACGGAGCTAGTAAGTCAATGACCTTAATTCCCGTTTCCAATATCCGAGTCGAAGGTTCTTGATCCGCAAACGCTGGTGCGGGTCGATGAATCGGATAATGGGTGTCGGAGTTGACTTCTCCAGCATTATCAATAGGCTCACCTAACACACTAACCATTCTTCCCAGCGTTGCTGGGCCCACAGGTACCGTTATCGGTGCCCCAGTGTCGATTGCGTCAATACCCCGTTGCAACCCATCCGTAGAGGACATTGCAACCGTACGTACTGTGTTATTTCCGAGATGTTGAGCTACCTCTAAGGTTATGTTAAGGTTCTGCTCAGGAACCTTAATCTGAATGGCGCTATATATTGCCGGCAGTTGGTCGGGCTTAAACTCAACGTCAACTACCGCTCCCAAAACTTGCAAAACCTTGCCGATATTCACAGGCGCGAAACCTCCTTTTTGGGTATTTCCAGCAGCTTATTCTAAGGAAGCTGCTCCTGAGACGATTTCGGATATTTCAGTCGTGATCGCCGCTTGTCGGGCTCTATTCATCGCCAGCGATAACTTCTCAATCATATCCTTGGCATTATCCGTAGCCGAACTCATTGCCGTCATTCGAGCCCCTTGCTCACTCGCTTTTCCATCTAGGATCGTCCGAAAGATCTGCGTTTCAACATACTTAGGCAACAGACTGTTCAGGATATCTTCAGCAGACGGCTCAAAAATGTACTGTTTACCTTGTTTGCCTTCAGGTTGTTCGATCGGAAGTAATTTGATTTGCGAGGGTCTCTGAGTCATCGCAGTGACGAATTCGGTATATAAGATATACACCTCATCCGCTTCGCCCTGCTCATAAAGGCGAACCACTTCCTGGGCAATCTCTTTGGCTTTATTATAACTCGGATCGTCACCAAGTCCCGTATACTCAGCCAAAAACTCAATTTTACCGCGCCGGAAGAAATCTCGACCTTTGCGGCCTACAGTCACCAACTTAACCTCTTGCTGTGTTTCGGCAATTAGTCCACTGGTCTTCCGAATGAGGTTGGCATTGTACCCTCCGCAGAGACCTCGATCCGAAGTTATCAGCACATAAACCACCTTTTGCACAGGCCGCTTTTTCAAGAGCGGATGAATAGCATCTACCGGAGCCTGTGCTAGGCGTTCCAAGACCCCTTGCAATTGGCGTGCATAGGGACGAGCAGCGTTAAGTTTTAGTTGGGCTTTCCTGAGTTTGGCCGCGGATACCATTTTCATCGCCTTGGTGATTTGCTGCATATTGCGAACGCTGCGAATCCGACGACGAATATCTTGTGCTCCTGCCACCTCGTTCACCTACTCCTTTTTAATCTAGGCCAAAAATCCCTGCTTGAACTCATTAATCGCTTTTTCAAGCTCGGCGATCATTTCCTTGGAGAGCGCCTTCTCAGTTCGAATCTTTTCCAACAGGTCAGCCTTCACGGAGCGCATGAAGCGCAGGTATTCTTCTTCAAATTTCCCGATTTTGTCTACATCAAGCTCGTCGATAAATCCTTTAACTGCCGCGTAGATAACTACGACTTCTTCTTCAACAGGCGAAGGTGTATACTGGCCCTGCTTGAGAATTTCCAGTGTCCGCTGACCACGCGTGAGCCGCATTTGGGTGACTTTATCTAAGTCCGATCCAAACTGAGCAAAGGCTGCCAACTCACGATATGAGGCAAGATCCAAACGAAGTTGTCCTGCGACTTGCTTCATTGCTTTAATTTGAGCGGAACCCCCTACCCGCGAGACGGAAATACCTACGTTAATAGCAGGCCGGAATCCCGAGTTGAAGAGGTCAGCTTCAAGAAAGATCTGACCATCTGTGATAGAAATCACGTTTGTCGGAATATAAGCGGACACATCACCTGCTTGAGTCTCGATTATTGGGAGCGCAGTCATAGACCCGCCACCAAGTTCATCAGACAGCTTAGCAGCACGCTCTAACAAACGAGAGTGGAGATAGAAAACGTCTCCCGGATATGCTTCTCGACCAGGAGGCCGTTTGAGTAACAAGGAAAGTTCACGGTATGCGACAGCTTGTTTAGAAAGGTCATCATAGACAATCAAAACATGCTTGCCATTGTACATGAATTCTTCGCCCATAGTGCAGCCAGAATAAGGAGCAATATAGACCATTGGGGCAGGTTCAGATGCGGTAGCCGCTACTACTATACTATAGGACATGGCATCGTGATCTTCTAACGTCTTAACGACGCTGGCAACGGTTGACGCTTTTTGTCCGACAGCAACATAAATACAAATGATGTCTTGCCCTTTTTGGTTGATGATCGTATCGATGGCCACCGCAGTTTTACCGGTTTGACGGTCACCAATGATCAACTCACGCTGACCGCGACCAATGGGAACCATGGCATCAATCGATTTAAGACCGGTTTGTAACGGTTCATGCACGGATTTCCGAGCTGCAACCCCAGAAGCTTTGTTTTCAATCGAGCGGAATTTATCGGTCGCAATTTCTCCTTTGCCGTCAATTGGCTGACCGAGGGCATTAACCACACGACCAATTAAAGCCTCGCCCACTGGAACTTCCACAATCCGGCCTGTCCTCTTGACCTGGTCACCCTCTTTAATTCCTAAGTAAGATCCCAGAATAACACAACCGATATTGTCTTCTTCAAGGTTCATGGCCATCCCGTAAATGTTGCCGGGAAACTCTAAAAGCTCACCAGCCATGGCCTTTTCTAAACCGTAAACACGGGCAATTCCGTCCCCGACTTGGATAACTGTCCCCACATCGATGATATCGACAGACGTCTCATAGCGTTCGATTTGCTGTTTGATAATAGAACTGATTTCTTCTGGACGCAAGTTCATCCTGTTATTTCACCCCTACTTCCTGAGGTTTCTCCGAGGTTCTACGTAAATCCTCACGCATTTTATTTAAAGCATGGGCGATGGTCCCGTCCATCACACGATCTCCGACCTGCACAAGAACCCCACCTATGAGTTCACCTCGAACTTCGCTTATTATGCGGACGTCTTTTCCTGTCAGTCGTCCAATGGCCTTCTTTAGTTCGTCAAGTTGAGAAGCACTCAGCTCTATGGCACTAGTAACTTTCGCTTCCACGACTTGACGCGCCTCATCAGCCAACCGAGTAAACTCACGTTGAATGAGCGGCAAGAGGTTTTCTCTCTTCCTGTCAATCAAAAGGTAGAAGAAACGACGAGTTATTTCACCAAAATCTTCTCCCAATAACTTGTCCATAATGGATTTTTTAACGCTTAGAGAAATATGGGGATGAAGCAAGGCGTTTTTAACCTCAGCATTTTCTTCCACCAGCTTTGTAAGTTCACGCAAATCGGTATCAATCGGATCAAGGGACGTCTCGGAGGCAATTTCAAACAAGGCCTGAGAATACCTTCGAGCAAGTGATCCATTTATCATTGCATATCCCCTACTTCTTGAATGAATTGTTCAATGAGCTGTCCTTGGCCCTTCATGTCAAGCTTTTGTCGAATAATCTTTTCAGCCACTAGGACTGACAAATCGGCAACTTGAGCTTTAACCTCAGAAATCGCCCGATCACGTTCGCGTTCAATATCAACAAGGGCAGATTTCTTGATTTTCTCAGCTTCTACGTGGGATTCAGCTAAGATTTCAGCTGAGCGTGCTTCGCTTACCTTTGTAGCCTTAGCAATCACTTCTTGGGCTTCTTGGCGAGCTTTACGCATTTCTTCTTGGTATTCGCGTTTTATTTGCTCTGCCTGTTGTCGTTCATTTTCTGCCTGAGCAAGCATGGATTCGATGTTGCTCCGCCGTTCTTCCATCATTTTCATCAGCGGACCCCAAGCTTTTTTACTGAGCAGCCAAACGAGCAACAGGAAAGATAAGACCGTAGCTAATACCGTATAGTCAAATTGAATAGGATTCCCACCCAATGGTCTACCCCCCTCTCGAGTCTGATTGACGTCGGGATGATTTTTTTCAAGGGGGAACTCTCGTTCCCCCTTGAATTAAGATGGGCCGTATTCTTAGCCCAGTACACGAACTTACTTTGTAAACATAAGCAACAGAGCAAGAACCCAGCTAAGGAGTGGCAAAGCCTCGATCAAACCAACACCAATAAACATGGTAGCTTGCAATGTCCCTTTAGCCTCAGGTTGGCGAGCAATGCCCTCCACCGTTTTGCTAATAACATTACCATTACCAATTGATGCTCCAAGGGCTGCTAATCCAGCAGCAATCCCTGCACCAAGGGCAGCAGCAGCAGATACGTCCATGGGAATTTCCTCCTTTCTTGTTTCCAATAATTTGTAAGTATTATTCCCTCAGTGAGCCTAAAAGATCACTGAAAAATGACACCAAAATGAACCGCCTAATGTTCTGTAGCCGTAACAGCCTGCGATATGTAAGCTGTAGTCAGTACCACAAACACGTACGATTGGATGGATCCGATAAAAATACTAAAGGCCAGCCAAATTGTCGTCGGAATAATCCCAGGCAACACCCAGATTCCCGGAAGCATAAGAATAACCTTAAGTAGAATTTCACCGGCAAAGATGTTTCCGAAAAGACGAAAGGCCAGTGTCATCGGTTTGGAAATCAAGTCAATGGCGTGAATGAGAACGAACACTGGATTGGGTTCTATAAAGTGATGGAAATAATGGACTCCCTTATACTTAATACCTAAGGAAACGACTAAAATAATGGTTAACAAGGCAAGAGACGCTGTTGTGTTAATATCAGCGGTTGGTGACTGCAACGATGGCCCCTCGAAAATCTTGTTTAATTGGGCAAATTCTATGTGGAAATGTTCAAAAAGGTTAAATGTAAAGTTTGGGATGAGACCAAGCATATTGGAAAAGAAAACAAACAAGATTAACGTTAACAAATAACCTAGCAGTGGGCGTCCCTTTTCATCGTCCATGTTATCGGATACAAGATTACGGACGAAATCAACAATCCACTCTAAGACATTTTGCATTTTACCAGGTTTACCGCTGGTTAAATGCCGTACCCCAAGATAACAGAACAACAAGATCGCAGCCATGGCAGTCCAGGTCATAATTAATGTCTTAGCGTGAAACGTCATATTTCCCAAATGCCACAAAACTAGCTCTTCTTTATGCACTTTTTTTATCACCCCTTTCTGCTGAATTTTGATGTATTGCAACGGTGATGAATGAAGCTATCACCCCGAAAGCAATCCCTAACGCTAAGCTGTAGAGCCAACTCGCTTGGAAGCGAGCGACAGCCACGACAACAAGAGTGATCATACCCAATCGAGCCAATAAGCTCCGCCGCATCTGCCCGAGCGCTGACCGAGTATCAAGTTCTGAACTGCGCAGCACATCGCGACGAAACCAAATAGTATATCCAAATCCTACCCAGTATCCAACCAAACTACCCATAAAGGTCGGTTGGCCTGTTATTGCTATCACAATCAACACACAAGCCGTTCCACTCCATAAGGCTACGAAGCTACTCTTCATCATTTGATGCCCCAAACTCTTTTAAAGTGATAACAAGATAGCCCCCTCCGAGTGCCAATCCGCTTAACATTAAAATTATTGTTAACCATGGCCGAGTGCTCCAGCGTGCATCTAGATAACGCCCTAGCAAAAATCCTCCCCCGACCAATCCTGCCAACGATGAAGCAATGCTTGATCCGACCGCGACGCCTTTTTGCCATGCTTTCTTGTTCACTGCATCTAATCCCTTTTCAGTCATTTTAGAACGAGTCAACTAGACTTTTCGTTGATTTTTGCTTGCCTGAGCTATCCTTTTAGTTTTGAATTTTCTAGAAGTTTCTTACAAATATGCTTGTATTTATAGTTTAACACATTTCAGCATTACTTTGTACTTTTTTATACAACATAGTTAAATTTTATCTCTGCAGTTAATTTTCCGCAATAATTGATACAATTTTTATGGCCGCGGACCCATCTCCGTAAGGATTTATAGCCATTGCCATTTTCTGATAGGCAGTTTGGTCGCCCAGAAGGCGCTTTAGTTCAGAGAATACGCTTTCGTAATTAGTGCCCACGAGAGATACCGTCCCTGCATCCACTGCTTCAGGCCGTTCAGTAGTATCTCTCACCACTAAGACCGGAACTCCAAGGGATGGAGCTTCTTCCTGAATCCCCCCCGAGTCTGTCAAAATTAAATGTGCACGTGCCATTAGATTTACAAAGGGCTCATAGTCCAGCGGTTCAACAAGATTGACTCGGGGATGGGCTCCCAATACCTCAGTGACCACTTTTCGCACCTTGGGATTTTTATGTACTGGAAACACAACATGCGTATCCGGGAATGTTTCAAGCATACTTTTTAAGGCCTGATAAATCTGACGCATCGGTTCACCGAGGTTTTCCCGACGGTGTGTTGTGACGAGAACCATCCTTGACTTTTTACCCTGCTTTAGAATCGCTTGAATTTCAGGATCAAGAAAACTATACTCTGGTTTCACAGTTGCTAACAAAGCATCAATGACTGTATTGCCTGTTACGAAAATTTTCTCTGGGGCGATCCCTTCTTGCAGGAGATTCCGTTTTGCCGTCTCTGTAGGGGCGAAATGAAAATCTGTCAGAACGCTTGCTAATCTACGATTCATTTCTTCTGGAAATGGGGAATACTTATTTCCCGTTCGCAGCCCGGCTTCTACATGCCCGACTGGAATTTGCGCATAAAATGCAGCAAGTGCAGCCACAAACGTGGTTGTTGTGTCCCCATGCACCAACACAAGATCAGGGAGTTCACGTTGAAAAACCACTTTGAGCCCACTCAGCGCACGTGTCGTGATTTCTGTTAACGTTTGCCCCTGCTTCATGAGATTTAGATCAAAATCGGGAACCATTTTAAACAGCTTTAAAACTTGATCTAACATCTCGCGATGCTGAGCTGTCACGGCAACCTGACAAAGGATGGATTCTTTCTGGCGAAGCGCTTGGATCACTGGAGCCATTTTTATGGCCTCCGGGCGCGTACCAAACACAACCATCACTTTTTTTCGATTTATCACGTATTATACCCTCCGATTGACATGCCAATCACTTAAAATTATTTAATTAGGAAGAGCGAACGACATATCACGTTTATGATTCGGTAAGTTGTTCAAACTCTAATCCTGCTTCTCTCGCCATATCCACTGCCAACTGATCTGGATAAGAATGAACATAGACCACACGTTTCACTCCAACATTAATCAGCAATTTTGTACATAGTGCGCAAGGCTGATGGGTCACATAGAGATCCGCCCCCCTAATTGCGACCCCATGTTTAGCCGCCTGTACAAGAGCATTTTGCTCCGCATGTACAGCACGGCAGATCTCATGTCGTTCCCCAGAAGGAACGCCTAAGCTCTGCCGTAGACAACCGACTTCATCACAATGTTGGAGTCCCGAGGGACTCCCATTATATCCTGTGCTCAAAATTTGTTTGTCCTTGACTATTACAGAACCGACCTGGCGGCGCAGACAGGTTGAACGCCCAGCCACCACATGTGCCATCTGCATAAAGTAACTATCCCAGCTTGGACGTTTTCCTCGTGTCATCATTTCGTCCCAAACAGCCGATCCCCAGCATCGCCAAGCCCTGGTATAATATAACCGTGATCGTTCAAACGCTCATCCACTGCCGCGACAAAAATATCCACGTCGTCATGTTTGCTTTGTACGGCTTGAATCCCTTCCGGAGCCGCAATTAGGCACATCAATTTAATATTTTTAGCGCCACGATCTTTTAAGAACGTAATCGCCGCGGATGCTGACCCACCCGTTGCCAACATGGGATCAATGACAATAAGGTCTCGTTCAGCAATGTCACTCGGTAACTTGCAATAGTATTCCACAGGCGAAAGAGTCTCAGGATCCCGATAAAGACCCACATGCCCAACCCTTGCTGCGGGGATCAAACGGAGCATCCCATCAACCATCCCTAACCCTGCACGCAAGATCGGAACTAAGCCAACTTTTCGACCGGCAAGCACTTTAGACTTTGCAAGTGCAACTGGTGTTTGTACTTCTACTTCTTGCAGGGGGAAGTCACGGGTTACCTCATAGGCCATCAACATCGCGACTTCCTCTACTAGTTCCCTAAATTCCTTTGAGCCAGTCTTTTCATCGCGAATAAGGGACAACTTGTGCTGAATTAGAGGATGATCAAGAACTTGAAGCTTTGCCATGGTTCCGGTCTCAACTCCTAATTTAAATTAGCGTATAAGGGATACTCAGTGCATAACGTACTGACGATTTCCCGTGCTTTCGCTAGTTTATCAGGTTCATGGTGTGAGGTCAAGGCGAGGTCCATCGCCTCCGCAATTTGCTTCATAGCCTCCGTGTTCATGCCACGCGTTGTGACTGCAGGCGTCCCCAGTCGAATCCCACTTGTGACAAAGGGACTTTCTGTATCAAAGGGTATGGTGTTTTTATTTACAGTAATACCTACTTCATGCAAAATACTTTCTGCTTCTTTTCCCGTTAACTTTTTAGTCCGTACGTCCACAAGCATAAGATGGTTGTCCGTGCCGCCTGAGACCAAACGGAAGCCTCGATCGACCAACGCTTGGGCCAACGCTTGGGCATTTTCCACAATTCGAGTTTGGTACGCTTTAAAGTCTGGTTGAAGGGCTTCGCCAAAGGCCACTGCCTTTGCAGCGATAACATGCATAAGAGGGCCCCCTTGAATTCCCGGGAAAATGGCCTTATCAATTGCTTGAGCATACTCGGCCTTACAGAGAATTAAACCACCGCGCGGGCCTCTTAAAGTCTTGTGAGTAGTCGATGTCACAAAGTGCGCATAAGGGACTGGAGAAGGATGTAAGTCTGCAGCCACTAGTCCAGCAAAATGCGCCATATCCACCATTAAATAGGCGCCCACTTCATCTGCAATTTCGCGCATTTTGGTAAAGTCAATAATCCTCGGATAAGCGCTCGCCCCTGCTACAATCATCTTTGGCTTATGCTCTTGAGCTAGTTTTCGAACTTGTTCATAGTCAATACGTTCCGTTTTCGAATCAACGCCATAGGAAACAAAGTTAAAATAGACCCCCGAGATATTTACCGGGCTCCCATGGGTCAAGTGTCCTCCGTGGGATAAATTCATTCCAAGGACCGTATCTCCAGGTTTCAACATAGCGAAATAGACCGCCATATTAGCTTGGGACCCGGAATGAGGCTGGACATTAGCGTGCTCTGCACCGAAAATCTCCTTAATCCGTTCGCGCGCTAATTTTTCGACAACATCGACAAACTCGCATCCGCCATAATACCGTTTATCCGGATATCCTTCAGCATACTTATTGGTCATAACAGATCCTTGGGCGGCCATAACTGCCCTGCTGACAAAGTTTTCTGACGCAATCAATTCAATGGTGCTTCTCTGACGATTCTCTTCTTGTTCGATTGCTTTAGCAACTTCGAGGTCTTGGGGTTTTACCCATTGGTTGATATAATCCATTTCTATTCCACTCCTACTTTTTCATTCATTCATACATTGCCCGGGGGCCACCGATTAGGCGGGGACGAGTACGTGCTAGGGTTAGGTGAGCTTCCCCTAGTTCTTTGACATGTATGCGAATGGGTATGGCTACGGGGCGAAGGTGCATACCAATAAAGGTGTCTCCGATGTCAATTCCAGCATGTCCTTGAATTCGCTCTACCATTACAGGAGAAGAGAATTTTTCCCATGCCTTGACGGTCATTGCACCTCCGGCATGCAAGGCTGGACGTACAGTAACAACTTCTAATTCATAGTGTTCTGCACACGCTTCTTCCACGACCAAGGCCCGGTTGATATGTTCACATCCTTGAACAGCTAAAAAAATTCCCTGTTCGTGAACCCGTCTCAAAAGGGGAGGGAGCAATACTTCGGCAACTTCTAAACTGCTTCCTTGTCCAATTCGTTGGCCGATGACTTCACTGGTGCTACACCCTAAAACGAGGATCTGTCTCGGGCGTAAATTAGCATTAAGGAAAAAGGCATCTAGGATTTCGTTCCATAGATTGCCCATATCCTGCAATTTTCGATCTACTTTATTATCCACGAAAAGGCAGTCCTCCTTTCCTATACGTAAGTCGCTTGAAAAAACCCATTTAGTAGATTTTCTCCCCACGTTCGATGTTAGAAATTAAATTTATGCGGTTGGTGTGTCTACCCCCTGAAAACTCGGTTTTTAAAAAGATGTCCACGATGTCGAGCGCCAGTCCAACACCGGTAACCCGACCACCCAGTGATAAAACATTAGCGTTATTATGTTCTCGCGCCATTCGGGCAGAAAATGTCTCTGTACAGACCGCTGCACGGATTCCTGGCATTTTATTTGCGGCCATGGCAATCCCCTGCCCTGTTCCACAGACCACAATTCCTAAATCCGCCTCTCCCTTGATGATCGAATCCCCTACTAAAAAACCATACTTGGGATAATCCACCGAGTCAGTCGAGTGGGTTCCCAAATCTTGGACTTCAAATCCTTGTGCTTCTAAATGCGTCCGAATGGCTTCCTTTAATTCGTAACCGCCATGATCAGCTCCCAGCACAACTCTCACGTTCATCCCTCCATCTCTTTTATAAATATTAGTTCTATAATTCCAGTTCTACAGATAGTTACAAAATCCCTGCAAAAACACAAAATAAAGCGACGTTTCAACGCCGCTAGTGTAGACATCTTTCGTCTTTCTTATGCTAATATTTTTGACTGATCCGATGGATCAAGGTATCTGCTCCTTTAACACTCTTAACAATTCACCAATCTCTTGTGCTGTCTGACGATAAACTTCGAGGGAACCTCCCCAGGGATCCCGCACGTCTCGTTTTTGTTTTCCCCAATCCCCTAAGCACCGGAATTTATGGACATGCTGAGGAAATTGCCGCTTCAAGCCTTCTTCTTGAGCATGGGTCATCGGTATAATCCAATCCGCCTCCACCATGAGTTCTTCCCTAATCCTCCTCGCGCGATGCTTGGATAGATCAATATTTCGCTCTGCAAGAACCTCAAGCGCGTGAGGACTGGCATACTCTCCTTCCCATGCTTCCATCCCCGCCGAACTAACTTGAACAACATCCCCTAGCATTTCCCGGGCTAACCCCTCTGCCATTGGGCTTCGGCATGTGTTTCCTGTACAAATAAACAGAAGCTTTAATCCCATTTTAAACCACCTTAATCCCTTAAGTAAGCAATTTAACTCCAATGAAAAACAAAGCTAATCCACCGAGGAGTTCAGCCTTTTCTCCCAACCACGTTCCCATAATACGTCCCAAAACCAGGCCCATTCCGGTCATTAGTCCGGCAACCATTCCTATGGTCATGACCGTTAGCGAGACATCCGCCTTGATTGTTCCCAGGGAAAACCCGACACTTAAGGCATCTAAACTAACGCTGGCGGCCAGCATATACATACCCCATCCCGTGAGAGAAACACTAGAGGAAAATCTTTTACTGGAAAGGGCATCCCTAGCCTCCCCAAACGAAAAATGTTCAGCAGTCGGTCTATAAACTTTGTAAAGCATCCGTCCCCCTAATCCCATAAGAACCAAGGCTCCTATCCCGCTTGCAAAGCGTCCAAGAATAGAGCCTAATGCCTGTCCTAGAATCATTCCGCCCAGCGGCATAGCCACATGGAAAACAGCTACCACCACCGACAAGCGCAACATCATCCTTTTCCTTATTCCTGCTAAGCCGATCGCTAAGGACAAGGAGAATGCATCTGCTCCCAGGGCAATTGCAACTGCGACAACCCATGCTATATTCAATACCCTTCCCTCCGTTCTCACTATGTATATGCACAGGAAAGGGCTTATAAGACGATTAGTAAGGACACAATGCATTGTGCCCTTACTAAATATATAGAATCCGTTGTCCGGCAGCCTTCTGCAATCGGTTCATGATAGCGGTTCCCAGGCCTTCTTCCTCCACCCCTTCAGCCAAAATCAAATCCATTCCTCTCTCATCACACAGTCGCAACCCCTCAAACAGGTTACTTGCGACTTCTTCTGGTCGATCTCTAGAACCCAATACAAACAAAAGATCCGGGAGCTGGATATGCAATAAAGGTGCACTCTCTAATGTACAAAGAACCCCGACTTTTTTTAGCCTTGCATGTCCTTTATGAATTTCTTGTCCCAATCGCCGAACAACCCGCTCGTGAGGACCAATCATCAGAATCATCTCTCCCTGTGGAGCATAGTGTCTATATTTCATACCTGGTGCTTTAGGAGCCTGATTTTCCACTGGAACGTCCACTCGAACCTCGCCCAATACCGCCTCTAACTGTTCTTTAGAAATTCCGCCCGGACGAAGGATCGTGGGAACTCCCCCACTCACATCAAGTACAGTTGATTCTAACCCTACCAGACAGGCCCCTGCGTCAAGGATAAGCGGAATTTTGCCTTTCATGTCACGCCAAACATGGCTTCCCCTTGTCGGACTGGGTTTCCCTGAGAGGTTCGCACTTGGCGCAGCAATTGGAAGCCCGGTTTCCTCGATCAGACGAAGGGCCACTGGATGACTAGGCATGCGTATCGCCACGTTGGGCAGACCCGCTGTAACAACATCCGGAACTAGAGCCGTTTTTGGCAAAACCAACGTTAACGGACCTGGCCAGAAATGTTGGACACATAGCTCTGCCTCCGGAGACCAAACCTCAACCAATTTGTTGGCCATGGCACGGTCACAAACATGCACAATCAAGGGATTATCCTGGGGTCGCCCCTTCGCTTCGAAAATTTTAGCACAAGCCGAAGCCTCCAAGGCATTAGCCCCTAAACCATAGACCGTTTCCGTCGGAAAGGCTACTAATTCCCCTTTTCGCAGCCACTCTGCACCCTCTTTTAATAGTTCAGCTTCTGGATGAAGTCCATCAATGTAACGTCGTTGTGTCTGCATTATTACGATCACCTCGCTAAGATCACCCGGTCCCGCCCCGCTAAATCCGGGAAAACTTGAGTTTCATAACCCTTCTTCTGAAATATTCCACACACCGCCTCAGCCTGATTCCAACCGATTTCCATCAGTAATTTCCCTTGCTGGTTTAGCAACGGTCCAACCTCTGCTGCCAAACGACGATAGAAGTCCAAACCGTCTTGTCCCCCTAAAAACGCCATGGCAGGTTCACTGAAAATCTCGGGAGCACACTGATTATATTCCTCTAGAGAAACATAGGGAGGGTTTGTGATAATAAAGTCCCAAAGTTCACCCTGGAGAGGGGCGACAAAATCCCCCTGGCGCCACTGCACTGAAACACCCAAGCGCAGGGCATTTTGTCGTGCCACCTCAAGGGCATCTAGTGAAAGATCCGTCCCAACCATTTTAACTTCAGGATAATAATACGCCATAGAAATAGCGAGTGCCCCACTTCCGGTGCAAAGATCCGCGACCTTAATCGATCTGCCCCGTCCTTGACGTTCTCCCTGCTTCACAAGTTCCAACCACTTCTCGACCAAAATTTCGCTGTCCGCGCGCGGTATGAGTACCCTCTCATCAACGTAGAACGAAAGGCCCATAAACTCCTGCCGTTTAAGGATGTATTGGAGAGGTTCGTGCTCAGCGCGACGCATAATAGCCCTTCGATAGTCCGTCTCCTCTTGCTCTGACAAAATTCGGTCCCCATCAAGATAGAGTCGATCACGCGCTACATCTAATACTCCAGCTAATAATAGGTCTGCGTCAAAGCGAGCATTTTCTATCCCTTTTTCCAAGAGTTGCGCCTCACCCCAACGCATTCCTTCAATTCCCTTCAAAACCGCTTAGCCCCCTAATCGATGTTCGAGGTGCGATGTTCGAATATCCCTTAGGCACCCAACTAAGTTCTCACTTACTTCAATGCGCAAATCTGCTTGACGTAAGTTCTTTTATTTAATCTCAGCTTTTAGTCGTTCCGCTTGATCCGATGTAATCAAGGCTTGGATAATCTCTTCCAAGTCTCCCGTAAGGATTGTTTCCAAGCGATGCACTGTTAAACCGATACGATGGTCAGTAACTCGTCCCTGAGGAAAGTTAAACGTTCTAATCCGCTCACTCCGGTCTCCTGTCCCCACCTGACTTCGGCGTTCAGACGCCTGTTCTCCACTTGCCTCTTCTTGAGCCTTCTCCAGGATGCGAGCACGCAAGACACGCAAGGCTTTTTCTTTGTTCTTGAGCTGTGATTTTTCATCCTGGCAAGACGCAATGATTCCTGTGGGCAAATGAGTCACTCGCACTGCCGACTGGGTGGTATTCACGCACTGTCCGCCTGGTCCGCTCGAACAATAGACATCAATGCGTAGGTCATTTGGATTAATGGAAACTTCCACTTCCTCTGCTTCCGGAAGAACGGCAACCGTTGCCGTAGACGTATGGATCCTTCCCCCAGATTCCGTGGTCGGAATCCGTTGAACTCGATGCACACCACTTTCAAACTTAAGCTTGCTATAGGCCCCATTTCCCTCGATAAGGGTGATAATCTCTTTGTAACCGCCCATATCTGAGTAGCTGGCGCTGAGCACCTCTGTTTTCCACCCCTGCCCTTCTGCATAACGAGTGTACATCCTGTAAAGATCTCCTGCAAACAAGGCAGCTTCATCTCCGCCTGCCCCGGCCCGAATCTCCATAATAACGTTTTTCTCGTCCAACGGATCCTTGGGCAAGAGTAGAATGCGAATCTTTTCTTCTAATTCCTGAGATCGGTTTCGCAATTCATCTCGTTCCTGCTCCGCCATCTCTTGCATGTCGGAGTCGAGTTTTTCCAAAAGCAAGGTTTCCGTTTCCTCCAGCTCTCGAAGTACTTCCTGATATTCTCTAAACGCCGTAACAAGATTTGTCATACCAGCCTGAGCTTTGGCGTATTTTTGCCACTCACTCTGATTAGAAATTATTTCCGGGTCGCTGAGAAGCTCCGTAAATTCGTCATATTTCCGTTCAATTTCATAAAGTTTTTCTAACATCTTTCACACCCCAAAATTTACGTAAGTTCTTGACCTGAATCCAAAACCCCTTTTAAAGCAGCCAGGGCAACCTCAAGCTGAGAATCATCCGGTTCCCGCGTGGTTAATTTCTGTAATAATAAACCAGGTACAATAAGCCAACGAAACCACGGTGATTCTAAATGTCGCGCTGAAAATTTTAGAATTTCGTAAGCGATCCCCGCCACGAAAGGCATGAGCAATATTCGGGAAATTATACGCCACCATAAGGGGTGCAAACCCACAAAAGCGAATACAAAGATGCTGACTACGACTACAATCAGAAGGAAACTCGTCCCGCAACGCGGATGCAACCTGGGAAATGGACGCGTGTTTTCTACCGTTAGCTCTTTACCCGCTTCATAGGCAAAAATTGCTTTATGCTCTGCGCCATGATACTGGAAAACCCGTTGAATATCTTTAACTCGTGAAATGAGCAAAATATAGAGGAAAAAGACAACCAGACGTATTGCCCCCTCCAAAAGATTTTGCCATACGACCCCTGTGACCTTCCCTTGAAGCAAATGAGCCATTCCAGTCGGCAATCCCACAAAAAGAAGAAGACCCAAGCCAAAAGCGAACCCTATGGTTAACGCCAATTCCCAAAACCCCAATTCTTCTTCGCCCTCTTCTTCTCCCATTGAACGGTTGGCCGAAAAGGTCAAGGCCCGAGTTCCTACAATCAATGAATCTACAAGCGCCACAAACCCTCGAATCAACGGTAACTTAAATACTGGTTTTGCCGCCCAGGTATTTAACCCTACGTGCGTTACCTCAATCTCACCATTTGGCAGCCTGACCGCAATAGCGCTTTCTCGGGGCCCACGCATCATGACTCCCTCTATGACAGCTTGCCCGCCATATTGGACCGGTCTACCCATCCTACGTCCTCCTCATCTAATATATTGAGGTCTGATGCGCGATGTTCGAGGCGTGAAGGCTTTATATCGAGACGCGATGCTCGATGCCCGATGCTCGAAGGTTAAATATCGCGCCTCGCGCTTCTCTATGGCACATTTACGCAAAAAGCAGAGCTTGCGCTCTGCTTTTCCACCAGCAACGACCGCAGGCCGTTGTTTACATCCCATATTTCTTTTTAAACCGATCAACCCGTCCGCCGGCATCGACAAACCGCTGTACCCCGGTATAGAAGGGATGGCATTTCGAACAAATTTCCACTTTAATGTCTTTTCGTGTACTTGCTGTTTGGATGATTTCCCCGCAAGCACATGTCATCGTGGTTTGTTCGTATTTCGGGTGAATTTTTTCTTTCATGTCTTCACCTTCTTTCCCATTTGGATCAAGGCGCTTTTTTGCCGCACCTGTTCGAGTAACATTTCATTTCCAGTCAACTCTTACTATTCTAGCATAACTATACTTAACTGGTCAAGATCCCATTTCTGAAAAGAGATCAACAGCCTTTCATAGCATATTTCGGTTTCTTGTCAAAGGTGTGACGTGCTTCGATAAAGCGAACCGTCCCTGTTTTCCCCCGAATGACCACGGTGTGTGTCAATGCCCCTTTGGAGGTGAAGGTGACCCCACGCAGCAAAGGGCCCTCTGTAATCCCTGTAGCCGCAAAAAAGACGTCATCACTGCTTACTAAGTCGTCCATCATTAATAATTTTTGCACATCCTCAATCCCTAAGGATTTAGCGCGGGCGACATCGTCTTCATTTTCAGGCCAAAGACGACCTTGCATTTCTCCCCCCAGGCAACGAAGGGCTGCTGCAGCTAAGACACCTTCAGGCGCTCCACCTATTCCCATCATCATGTCCACCCCAGTATCTTCAAACGCGCAGGCCACAGCCGGGGAAACATCTCCGTCTGTGATGAGACGAATCCTCGCTCCACAAGCACGCACTTCCTGAATCAATTTCTGATGGCGCGGACGATCCAAAATCACAACCGTCATGTCTGCCATACTTTTCCCCAACGCTTGAGCCACATTAGAGACGTTTTCGGCCACGGTTGCATCCAAACTAATCCGTCCAACAGCGGCTGGGCCTACCGCGATCTTATCCATATACATATCTGGTGCATGAAGTAGGCACCCCTTCGTGGCAATCGCCACAACAGCAATTGCCCCAGCAACCCCCTTGGCGACAATATTGGTTCCTTCTAGGGGATCGACGGCAACGTCCAATTCTGGACTTTCTCCATTTCCGACACGTTCTCCAATATAGAGCATCGGGGCCTCGTCCATTTCCCCTTCTCCAATTACCACCGTGCCATCCATGTGTATCGTGTCAAACACCGCCCGCATCGCTTCAACAGCAGCATTATCAGCCTCGTCCTTATTGCCGAGGCCCACCCAACGTGCTGAGGCCAATGCTGCAGCCTCTGTCACTCTAGCAAATTCCATTGTAAGTTCTCTTTCCAATTTCTAGCCCTCCTAATTTCTCTATCGAACTAATCTTGTTTCGTCTCACCCTTTTGTCAAACACACGCATTAAGACTGAGACTATCCTTCATGTATTTCAAATTATGCCATCACATTTATCGTTAATAAGTTTATTGTGCCATACTTTTATGGTGATTTCAACCCTCATTAAGTTGACCAAACCCTCGGATTCGCAAAAAGGTTGGCATCAACTTATCTGTAGTTAGACAAGCAGATGCCAATCATGCATTAAACAACCAAGTTTTTACGAACTAAATCTCAAAGTTTCTTCCAATCCGCCAAAAACTTTTCTATCCCAATATCTGTCAGAGGGTGACGGAATAATTGCCTTAAGACCCCATAAGGGACTGTTGCATAATCTGCTCCCAATTTAGCAGCTTCCGTAACATGAACAGGATTTCGAATGCTCGCTGCAATAATTTTGGTTTCGAGGTCATTGACCTGAAAAATCTCGCACATATCAGCTAACAAATTCAGCCCATTTTCCCCGATATCATCCAGTCGCCCTAGAAATGGACTAACATAGGTAGCGCCCGCACGCGCGGCCAATAGAGCTTGATTCGCTGCAAATACAAGCGTAACATTTGTCTTGATTTTCTCCGCACTTAATACCTTGACAGTTTTCAGTCCGGCTTCAGTCATAGGAATTTTGATCACGATATTGGGATGAATACCCGCCAACACATGCGCTTCCTGTAACATTCCTTCATGATCAAGGGCTATCACTTCTGCGCTTATGGGTCCATCAACAATGCCTGTCACAGTTTTGAGAAGTTCGTGGAAGTCCTTGCCTTCTTTAGCTACTAGACTGGGATTCGTCGTTAAACCAGCAATAACTCCCATATCCCAAGCCTGTTTAATTTCTTCAATATTAGCAGAATCCAAAAAAAATTGCATACGGCTGCCTTCTTTCTATTATTTACGCCTTCCCATTACTGCCGAAGACCCGTATCTTCTCGCGTATGATTGCTGTTGCAGCTTCCCGAGCGGGGCCCAACATTTTACGCGGGTCAATTTCTTTGGCATTTCCTTCAAGCACTGCGCGGGCAGCTCTTACAAACGCTTCCCGAATATTAGTGTCAATGTTAACTTTGCAAACCCCTCGTGAAATCGCCTCCCTCAGCGCATCATCGGGCACTCCCGAAGATCCATGTAACACAATCGGAGTCGAAATCTGCTCCCGAATCTTTGTTAATCGTTCAAAGTCAAGTTTAGGAATCCCAATGTATTGACCATGTGCTGTCCCTATAGCAATTGCGAGCGCATCTACCTGCGTTGCTTGAACAAAGTGCTTCGCTTCAGCTGGATCTGTAAACAAGGCCTCTCGTTCGCTCACGGTAATGTCATCCTCTGTGCCACCGATTTTGCCCAATTCAGCCTCTACAGAGAGCCCCAAAGGCCGAACTGCTTCAATCACTTTATTGGTTAACGCGATATTGTCTTCTAATGGCAGTTTCGACCCATCAATCATTACGGAAGAAAATCCATTACGAGCACACTGCATGACCTGGGCAAAACTAGTCCCATGATCCAGATGCAAGGCAATAGGAACATTCGCGTTGCTGGCAGCAACTTTAGTTAAAGCCGTGATGTACTCAATTCCAGCATATTTTATTGCACCTTGGCTAGCCTGAATAATAACTGGAGCATTTTCAGCCTCTGCTGCAGCGACTATGGCTTGGACAATCTCCATATTGTTACAGTTAAAAGCCCCCACCGCATAATGTTCTTTTTGTGCTTTTTCTAGTAACTGAGTCATCGATACTAACGCCATTTTTCTTCCTCCTTATTTGTTTTTGAAATGTGTTGACCTCGCAGCGGACTATTAATTCGCCAAGTTTTATTCTCTTCCAGATACATTGAATTTATTCCTTCAACCTGTCGAACATTATCCGCACTGTCCGCATATATGACCCCTACGGCCTCACAGCATTCACAATAAAGTTCAATACGGTCTGGTAACAACTCATAGGATAACTGCCGGTTTCCACAAGCACACCCTAAATCTCCTTGCTTGGTCAGATGGTGAAGATGATCTAAAATACGAAGCATCACTTCTGGATTTTCGAACTCTTCCTCATAACCCAAATCTATGGCCAACTCTCCAATGGATTTTTCACGTTCATGACACGCTTGGGTGACTTTCTGTTTAGGACCGATATATCCCACCGACGCTCCCACGACTGGGCAGGCCAACGGCAAAGCCTCTTTTCCCCAAATGGCATGGCGGCTTAATCTTAAATAATGGGTCTCCCCACAGTAGGCACAAACATGAGCGACGTTGAACTGTTGACGGTTCCGGCTCGTTATCGACGCAAGTTGAAGACCGCAACTAGCACAAAACAAGTCCTTACGTCCTCGCCGAGAAAATGCAAAGAGAGAGAGGGCATGAAATTCTAGCTCCCCGCATTGGGAACACTGAATGGCTATCGTCGTGTTTGTCGTTAGAATCATAAGTCCCACCTCTTCCTACTGATTATACTTCGTCGTGCAAGAAGATTCTCCTGCCTTTCAGTTAACAAAAAAGTGTGAACCCGTGAAAAGCGACGACAAAAAGAGGTCGGCACAATAGGTGCTAACCTCTAAGTAAAATGATCTCCTTAAAAGACGTCCTTCCGCTATGTTGTCTTTAAAACTCCGCCCACCCTTTCTCGCAACTCAAATAAATCAAAAGGTTTACCTATGTAATAGAGAATTCCAAGTTCCTTGGCTTGTTCCATATTCTGAGCATCCCCGTAAGCCGTCATCATAATCACGCCGACTTCCTGGTCCACAGAACGAATCTGTGCTAATGTTTCTATGCCGTTCATTCCAGGCATTTTCATATCCATCAAAATAAGATCTGGTTCAAAGGTTTTGAGTAACTGAAGAGCTTCTTCTCCATTAGCGGCCATTTCCACCAAATGTTTATCTTCCCTGAAAGTTTCAAAGAGCAGGCGACGTACGCCCAGTTGATCATCTACTACTAGAATCTTAGCCACTCACTACATCCCTTTCCCTCAAGATTGTACTGAATGTGAATCTTCTGTATAAATAGGCATAATTCCTTCTTCTATAACTCGTTCTGACAACATTTGTCCATCTTTTCGATATCTCCTGAGAATCCTAGGATTTGCCACAGTCCGGCGCAAAGGTAATTTAACCTCTTCTCCCAGCGCGCATTCCATCATTCCCACATCAAGCACGGTAAGCTGCATACCAATTTTCCCGGCAACACGCACTGTCCGCCCTTTCAGTTCCACCCGTTCTTGACCGAGGTAGATACCGAACAGCGCCACAAAATTCTTAACCACGATTTTGATAAAATCGATCCCTCCTTGAGGGACAAAGTGGGGGGCTACGCCAAATCCATCTGCATATCCCACCGGGATCACCGCCAGCTGTGTTTCTTTCTTCGTATGATATATGCTTTGATACCCCACATCCGTCCCTTTAGGGACTTTACGCAGATGAACAATCTGACTTATAGCAGTCCAAGGGTCTTCCAACCTTAATTTCCCACTAAAACCTTGCCCAGGATAATGCCCAATCAATAATGTCCCAATACGCACAAAGTCATGATGCCACTCTGGATGATCAAGAAATGCCGCGCTGTTACAGACATGTTTCCAAACCGGGTGGATTCCCCCTTCTTCAAGACGAGCGGTAAACTCCTCGAAACGTTCGTATTGCCTCAAAGTATAGGGTTGATCCCTTTGGGCGGCACGAGCGAAATGGGTATATACACCTGCAACTTTAAGATGAGGAGCGCTTGACAAAGCCGCAATAAGCTCTCCTAATTCTGAAAGTCGAAATCCTGTTCTCCCCATGCCAGTCTCAACTTTTATATGCATCTGCACGTTTTGCTGGGGTTCCAGTTCCATATTTGAACAAATCTCATTCAATTCCGAGATCGAAGACAATTCAGAGAGTGTCAGTTGCAAATGTGCTGAGATCGCCTTGGGCCATTCCTCCTTCGTGGTCGGACCCAAGACAAGGATTAACCTCTCAATTCCATGCTCCCTCAAAATTAGCCCTTCTTCGACCCTAGTAACCGCAAACGCTTCACAGCCGGCTCCTTCTAAAGCCCGTGCAACCTCAACTGCGCCCAGACCATAGGCATCCGCTTTTACAACTGCCATACACCTCGCTTCGGGTCGGAGATATTTAATAACTTCTTGATAGTTCCCCACTACCGCATCGAGATTAACTTCAATCCAGGTTCCAGCCATGGCGTTATCCCCTCCGTGTTCGCCGTAACTTACCGATGATTCCCTTGACAACATCCGAGTAAATCGGTTCTAAATGGTTCCAAAGGAAATAGATCACCCTGCGATACACGAGATCCCATTCTCCGATAAACTCTGTATACTCTCCGTTAAACCCCTTCTTAAAGCGGTAAAGGCCATAAAGAGGATTGTCTTCCGTCAAGTGCCCAGGAACCCCTCGGAAGTCATAGAGAGTGCAACCCAACGACTTTGCCCAGCGAATCATTTCCCATTGAATTAAATAGTTGGGCATGACATTGCGATGAGCGTTGGACGAAGCCCCATAGATATACCAAGCTTTATCTCCTATGACAAAAGCCAAGGTTCCGGATACAATGTTCCCTTCATACTCGGCTATGAATAACTCTCCCAGTCCTACCGGGACTAAGGAGTCATAAAGGTCTTCAAAATAAGAATAAGCTCGCACCAAGAAATGGTCGCGCTCGGTTGTTTCTTTTAAAACACGGTAAAACTCCGGTAAATCTTCGCGCGTCCCTCGCCGGATTTGTACCCCTTTTTTCTGAGCAAGGCGAATGTTGTAGCGTGTTTTTTGATGCATATTGTCTAGGAGCGTTTGCTCATCTGGCGAGATATCTAAACGAAACACATACTTTGGTTGAACCCCTTCAAAGCCCTTACCACTCTCTGCGGAATGAAATCCCTTGTTAAGCAAATACTGCTCCAGTTCTTTTTCTGATGACGGCACATCTGGGTCAATCTTTAAAAAAATCGCTCCCCGGGTTTTCGCCAACTTGCGGATTTCTGCCAGCACCAAATCGAACAGCTCCACATTCCCCCAGTCCAGCACAGGACCGCGTGAAGCGTAAAAAATAGGGATTCCAACAACTGGAATTTTACGTTCGAGAAGTGAGGCAACAGCCACAATTTCTCCATTTTCTTCAACAACTAACCGCCAGGGTACCCATCCAGTACGGCTCTTAATCTCTCCCCACTCCCAAGACTGGAGCACATGCCCTTTCGGAGCCTTGGCCAAAAAAGCATTGAACCGCGAATGTTCACGTTTATCGATCCATCTTGCAACATAGGCCATCGTTTCAGCCCCCTTCCTCTTTCCATTCTTTCCAGGGTTACAAGGCTCTAATCAACAACTTATTATTACAACAGGAAGAGTTCTTGCCATACCCTTTATCCAAGGCTTAGCAGAACTCTCCTAAGTTAGCTTACCATAATTTTCTCTTATCTGTACGTCGAAGTTCGAGATTCAAACTTCGTGCGTCGCACATTTCCCCCGTTCCAAGCCCCGGGACGCAGTATCACATAAGCGCGACGTCCAACTTCTATTTTAACGCAGCTCGAATGAACTCTCGGAAGAGCGGATGTGCTCGGTTTGGGCGAGACTTGAATTCCGGATGGAACTGTGAAGCCACAAACCATGGATGATCTGGGTATTCTACTATTTCTACCAAACGGCCGTCCAACGAGGTCCCCGAGAATCTCAACCCAGCGTTCTCGAGCTCTGTACGAAATTGGTTATTGACTTCATAACGATGACGGTGGCGCTCGTAGACAACTTGCTCTTGATACGCCTGATTAGCTATACTACCAACAACCAACTTTGCTGGGGAAATGCCTAAACGCATGGTCCCGCCTTTTTCCTCGATATCTTTTTGCTCTGGAAGTATGTCAATAACCGGATATGGCGTGTCTGCATCAAATTCCGTGCTATTGGCGCGCTCCATACCACACACATTGCGGGCAAATTCTATAATGGCTGTTTGCATACCTAAGCAGATTCCGAGAAATGGGATTTTTTGTTCTCTAGCATACCGAATCGCATCGATTTTCCCCTCAATGCCCCGGTTGCCAAACCCCCCAGGAACGAGAATCCCATCTATACCCTCTAAGTACTTTTCAGCAGATTCTTCCTCCACATTCTCGGAATTAATCCAACGGACTTTCACTTTAGCACCGTGTTCAGTCCCTGCTGATCGCAAAGCTTCTGCTACGCTTAAATAGGCATCCGGGAGTTCTACATATTTACCGACTATTGCAATCTCGATCTCCCGCGTCGGGGACTTAATTTTCTCCACCATAGCCTTCCACTCGGTCATATCAGCAGGGGGAGCCTCTATACCCGCGCGACGCAAAACGATATCATCCAATCCCTCTTCTTGAAGATTCAAAGGAACTTCGTAAATCGTTGGGGCATCTAAAGCCTGAATAACAGCTTCTAGTTTCACGTCACAGAGCAGGGCCAACTTCTCCTTCATATCCTGAGAAAGAGCTTTCTCCGTGCGACAGACAATAATCGTAGGTTGAATGCCGATTCCCCGCAATTCTTTAACCGAGTGTTGGGTGGGCTTTGTTTTTAATTCTCCAGACATGGGTAAATAAGGGACTAAGGTGACATGTATGTAGATGACATTTTCGATACCAATGTCATTTTTCATCTGGCGAATTGCCTCAAGAAAGGGCAAAGATTCAATATCCCCGACAGTTCCCCCGATCTCGGTGATCACAAAATCCGGATGGCTCTCCCGCGCCACGCGGTAGATTCGCTCCTTGATCTCATTGGTAATATGAGGAATAACTTGCACCGTTCCTCCTAGGTAATCCCCTTTGCGTTCCTTCCTGATGACTGACCAATAAACCTTGCCTGTCGTTACATTACTGTTTTTTGATACTGGCACATCAATAAAGCGCTCATAGTGACCCAAATCTAAGTCCGTCTCTGCCCCGTCCTCCGTAACAAACACTTCCCCGTGTTGATAGGGGCTCATCGTTCCTGGGTCAATATTAATATAAGGATCAAACTTCTGGATTGCCACTTTTAAACCCCTATTTTTGAGAAGACAACCAAGGGATGCCGCCGTAATTCCTTTTCCAAGGGAAGACACAACGCCGCCCGTTACGAAAATAAATTTTGTCATGCGCTTTACCATTTCCTTTCAGACCTTTGAAGTATACCAAACATCTATTTCCTACCAAACTCCCATTTTCGACGTGAAGATTTTTACTGCTACAAAACACATAAATAAAGCTAGTTCGCGAGCACTAGCTTTATTCTACCAGTCAGTAAGACTATTTTTAGTCAAGACTCAAACAGGGCATTCGAGATTTGGACCAAATTTCCTTATCTCACTGCTCTATTTTAGCTAGACTTCCAAAGGATGTCAAGATAGAATACAACCTTTGGAAGTCTAGCATACTTATTATCCGCACATAATCACATTAAAAAACTACCATTTCTCTCTACGTGTGCCTTCATCCGTCTCATCAAAGACCTCGTCTGTTTCTACGGCATCTTCATCCAAACTCTCTTCATCCAATTCTTCAGAATCAGACTTGTCATCTTCATCAGACGATACTTTATTCATTAAGCTAATTGGAGACGACCGTTTTGGGGCTTTTGTCGATTCCCAAACCTTCAGGCCCCATTCGCCCCGTCCGTGAAACGTAAATCGAGTGTCTAGGTTTATCTGGGTAAGAGCTGCCGCAATCCGAATAGCCTCCTGAGAAATTCCTAAGCGTCGCAAAACCTCTTCAATCAAATTTTGGTAATGCATGGGGTTACCCTGAGTTTTAAGAACTTCATAAGCTATATCAGCTTCCGTAGGCTTGTCTTTTTTACTTAAAGAGTGGGTCAAAACTCCACCGCCCTTCGTCGTTTTGAATATCACTATATTCGGCCCACCCCTAAATATTTCCTGCATGTCATTTATTTAAACATTAAATTTTGAAAAAGTTAATCCTACATCCTATCTGGAGCCGATACACCAAGAATACCCAACACATTGCTAACAATTTGTTTCACGGCACGCACTAAACTCAAACGTGCCCGACGCAACCCCTCGTCATCAACCAGCACACGCTGGCTGTTATAGAAAGTATGGAAGAGACCAGCCAAGTCAAGGACGTAACGGGCTAAACGATGGGGTTCCATAAGACGTGCAGCAACCATGATCTCGCTTGGGAAGTCAGCCATCTTCTTAAGCAAATCCCGTTCTTCCGAGCTGTTCAAGCGTTTTAAATCTTCTTCCAGAGGCAAGGTCCCAGCATCCCCCAGTTCTTCGGCTTGGCGCAAAATACTACATAAACGAGCATGCGCATACTGTACATAGTAAACTGGGTTATCTGAGGATTGTGCTCTAGCCAAATCCATATCAAAGTCCACGGTAGAGTCAGGATCCCGCAGAATAAAGAAGAAGCGTGCCGCATCTTTCCCTACTTCGTCCATCAGTTCGCGTAACGTAATGTACTGACCGGAACGCTTGGACATTTTCACAACTTCGCCTTTTTGGATGAGGCGCACAAGCTGCATTAGAATAATTTGGAGATGATCGGAGTCGTACCCTAAGGCAGACATCGCTCCTTTCATCCGAGCAACATGGCCATGGTGATCCGCACCCCAAATATTAATAACCTGACCAAATCCACGATCGAATTTGTTGCGATGATACGCAATGTCAGCCGCAAAATATGTGGGAGTTCCGTTGCTTCTGACCACTACTTCGTCCTTTTCGTCTCCAAACAACGTGGATTTAAGCCAAAGAGCGCCTTCTTTTTCATAAATGTACTCTTTTTTCTGGAGTTCCTCTAGGGTTAAGCGAACTTCGCCTGAATCATGAAGGGATTGTTCGCTAAACCAAACATCATAGACAACTCCAAAATCCTCAAGCGTCTCTCGGATATCATGCATTTTTTCCCCTAAGGCATACCGTACCAGAAACTCCCGTCTCAAGCCTGGCTCAACAGAAAGATACTTGTCCCCCACTTTGGCAATAAGACCCTTTACCGTTTCGATCAAATCCTCGCCATGATAACCCCCTTCTGGGAAGGGCGCATCCTGGCCCAGTTGTTGTAAATACCTCGCTTCAAGTGACAAAGCAAAATTGTGAATTTGATTCCCGGCATCATTGATGTAAAATTCCCGAGAAACTTCATACCCCGCCATCGAAAGTAAGGATGCGAGGCTGTCGCCAAGTGCTGCTCCACGAGCATTGCCCATATGTAATAGCCCCGTGGGATTTGCGCTCACGAACTCGACTTGAATCTTTTGACCCTTTCCGATATCCACCTGGCCATAGCCTTCTCCAGCTTTTAACACTTCAACAATAACATTCGTAAGCCATAGCGGATCTAAGTGAAAGTTAATAAAACCCGCCCCGGCAATTTCAGAGGATTGAATCCAAGTCCCAGTCGTATCCAGGTGTTTTATGAGTGTGGTGGCTATCTCCCGAGGGGAACGTTTCGCTTGTTTTGCTAAGACCATCGCTAGATTCGTTGCCAAATCTCCGTGTTGTCTATCTCTTGGTTCTTCCAAAACATAATTCGGTAATTCTTCAAACAGTAATTCTCCCGCCGCTTGGGCGGCATTCGCAGCTTTTAACAACTGATTCGTAATCTGTGTCTTTATATTCTCGTAGAGACTCATAGGGGGAGGTCCTCCTTTATGTTTAAAAACAGTGCATTATAACTTACCAGATTATCATCGACAAAAAGGTCATATTCTAGACTAATACGTCCCCCGTGTACTGTCAAGTCACACTCTACCTTGTGGGGCATAACGCTAAGCCAAATTTTTCCATAGCAAGTAGTATAGATGCTGCGATTGAGCTCACCCGTCTTAAACTCTTGGGTTAAATCAACTGCTCCTTTGCGATTTAGAGTGACTATTCCTTCTTTAATGATCAAAAAAGTGGATACTTCTTCAAAACCTGTGCTTTCACTTCCAGATTCTTCGTATAGCACATAGAAAACTCCGTCTCGCTCATAAAGCATTCCTTCGGTGATCACTTCCTGCTGATCTTCGTGCCCTTCGGGATACTTCTGATTTCCGTGGACCTGGATGGTTACTTTCTTCTGCAATGGTTTGCTCCTTTCGAGAGGGGGAGGTCAAGAACGAATTGTATAAAGCTTAATGTGCCTATTCTCGCTTAGCCGAATAAACTCCTTTATTGCTAATAATTTATTTCGTCAGATTATACAAGAGCGAGAGGAAACTGTTTCCTCTCGCTTATTCTTCCAATCCCATTATTCTCCTAATCCTATATCATCTTTTTACTGGAGGAATTCCCCTCGAGGGGTCTTGATAATCCGTTGAATTTTTTCTTCGGCCCCTGTAACGGCATTTAGATAGAGAAGATATTCCTCTCCTTGATACCGCCCACGGAATTCGTAACTATAGACCTCTTTGTTTCCACTTTTGGCAATGACCGCTAATCTGCTTTCTAGGACTTGGAAATTCTGACGCAGCTTGCGTTCTGCTTGGCTCATTGTTAGTTTAGCTGGGAAGGTTCGGGTTTGATGAAATGAATAATAGGGTGCTGCATCTAGGCCAACGAGCTGACCGTTGTCCAAGGCGATCATCGCCCGCACTTTATCTGGATAGATCCGTACCCCATCTTTTTCAGCAACGAAGTCGAATTGAGCGTAAGATCCGAAGTTCTCACTGGACGTTAACATGAGTTGCCAGCCTAATGTTTGCAAAACTGTTTTGGCTTTACTTGCACCTTCTTCTAAGCTCAGTGTTCGAGGTTCTATGGGACGCTGATCCCGATATAGTATTACAACCCCGCCTTGGCGGCTTACTTGCAAATAAACGTCTTTGTATTTCCAGGAATACCCACCAAGGAGGCCCTGGTAGTCCCCTGCAAATTCAGGGGTCACGTTTGCATAGCCCACTTTGTTTAAGAAATTCCGCGCCACTGCTTGGGCTTGATCTCGGGTTACTTCCCCAGAAGGGAGACCTAGGGGCTTGAGCACAACGCGAGAGGAGTATTCTCCTGTGTACGTAAAGGGCGGAAGTTTCTGCAGGCTGGCATCCAACTGATCCAGACCAGACCTAACAGATTTTGTTGGAGCTTCGGACCCGTCCGCAGCTGCTTCAGCGATCTGGGGTCCGCCCAAGCCTAGTCTTTGTCTTAGTGTCGGGGCAGGATCAGTCCAAACTAGATTTTCTGTGTCCATTCTGGTCATCATCTCTTGAACCTTTTGATTGACAGGCACAAGCCGTTCATGCATGTCTCTCAGTGTCTTATCCTCTTCCGCAGTGATTGTTTCTCCGCCAGCAACACGTTGTGCCAGAGTCCTAGCAAAATCGCCGGATTGAGTTAAAAACTGACCCACATAACTGAGACCCACCTGATCGGCTGGGATCTGAGCGAAATCCTTGAGCGCTGCATCGCTTTTACTTGAGACTTGACTTAAATAGAGAATTTTTTGAGTGGAGTTACTTGCTACATCTCCCTTGGCCATATCCGTTTCTAACTGATCAAGGTGACTTGCAAAATCAGACAAAGCCCGACGATTGTTATTTTCCGCTAAGAGACGATAGTCTCCCGCTAAGCGGTATTCATTCAATCCCCAGCCTAGAGAGATTGCCAAAGCTGCTGCCAAAGCACCTATCCAAATTTTTCTCATGCCTGTCCCCCTACTTCGTAAAAATATGATTCCCAATCTGGAGAATCTGTGGACGCGACCAAATATATTTATTCTTCGTTTTGGCTGGATTGAAAAAGAAGAGAGCACCTTTAGAAGGGTCTACTCCACTCGCAGCCTCTTGGGCAGCACGTATGGCGGATGCGGAAGGGGGCAAGTTAATTTGACCGTCATTCACGCTGGAAAAGGCCTGAGGCTGATAGATGATATCGGCAATTGTTTTAGGAAATGCCGGATCTGCAATTCGATTAATAATTACAGCAGCGACTGCAACTTGTCCCAAATAAGGCTCTCCTCGTGCCTCCGCATTCACGGCTCGGGCTAAGAGGTTAGTGTCAATGTTTTTATAACCTACAGCCTTTCCTGATCCATTCGTGCTTTGCCCGGCTAAACGTTTTAACTCTTTAATGGTTTGCGTTCCGGCCAATCCATCCACTCTTAGCCCGTGGTCCTTTTGAAAGTTCCGTACTGCCGACTCTGTTTTTGCGCCAAACTTGCCATCGACCGTCCCGACTCCATAGCCTAACTGTGCTAATTTACTTTGTAACTCTTTGACTTCTGGGCCTTTGCTCCCTCTGCCAAGCAAACGGTCACCTAACGCTGCATAGGCAATGCCGGACAAGGCTATGCTGAGAATTAGCCCGATAATCAAGACCCCCCAGGGTCTAACGCGAACTTTCATACCCTCACCTCACTTTTGTTAATGCTTCCTTAGTGTGGCAAAAGTTAAGGGAAATTATCCAACATTATCCTCTATGAATAAAATAAATATGCCCTAGGAAGGTAACCCCCTAGGGCAATAAATAGACCCAATATACACTTAGAACTAATCTTGCAGGTACTCACACCATCCTTGTAGAAAAGACTATATAATGCAAAAAACAACTAGGAGATGGTAACATGTTTTATGAAGGAAAGATTTATCGACCACCTAGCGAGGCAAAAAGCATCATCTTACAGATCACTGTAGGGTGCCAGCACAACGCCTGTACCTTCTGTTCCATGTACAAGGAGAAATCCTTTCGGATCAAATCGCGCACTGAAATCCAAGATATCATTGCAACCGCGCTGCTAGACAATCCCAATGCAGAGCGAGTCTTTCTGGCTGATGGAGATGCAATCGCAGTTGACTCCGGATTGCTGGTTGAAATCCTCGATCAACTTTATAAGAAATTCCCACGCCTTAAACGGGTCGGGATCTATGGAGGGCCCAAAGATATTCTCGCCAAGAACCCCCAGGAATTGGCCGATTTAAAAGCACATGGACTAACCATGGTTTACTTGGGAGTTGAAAGTGGCAACGAAGGGATTCTAGCCTCCGTGTGTAAAGGTGTAACATCGGACCAGATGATAGCAGCAGGACAAAAGCTTAAGGAAAGTGGCTTATTACTATCCTGCACTGTCATTATTGGCCTAGGAGGAAAAGCCCTTTCGCAGGAACATGCCCTTGATACCGCCCGAGTCATTAGCGCCATTGACCCCCAATATTTAGGAGCTCTGACCTTAATGGTTGAGCCGCAGGCGCCCTTGGCAAAAAGTATCGAAAACGGCACGTTTCAGCTTCTCACACCCCTCGAATCCCTGACTGAAATTCACACTCTCTTAAAACATCTTAAGGTCACACATTGTGTCTTCCGGAGTAATCACGCTTCCAATTACTTACCCCTCCGGGCAACGCTCCCCGATGACCGTGACGAGCTGTTGAAAACCCTCAACAATATCATCGAGACCAATGCCTTCGGACGCTTACGACCTGAAGGTTGGCGAGGCCTTTAAGGGCTTTAACTAATTCCCACTTTGGATGTTGGTTCAGCTTTTTTTTGAAGTAAGAGTTTCGAGCAGTATTCAATCATTTCCCGTCGACGAACAATCCCAATAAACGTCTGTTGATCATCCACGACAGGTACGAAATTTTGCACCACTGCTCTTGAAATTAAATCCTCCATTTGGGCATCGATTGTGACCGGTACATTCTGAACATGTTGTTCTACGCTACTCAGAAAAATATCTTCGGTATTTTCGAAAGTTAACCCTGGTGTATTTTTAAGCTTCCAGAGCAAATCTCCTTCAGTAATGGTTCCAACATATTTTCCCTCACCATTAATGAGCGGGACTGCAGAATAACTGTGGTACTCCATCCTCTCTAGAGCCTGGCGCATCGTTGCGCCCTCTTTTAGATAGACAATGTCTTTTTTAGGAATAAGAAAAAAGGCTATATTCATTTAATTACGCTCCATTTAAAAAGATTTTACCCAATAAATCCTATGTCAATCCAAAAGGCTATATCATGGATAGTCAAATGTCTACTATCCAATTTTCTGTTTCCTTCTTCTTAAATGCACTGCTAATTGTAACATATCTTCGACGGCCCTTTCTGTCGAACGGCCCGGCAAAGCTGCCGCCGCCCTTTCCCGCATTTTCTCGATATCCTCAGGATGACTTAAGAAATGGTTAAGAAGCAGTTCCAACTCTTCTTCGCTACCTGCAACATGCCCAGCACCTATGCGTTGTACAAACTGTGCATTCCCATCTTCCTGCCCGGGAATTGGCTTGAAGATAACAAGCGGCAAATGCTTGGTTAGGGCCTCAGAGACTGTTAAGCCGCCCGCCTTAGTGATGATTAGCTTCGAAACCGCCATTAATTCCTCGACATTATGCACATACCCTAACCGAACGATGGGGTTGCCGGCCCGCGCACTTACTTCTTCTAAAGAGTGATATAGCTTTACATTTTTTCCACAAACGATAATAGATTGAACCGGGACTAACGAATCTGCGAGTTTTTTGCAGATTCGTTTCGTGCTTTTCAACCCACCATATGCTCCTCCCATGACTAAGAAGATCGGAAGCTCCGGGTCTAAGCCCAGCTCATAAATAATTTGTTGACGGTCCAAGTCCCCTTCAAATCTTGGACTTATAGGGATCCCCGTCACATGAATACGTTGCGCATTAATTCCCCAAGACACTAAGATTTCTTTTACCTCAGCACAGGCCACCATGTAACGATCGACCCCTGGATGAACCCAATGACTATGAGCCGTAAAATCCGTGATTACGGTTATCAAGGGCACGTGGAGAATTTCCTCAAGTCTGAGTTCAGCTAAAATTGAAGACACTGTGGGATACGTACATACAATGAGATCTGGTTCAAAAACGTGAATATATTTGAGAAAATCATTCCGACCCAATTGGTTCAAAAAACGTTGCATCATTGATCTAGGTTGCGCTTTAGATGTTTTATAATACAATCTTCCCCAGAGCTTCGGCGTGCGTTTAATCATTTCCAGATAAACATTTTTCACCATGGAATTAACACGTTTATTTAGAAAATCGCCAAAGTCCAAGTGAATAATTTCAGCTGAAGGTTCCTTAATTCGGATTCCTTCTATCACTGCTTCAGCCGCCCGCAAATGTCCATTTCCAAACGTTGCAGAAAATACGAGAACCCTTAACTGTTTCAACACTGGCCCTCCCTTTCCTTAACAACGTTATTTCTTTAAAGAAAAATCATTCAGTTGCTAATAGAATTATAAAAGATATGAACGCGATCAGCAATCTATGAAATTGGAATTTAGCAAGATTCACATTACTTTCACATCTGGAACGCTATTTTACTTCATGGCTGCATTTACTTGACATTCCGGGTTATTTTGCAGGTCGAACTTTTCTAAGGCCAACATCAACAACGTAAAGATAAGGGTTGAAATTCCGATTAGCCTCCATCCAGTATCAATGCTCACATAGGTCAGTACGTACCCCATTCCCAGAGGTCCAAATGTATTCCCTAACCCAAAAATCATGGGAACGACAGAGTTCATTCTTCCGCGGTGAGAAATCGGCGTATGACTGACAATAAAAGGAGTTACACTAATCGCCAAAATAATTTCCCCAACGGTGAAGGTAAAAGCCCAGAGAAAAACAAACGATAAAGAATGGGTAACCCCCAACATCCCAAATCCGAGGGCATAAAGAAGTCCGCCATAGACCATCCGGCGCATATCACTAATTCCATCCGCGATCTTGGTAACAAGCGGCGTAAATAACATAACCACCAAACCATTAAATCCTGCAATATAGCCAAAGTATTCCGCACCGACTCCGCTAAAATTTTGCATTATTTGCATCGGCAGCATAAACGACCACTGCGCATACGCAAAGTTATAACCCAACATTATGATGCCAAAATAAATAAGAATGGGGCGTTTTAGCAAAATTACAAAAATCGAGCCCTCTTCCCGTTTTTCTAACCTTCGGCTCGCCTCGGTAATGTCTTCCTTCGTTCTCAAAATTGTCTCCGGTATAAAGATGGCAATAAGACTTAAAGCCATTAGTGCCGTCAGAGCATCGCCGATAAAGACCAGAGGAAGATGGTTTTTATATAACATTCCACCGACAACAGGCCCCACTGCGAAGCCAATGTTCCATCCCATATAAGAAAGTGCGTAAGCTCCATTTCTCGTTTCCGGTGTCGTCAAATCAGCGATTAGCGCATCATGGGCCGGACCCGCCGTTACCATACAAGCACCAGCGATCATCACGATATAAATCATCACTATCGAAGGCTTTGTGAAACCAGCCAGTATATAAAATACTGCGGCAAACCCATCAAAAAACAAAATCACCTTTTTTCTACCGATCGTGTCTGCTAGTTTTCCACCAAGCATTGCTGCCGGCAAAAACAAAAGACCCGAAAGACTTATGTAAAAACCCGTCATTTGCTTGGATAACCCAATATTTTGAGTTAAAATAATCGTAAGCAGAGGCATAACAAAACATCCTAGGGCATTAACAATCCGAGCTACAAAAATAACGTAAATTTCTTTGGGCATTCCTTTATAAGGACTAAACAACGTTTTCAAACCTAACATTCTCTTAAAATTCCTCCTTCAACAATACAAAAAGCCACGGTACCTACGTCGTCCCAAGGGCAACGAGGGGTTCCATGGCTTTGATCAAAGGTTGGGGACGGCCTCACCCACAATAAAAAGTCACGGAATCATACGACCCCGTGACTTCACTAATCCGTTCCATTCTAAATCAGCAAAAGTTCGCTCTACGCAGGCCGTTATATGAAGCATAAGGCATCAAACCCGTTACTATCCCTTTCATCCTTCACGACCTCCTTTTGAACTTTAATCTGTATACAGTATAAAGTTCCTTACGCTAGTCTGTCAATACTTTCCTAGTTATAAATTTGCAGGAAAACCTCTGTCTATATCGAATAAAGATTTACTTGGGAATTCAAGGGATACACCAGTGTTTATGAAGGGTGGAGCAGAGCATGGCGCAAAAAACAAATGCGGCTCGTATTCTAGATCAAGCCAAACTATCTTATGAATTAAAAGAATACCCCGTCGACGAGTCAGATTTATCCGCTATTACCGTTGCCCAAAAAGTTGGCCTACCCATCGAACAGGTTTATAAAACCATAGTCGCTCGTGGCGATAAAACCGGAGTAATCGTTGCATGCATTCAGGGAGATCACGAACTCAATCTCAAGGGATTAGCAACACTTAGCGGAAATAAGAAAGTCGAGGTTGTCTCCCTTAAAGAAGTCCAACCTTTAACTGGGTATATCCGGGGTGGGGTTTCCCCCATTGGAATGAAGAAGCACTATCCCATCTTTATCGACTCGAACGTCCAAGCTCAAGAGAAAATTGCTGTTAGCGCTGGATTACGAGGACTTCAGCTCTTCCTGCGCCCGGTTGATTTGATTTCCGTGACGAAAGCACAATTAGGCGGACTGTGCTTGACAGTCTAGCTTCATGTACTATAATAATCATAAAAAGGTGGCTCTTGTTATCTAATATTGGACAAGTAAGGGGTTCTCTGGAACTTATACTTTCTAATTAAATTTAGTAAAGAGAAGGAGAAATCCTTCTCCTTCTTAACAGAACGCCGAAAAAAGGGGAGAAATAGTTTGCGCAGTGATATCGTTAAAAAAGGCTCAACAAAAGCTGCACATCGCGCTTTGTTTTATGCCATGGGTTATACCCCTGAAGATTTGGAGAAACCCCTCATTGGGATCGTAAACGCTTTTAATGAAATTATCCCTGGTCACGGGCATCTTAGAGATCTGGCCCAGGCCGCCAAATTAGGAGTATCGGCCGGGGGCGGAACCCCCATCGAAGTCCCTGCCATCGGAGTTTGCGACGGTATTGCCATGGGGCATAAAGGAATGAGCTTTTCTTTGCCGAGCCGCGAACTTATCGCCGACTCAATCGAAGCACTTGCGGAGGCGCATGCTTTAGATGGTCTCGTCTTAATTCCCAACTGTGATAAAATCGTCCCCGGCATGCTCATGGCTGCTGCCCGCCTCAATATTCCCTGCATCGTAGTCAGTGGCGGACCCATGCTAGCAGGCCGCTATCAGGGAAAAACCATCAGTGTTAGCCAAATGTTCGAAGCTGCAGGACAATACGAAAGCGGAAAAATCAGTGCCGAGGAACTCGATGCAATGGAGCACTCAGCCTGCCCTGGCTATGGCTCTTGCGCCGGTCTATTTACCGCCAACACCATGAACTGCCTTACTGAAGCCCTTGGCCTCGCGCTCCCCGGGAATGGGACAATCCCTGCTGCTAACTCTGGCGCACGTAAAATGTTAGCTAAACGTACTGGCGCTTTAATTGTTGATCTTATTAAAAGAGATATAAAGCCTCGGGACATCCTTTCGCAAAAGTCCTTTGAAAATGCCATTACCGTCGATATGGGAATCGGCGGATCCTCCAACACAGTTTTGCATCTCACCGCAATTGCCTATGCAGCAGGAATTGAGCTCCCCCTCTCCCTCTTTGATTCCATTAGTGCCAAGACCCCTTACATCACCAAACTGAGCCCCGCTGGCACGCACCACCTTCAGGACCTCAATGAAGCCGGTGGGATTAGCGCTGTTATGCATGAACTCAATAAGGCCGGTGTCCTTCATACGGATGTTTTAACGGTAACTGGCCCGCTGGAGGATCGCTTAAAAGATGCCCAGACGGCTTGCCCAGATGTCATTCATTCAATTGATAACCCTTACCGCAAGACTGGGGGCATTGCTGTACTTTCCGGGAACCTAGCACCAGACAATGCCATCGTTAAAGAAAGTGCCGTTGAAGACGACATGCTAGTCTTTAAAGGTACTGCCCACGTTTTCAACTCTGAAGATGAGGTGCTTGAAGCCTTACTCAATAAACAAGTACATGACGGAGAAGTCGTTGTTATCCGCTACGAAGGGCCAAAAGGTGGTCCTGGGATGAAAGAAATGCTCAATCCTACCGCCCTCATTACCGGTATGGGATTAAAAGTCGCTCTGCTCACCGATGGCCGTTTCAGCGGAGCCACACGCGGTGCGTGCATCGGCCATATCTCTCCTGAAGCCATGGAAGGTGGCCCCATTGCCCTTGTAGAAAACGGCGACCTTATCTCAATCGATATCCCCAACCGTTCTCTTCAATTACTTGTTTCTGAAGACGAACTAGTAAAGCGCAGACAAGCCTGGATAAAACCCGAACCCAAGGTGAAATCCGGTTATCTAGCCAGGTATGCCAAATTAGTTACTTCCGCCAACAAGGGTGCCGTGTTAATCTAATGCAAGTTATGGGGACGGTTCTTGACTTGCATTGACTTGCATATTGACATTTATTATGGAAAAAAGGATCCACCGCTTTTGTCGGTGGATCCTTTTTTCTTTCTTCTCTCAGATTTTACAGCTTCGGTAATTCAAAGGAACTCTTCAAAGATACAATTCTGTTAAAAACAAGATGGCCTTGCGTTGAATGCAACGGATCAACGTTAAAATAACCGTGTCTAAAAAATTGAAATTTTTCCTGTGGCTTTGCTTCTTGAATATTTGGCTCAACGTATCCATAAACGATTTCTAAAGAATTAGGATTGATGTGATCCATAAACGAGGTCCCGTCTTCCTCGTCCTCATCCAAAATCAAAGGCTCATATAATCTAAACTCCGCAGGTACGGCCTGCGAGGCATCGACCCAATGAATCGTTCCCTTGACTTTTCTTCCTGTGAAGCCTGACCCACTCTTGGTTTCTGGATCATACGTACAGCGCAGTTCGATGACTTTTCCAGTCTCGTCCTTTACTATATCATTACATTTAATAAAATAAGCGTTTTTCAAACGAACTTCATTTCCAGGGAAAAGCCTATGATACTTAGCTGGAGGATTCTCCGCAAAGTCGTCTTGTTCAATATAAATTTCTCGGGAAAAAGGAATTTGCCGAGTACCCATTTCCAGATTTTCCGGGTTAATTTCAGCCTCTAACATCTCCACCTGATCTTCAGGATAATTTGTGATAACCACCTTTAGTGGCTCTAGCACAGCCATGGTTCTTGGTGCTTTAAGTTTCAAGTCTTCTCGGATAAAATGTTCGAGCATCTTGCTGTCCACGACACTATCCGCTTTGGCCACCCCGATTTCTCGGGCGAAAGTGCGTATAGCCTCCGCGGTATACCCTTTGCGCCGCAGTCCTGAGATCGTCGGCATTCTGGGATCATCCCAACCGTCCACAACTTTGTCATCCACAAGTTGCTTGAGCTTCCGCTTGCTCATGACCGTATTCGTGATATTTAAGCGTGCAAATTCGTATTGGTGAGGAACCTTCTCCATTTCACATTCTCGAATGACCCAATCATACAAAGGACGGTGATCCTCAAATTCCAACGTGCAGATCGAGTGAGTAACCCCTTCGATGGCATCTTCTAACGGATGCGCATAATCATACATTGGGTAAATGCACCAAGTATCCCCCGTATTATGATGGGTCGCATGAGCGATTCGGTAAAGAACAGGGTCCCGCATATTGATGTTGGGTGAAGCCATGTCGATTTTAGCTCGTAAAACCTTTTCCCCGTCTTTGAATTCCCCTTTACGCATGCGTTCAAACAACTCCAGGTTTTCTTCAACGGTTCGGTCGCGTGAGGGGCTCCCTTGTCCAGCTTCTGTTAATGTACCACGCATTTGCCGTATTTCTTCTGCGGTGGAATCACAAGCATAAGCCTTGCCCTTTTTAATCAGCAAAACTGCTCGGTTGTACATTTCTTCAAAGTAATCTGAGGCAAAGAACAATTCATCCCATTCATACCCTAACCACGACACGTCTTCCTTGATCGATTCCACGTATTCCGTGTCTTCTTTAGCCGGATTCGTGTCATCAAAGCGCAGATGGGTCTTACCCTTAAATTCATCCGCCAATTCAAAATTCAAAATGATGGATTTGGCATGTCCAATATGTAAATAGCCGTTGGGCTCCGGTGGGAACCGCGTGATAATGTGATCGACCTTACCTGATTTTAGATCCTCGTTAACAATGTTCTTAAGAAAATTCGAGGAGGATTTGTTTTCCATCCGTTATCAACCTTTCTGCCCTGAAATAACCCTGCTTCTGCCAATTTTACCCTTGCCCTAAATAATACTGCATTCATGGCAAGAGTTCAACTTTACCCAAAACTATGTAATCTAATATTTAATATTTTTATAGACTCTAACGAGGGTTTGATTCGAGGAAACTGTTTCATGAACACCCATAACGTTAAGTACAATACCAGAAACAGGTGCAACAATAAGGGACTTCCTTTCGTATTCCGACCTAAGCGCCTGAATCTTTCGGGTGTCTGGAATTGCTAGTGCCTTTAAATCGTTAATCTGTCGGATTAGACTATCCTGCGGTACAACTGCCATAATCTGACCCGCCTGCACAAAGTCTCCGACCTTAACTCGAACATCACTGATACGCCCCCCAGCTTCAGGAATCAGTGCCGTTACACCGTTTTGTGGAATAACCACACCTTTGACCTGCACACTATCAGGTATACTTCCAAATACCGACCAAAACCCCACAGCGATGAGCAAGGCCATACATCCAAGTATTACCCCCCACACGCCGGGGTTCGTTAAGTCATAGTATATTTTTTATATTATTCTGTGCGGGTGTTTTTTTTCATATAACGGCAGTCAAGAGCCCCTAAAAATGCGCACTAAAAAAGAACGCGAACTCCTGGTCTTTCTCTCTGACGCAGGCAGGGAGGGCGTTACTAATTATTAACCAAAGAATAAAGGACTAATTATTATCGAAAGGGACAAGGAAGTCGTTCATAAAAGCGAGTGTTTCTTCTGATCAGAAATAGACCTTTCGATCCTTTTTCAAAGTTCTTTTATGAAAAGCCTGCATTTAAGATTATAAATCAATCTAAAATGCAGGCTTAGCGCAGTACGTTTTTAGTTTTAATTAAAAGGATGTCTTATTGCGGCTTAATTTCCGTCAGCGTAATTGAGACGTCCTGCGTCTTGTTATTGCGGAAAATTGTCACGGTAACCTTGTCCCCCGGATTATATTTGAACAACTCATGGGTTAACTCAAGAGAACTCTTAATTTCCTTACCGTTAATCTTCGTTAAGACATCTCCAGCCACGATTCCCGCTCGTTCAGCCGGGCCGCCCTGCGTTACTTTTGATACATACGCCCCAGCTGGCCATCCTCGTTGGCTGGCATATTCCGCCGTGTAACGAGGATCTATTTGGACATTAAGTCCAGGATGACTTGCATACCCTTTTTCAATCAATTGCTTGATCGTCGGTAGTGCATCAGAGATCGGGATGGCAAAGCCCATTCCCTCAAATCCAGCTTCCTGATTCTTTGCCGAATTAATTCCGATCACTTGACCCTGGTAATTCACAAGGGGCCCCCCGCTATTTCCGGGGTTAATGGCGGCATCCGTTTGAATGAGGTTAAAACTTGCTTCCCCCGGAATATTTAGGATTCGGTTTGTTGCCGAAACAACACCTGCTGTCACAGAGCGTGCAAATTCTTGTCCACCCGGATTGCCAATGGCCACGACTGGTTCACCGACTTGGAGTTTTGAAGAATCTCCCTGTTGTGTAGCCGTCAAATTCTTGGTATCTGAAATCTGAACCACCGCCAAGTCCGTACGGTCATCGGCACCCACTAATTTTGCAGTGATATTTCGTCCATCAGCCAGACTCACAACCAGCTTTTCTGCCCCGGTTACAACATGATTATTGGTAATAATATAGCCATGTTGCGCATCAACAATAAATCCAGAGCCACTGCCCACTTCCGATGAACCTCCTCCGCCGAATAACGATCCACGGGATTGAAAATTTGCAATGCCAACCACCGCCGGGCCAACGGCTTTAGCAATCTGAGCGACGGAAAAATTAGTGGTGGCCCCGTCTGTTTTAATAGTAGGGGTTGTCGCTCCACTATTTAAAACTACTTGATTTGTGGGGGCCGGTTGCTTATTTCCATAGATAGACGGAACCAACGCCACGGCCATGACCCCACCCAGCAAGGCGCTTATTAAAGCAACTGCAACGGTTGAAAAAAAACGGGGTCTATTCCCTGAATAATTATTTTTATCGTTATAATAGCTCATGTCCTTACCTCCTCTTCCTATTATTCCCTTAGTCTAATCAATTCATGCGGCGTGTACCGAGGAGCAACCTGAACCTGGACGTCCGGACACTTTCTGGCGGTATTCAACTCTCTCAGAATGCGTGTAACCGTCGATAATGCGATTTGCGGAGTATTGTTTTCTTCACTCAGATGTGCTAACACAACCCGTTGCGTGTTTTCTTCAATCCACTCCGAAAGCCCTTCCGCTAACTGCCTATTTTCCAGATGCCCGTACTGTCCACTGATCCTCTTTTTGAGATACCATGGATAAGAACCGTTCCATAACTGTTTGTCATCATAGTTGGCCTCAACAACAAAGGCATCACACCCTTTCAAGTGCCGATGCATTTCTTCAGTAATCACGCCACTGTCTGTAGCAATACCAATCGCCAAATGCATCTTATCCTGCCGTTTGGGCCGCGAAACTTTCAAGCCGTAACTTTCCCGACTATCGTGAGACGTGGGGTAAAGTTTGACCTCTAACCCAGCACAAGAAAATGAATCTTGCACTTCAATGCACTGGTTCTCCGCAAGTTTACCCAAGCAAGACCCCATCGCTTCCCATAACCCTGCCGTCGCATAGATTGGTATTTTTAATTTTCGAGCTAAGACTCCCACTCCGCGAATATGGTCTACGTGTTCATGCGTGACTACGATTCCTTCAAGTTCTGAGTCCAGTATGTTTACCTGAGAGAGGTTATGTAATAAGCTCTTGCCGCTAATTCCACAGTCTACCAGAAAATGTCGGCTGTTCTCTCCGACAAGAATTGAGTTTCCGGAACTTCCGCTCGCCAGTGTTGTAAAATGCAATTTATTGTCCCTCCGTCCCGGTGAATTACTCCTCCTTGGCTTGTACCGTAATCCTCATCTTCACGGAGTTACAGGATTAGCTACTCCGTTTTTTAAAGCAGGGTTGGGGTTGGATAAACCGTTCGTTGCCGGATTGCCCTTGAGTTGACTTTCAGCCTGGCTTATTAACGACTTCATCCGATCTTTATCTGCACTGTTTTGGGCTAAGGTTTGAGCCTTCTGCCACTGAGTAAGAGCCCCTGCCCAATCTTTCTTAGCTTGAGAAAGAAAAATACCATAATTCCCCAAGGCATTGTAGGAATCTGGTTTAAGGATTAGCGCTTCTTTGTAGGTTTTATCCGCTAAATCATCTTCTCCACTGTAAAAGGCAGCTGTCGCCATATCCACCATGATATTGGGATCCTTATTTGTTTTCAATACGATCTGATAAGCCTCAATCGCGTGTTTAAAGTTTCCTTGTACCTCAGTGGGTGCGACCTCTTGCGCTGCAACGCCTGCGTCATAGTATTCATTGCCTAGGGTGATTTGCAACTGTACGTTACTAGGGTCAGCTTTAGCTTGTTGAGTCATAGCTTCAATGCGCACTTTCTGTGCTTGGTAATTTTCTGCAGCGCTGGTCGTTTGCTTCGAACCGCTTGAGTCGGTAGATGGTATGCCCCCGCTCACAAAATATCCGACAACTGCCGAGCCAATCAGAGCAACGCTAATAAAAACAGCAAGTATCGTGGCAAAAATTCGCTGTTGCTTTTTCTTCAAACCGCTCGCCCCCTTGACCATATAATCCCAAATATCATTGTAACATGCCCTTCCCAGACCATCCAAGCATTATTTACTAACTTCTATGAAATAATTTCGTTACTCATTTTCATTCTCAACCCGTGTCTTCTAAGTTGAGGTCTATGCAAACTACCTTTTCCGAATTTGACAACGCATATCGTAATACGAGGTACTTTCTCCCACATCAGAAAGCTTTCCTTTAATTAACTGATTGACACCAAGACCGTCTGCCGTCTTACCCTCTGGGAGAACAACCGTTTCAGATTGGATATCCTCAGAAACCGCCACCAAGGCCACGAGTTGCCCATACCTTGTCTCCACAATCGCCTGATCTTCAGAGGTCAGATCATACTTTTCGGCCAAGTCCGGGTGAATAAAGACCGTGAACCCTTCCTCTTCATGGAATTGGGAATGTATCCCTTTGGGCGGATGCGGGGTAAGCAAGTACCAGGGAAATTCTGCTTCCTCCTCTTGAGACGCAGTTGACACATACGTTGCGACCGCTTCTCCCATCTCTTCCTTCGCCTTTTCCGAAAACAATTCGATCTTTCCACTGGGTGTTTTAAAGTCCTTCTCCGCCCAAGCCACTTTAGGAATATAAGGTGCGTAGAGCGGTCCCTGAGCAAGCTGTTCAAGCGTTATTCCGTAGGTTTGTTCCAAGGGTTCAATCACAAATCTAATCCATTCCCTCGGCGTATACGGAAAATCCTGTTCTAAACCTAACCTCTGCGCCAACTCCGTGAACAAAATCGGCTCGGGTTTAGTCTCCCCTTGAGGATCAAGGATTTTCTGGGAATAGTGGATCAGTGGGCTCCAGGACGTTGTAATGAGTTCTTCCTCTTCGAAGACGGTAGCAATCGGTAAAACCAAATCCGCTTGACGCGCGGTTTCAGTTATCACAGTATCTAATACCACTTTAAAAGGGATCTGCCGCCACACCTCTCTCCAAAGTGATGAATTCGGCTGTTGAACCAAGGGATTAGAGCGTGTAACAAAAGCCAACTGAACCTTAGGATCCGCCTTTAGCAACTCTTCCGCCAACATTGGATGGGGGTAGGTCCGTGCCTGGTATCGTTCAGGGGAAAGCAGCACAGAGTTCAACTTCCCTCTATGATATTGGTGAGCGTACTGAACCCCTGCACCCGTGCAGCCAATATTTCCACTTATGGCAGCAAGAGCATCAATTGCCCGGACCGTATTTCCTCCGTTAACATAGCGTTGGAGTCCATATCCTAGAATAAAAGATACCGGCCTACTTTGGCTTATTCTCTGTGCCAGCTCTGTCAGTTGGGATACCCCCACCCCTGTGATTTCTTCCACTCGCTCCAGTGAAAACTTCTTAACCTGGTCTGCAAACGCTTCAAAACCATAAACATACTTTTGGATAAATAGTGAGTCTTGCCAGCCCTGCCGCATGATAATGTTCCCCAGTCCTAAGGCCAAGGCCGCATCCGTACCCGGACGAACTTGGATGAAATCATCCGCAAAATCCGCGCTTTTCACACGGTTCGGGTTGATAACAATCAAGCGGGCTCCCCGCTTCTTTGCTCTTAAAAGATGGGGCATCAAGTGAATATTGGTGACGGCAGGATCCCGCCCCCAGAGCACCAGAGTCTGTGCTTCCTCTAAGTCTTCCCGTGCATTTGTAAAGACCCCACCAAAATCCAGTTCCTGAGCCCTATACCCTGCTCCCCAACACATACTCCCTCTAGGTTCGGTAACGCCCCCTAGGGCTTGAAAAAACCGTTGGTCTAATTCCCGCAGAGCTCCGTTGTGTCCATAATCATAATGATGGAGAATTCCCCAAGATCCTACGGTTTCCAACGTTTGTTTGATCTTCTCGGCTAAAAGCGCGTAAGCCTCATCCCACGTTAACCGCTTCCACCCTGCTCCCTGCCTTAACAGAGGAAACAACAAGCGGTCGGGCGAATATACGCGCCTAGCTAAAGCTTGTCCTTTGGAACAGATAAACCCTTGGGTGATTGGATTCAAGGGATCTCCTTGTAACCGCAATCCTTTTTCCGTCTTCTCTACCAAAAAAGCACACCCATCCGGACAGTTCAAAGGACAGGCCGAACGTACTACAGCCATATAGTTCCCTCCCAATCACGGCTCCCTATTCACGACGTGCGAATTTTAACAGCGGACTTCTGGAACTGGAGATGCAACGACAGCGGATAAGAGATTCTTAGTTTGTAGACTTTCTTTGATTTTGACATATAGGGCTACTTCTAGGCGTTTCTTCTGAAGCTCGCACCCCAGGGTATACACCTCTGTCAGTTTTTGAGTAAAGGCCACATTAGCCGCATGACACCCGCCACTACAAGCAAAGCGTGCCCAGCATTCCCGACAAGACGACTTCGTAAAAACATGTGCGGAGCGAAAATCCTGAACAAGCTCGGGCCGGAGGGCATGAGGGTGTTCGTCATAGAGTGAACCCAATTTGTAGGCTTCCTGCCCCACAAATTGATGGCAGGGATAAAGATCTCCCTCTGGAGAAATCGCCACATACTCGTGACCAGCTCCGCATCCCGAAAGCCGTTTAATCAAGCAAGGTCCCTGATCCAGCGCAACATTGAAATGAAAGAAGTTAAAATCTCCTTCTTGCCCCCGGCGAGCTAACAATTCCTCGCCAAGTCGATCGTACGCTTCCCGAATTTTATCCAAATCCCCTTCTTGAAAAGCATAAGCATCCTCTGGACCTGCCACCACTGGTTCCACTGAAATTTGTTTGATTCCTAAATCCGCCATGTGCAAAACATCGCGGTCAAAATCCAAATTGAAATGTGTATACGTCCCTCGAACATAGTAATACGTCCCTAGTGCGTAAGGGGAGCTTTCCGGTCGCTTGGTCGCGAACTGTTGGATTCGGGGGGTAATTTCTGCGTAACTTCCTCTGCCATCGGCATGGGGCCTCATCCTGTCATGCACTTCTGGGCGTCCGTCTAGGCTCAAAACGACACTGATCTCCTCTTGTTCGAGAAAGCCTTGAATTTCCTCGTTGAGTAATACCCCGTTCGTAGTTAAAGTAAATTTTATTGTTTTATTCTTGGCCACAGCGGCTTTTCTTCCGTAGGCCACCAAGGCTTTGACCACTCCAAAATTAAGCAACGGTTCTCCACCAAAGAAGTCCACTTCACAATGATCTCGCTGCCCCGCTGACTCTAAAACAAAGTCAATGCCCCTTTTACCCGTCTCAAAATCCATCAGAGTTCTGCACCCGCCAAAGGCACCCGCCCCAGCGAAACAATAGGTGCAGCGCAAATTGCAATCATGAGCAACATGCAAGCAGATCGCTTTGACAATGGGTTTATCCGGGTAATTCGGGGTAACTCCCTCAGATTCCTTTGCAAAGAGCGTCCCTTCTTGACGGAGCTCCTCTAGTTCTTCCAAGATCTCAGAAAGGTCTTCCTCCGTCAGAGCGGGTTGTCCCGCTTGTTCAATCACCCCTTTGATCCCCCAAGGTGTAATCTCTTTTTCTCCCTCTTGTAAGCTCTCCATAGCCTTTAATACATTAAACGTCCCTTCATCCAGCACATGCAAAGAACCGGAATTGACGTCATGCGCTATCCATAAATCCCCTTGACGATAACTATGAACATTCTTTTTGATGCTATACCCCTGAAAATTTAATAATTTCAACTTTTAGTCCTCTCTTTCTTGCCCCAACCTCAATAAAATAGAAACAGAACCCAGCCCGTATGTAGGGTGGGTTCTGAGGTCTATGTTCAACTATCGTAGCGCCTTATTTAACACACACTTGATTACCAACCGTGCACGACGTTTTACATGCAGATTGGCAAGAGGTCTGGCACTTGCCACACCCGCCGTTCTTCACTGTGGCACCTAGGTTTGCTTTCACAATGGTCTGAATGTGTTTTGCCATTCAAACACCCTCCTCTCGAGACTCGCGTCATTAATTCATTTCTGATTATATCACAAGGAAAAGGAAAAAGGCAAAGTTTAGCTAGCACGAGGAATTAAAAGAAATACAGCTCTAACATTTGAGAATGCGCAAATAATAATAAAATTTACGTAAAAATGTTGACGAATTTACTAAACTGTACATATAATGAAGTAATCATTGAAATCTTATCTCTGTTAGGTGAGGCTCCTGCATAGACACAGGCCACTGCCCAGAAATGTCGAGAGACGCCAATTGGGTGGAACAGGTATTACCGGCATAAGGTTCTACTTAATGTGGCTGAGAAAAACTCTACGCTATGCAGTGCTAAAGCTCAACGAGTAGGGAGGTCCATAACGCTTATGTTTATGACCTTCTATTTTGCATAGAGGTCATTTTATTTTTCTCACATATTATAGTGCTCTTTTACGGAGAATTTAAAGGAGGTGGTTTTGTGGATTCTGGGCCTTATCCTTTACGAACGTGCAATCTTTGTTTAATTCATAGTCAAGAGAGTCTCTATGCCTTTAGGCATCAGATTCCATTCTACAAAGGAGGGAAGTAAATGAATGAATTAAAAGTTTTAGGGGAATTTTATTTCAGCCAGTTAGCCAATAAACCGATCTGGGATGACAAAGGACGTCGCATTGGCCGATTATTGGACATGGCCATGCGTTGGGATAGTGTCTCTCCCCGTGTTACCGGTATCCGATATGCCAAAGGAATCTCTTCCTTAATTCCCTTCGAGTGGGTCGCATCCTGGGATAAAGACGGTCTACGTCTTAATACCACCTTCAATCCTCAAAAGACGTACCCGCTGCATGACGATGAAACGTTTATTGGCAAATGGCTATTAGATAAACAGATCATTGACTTAGAAGGGTCCAAACTGGTTCGTGTCAATGACATTTCCTTGTCCTGGGTGTCCCATGAGGATCATCAATACCTCGTTTTAGTTGCCGTGGATATTGGGGTCCGTGGATTATTTCGCCGCTTAGGTGTTGAATTTTTGTTAAGCCGAATTGCCAATAATTTTGTGGGCTGTCAATACATTAAACCTTTAGAAAATCGGACATCCGCTCTCCAACTCACACAGGAAAAAGAACAATTGCGTCAACTACATCCCGCTGATATCGCTGATATTATTGAAACGATGGACTATAAACAGAGGGCCAATTTCCTTGAAGCACTCGATTCTCAACAGGCTATCGATGCCCTAACCGAGATGGAATTAGAGGCCCAAGTAGAAATGATAATTCAAATGGATGAAGGCAGGGCTTCTGATATCTTAGAAGAAATGCCTCCCGACGAAGCCGCTGATATTCTAAGCGAGTTATCTTTAGAAAAATCCGAGGAACTTCTGCGCTTGATGGAATCGGATGATGCTGAAGATGTTCGGGAATTGATGCAGTACGAAGAAGACACCGCTGGTTCACTGATGACGACGGAATATATTGGTTTACCATTCTGGCTGACGGCTGAACAAGCCATTAACGAACTAAGACGATTAGCTCCTGAAGCAGAAACCATTTATTATCTTTATGTGGTCGATGAACAAGAGATCCTTGAAGGGGTTCTTTCTTTGAGAGAACTAATTATTGCTTCACCCGAAACTCCCTTAAAAGAAATAATGCATACAAAAATTGTAAAAATATCTCCCTATGAAGATCACGAAAAAGTGGCTGACATCATACACAAATACGGTTTACTAGCCGTTCCCGTCGTCAATGATCAAGATCAAATCTTAGGAATCATCACGGTTGACGACGTTCTGGAATTATTTATGTCAGAACGCCCTCGCGGAGAAATTTTCTCAAGCTTGATCACCCGCCGTCACCAACTGAAAGGAGGGCATAGCGAATGAAGCTAAAAGTACGTTTTGCCCTGTTCTTTGCCGTTATGGGGCCCGGAATCGTCACAGCCTTTGCCGATAATGATGCTGGGGGAATTGCCACTTATGCTGCGGCAGGTGCCAAATATGGCTATTCCCTCATTTTTACCATGCTTATCAGCACTGTGCTTCTGGCCATAGCGCAAGAGATCTCGGCGCGCACAGGCGCCGTAACGGGTCGCGGGCTCTCTGATCTAATCCGTGAAAATTACGGAGTGAAATGGACCTTTTTTGCCATGAGTGTCCTGCTCATTGCAAATCTGGGGACCACAGCTTCCGAATTTTCCGGGATTGCTACAAGTTTTGAAATTTTCGGAGTGAGCAAATATCTCTCCGTGCCAGCCATGGCCTTTATCATTTGGTGGCTTGTCATAAAGACAGATTACGGCAAAATAGAAAAGATTCTACTCCTTCTTTGCTTAACCTTTTTTAGTTATGTTATCTCGGGGGTTATAGTCCATCCGCCCTGGCCTCAAGTCTTGGTAGAATCCATTACCCCCACGTTCTCCAGAACCCCGGCCTTTTTACTGATGGCCATCGGGGTTATTGGAACAACGATTACACCTTGGGGACAATTCTACGTTCAAGCTTCCGTGGTCGATAAAGGGATTACCGCTAAAGATTATCATTATACGCGCTGGGATGTCCTAATTGGAACCTTCTTTACCGGATTCATTGCTTTCTTTATTATTGTAGCCACGGCCGCAACGCTCTACGTCAACAACATCCCTATTGAGACAGCAAAGGATGTTGCCCTCGCGTTAAAACCGTTAGCCGGACAGTATGCCAGTTCCTTATTTGGCTTTGGTCTGCTTGGTGCTTCCATGTTGGCAGCGTTTGTCCTTCCTTTAAGCACCTCTTATGCTGTTTGCGAAGCGTTCGGATTTGAACACGGGATTAGTAAATCTTATAAAGAAGCACCCGTTTTCTTTAGTCTTTATACCGTTCTCATCGTTTTGGGGGCAGCCATTGTCTTATGGCCCAATTTATCATTATATAACATAATGTTGACGACCCAAGTGGTCAATGGGATTCTTTTGCCTCCCATACTCATCTTCATGGTTCTCATTGCTAGTAAGAAAAGTATTATGGGCGATTACGTAAATTCCAGATTCTTTAACGTCATCGCTTGGTCTTTCACGCTCATCTTAATTTTACTTACCCTGCTCTTACTAATATCAAGCCTGTTCCCCGAGTACCTAACTCATACTTTGGGGTTTTTGGGATTATAGAGAAACAAAGAAACAGCCTTCTTGTCAAATTCAAGGAGGCTGTTTCTTTTATCAACGTATTACGAGCTAATAGCTTAACCTACCTTTGGCTTGGGAAATCTTACGAAAAAAGTGGTTCCATCGACACCCGTTTCAATGTCTATTAGAGCCCTATGTTTTTCCGCTATGTCGTAACATATTGGAATGCCCAGACCCGTACCATTTTCCTTCGTCGTAAAAAATGGAGTTCCAAGTTTTAAAACATGCTCAGGCTTAATGCCAGTTCCCTCATCTTTTACGCATACAACAATGTATTCTTCATCCATAAAGGTCTTAATCGTTAGACACCCCTCTTGAGGCATTGCTTCAAGTCCATTGCGCGCTAAGTTTAAGACAAGTTGAATGACCTCATTGGCGTCAATCTCCAGATCGGCTATATCTCCCGGCTCAAAGACCAACTTCTTACCCTGGCTATAAGCATCCGCTTGTATAAGGGGAAATAGGTTCGTTATCAATTGGTTAAGATTTTTGCGTTTAAACACAGCTGGTTTATTTTTGCTTAGAGACAAAAACTCACGTATGATCGAGTTGGCTCTATCAAGCTCCTCTATCATCAGGGTGAACTGATTCTTATAGCTATGTAACTCATTTTTGTTCTGAAGCAGTTGAAGAAAACCTCTTACGGTCGTCATGGGATTTCGAACCTCATGACCAAGACCAGCTGCCAATTGACCAATAACATTTAACCGTTCAAGTTTAGCAATTTCACGTTCTATGCTTTGTCTTTTCTCGAACTCTTGCCTAAGTTTCTTTGTTCGTTCATCAACCATCTCTTGAAGTTGAGATTGCTGAGCATCCAGCTCCTGAGTTTTAGTAATAAGCCCCGTAACTTCCTCAAACGTGGCTACCGCTCCTACGATAACACCCGTCTCATCTCTCAATGGACTTGTACTCCAAATTGCGGTTTTAGATATACCATCTGGCCAAACAAACTCGAGTTCGGCACCCGTGATTCGATCACCGCACCGAGCAGATCGTTGGATGGGTATTTCTTGAGGAGATAGCAATTTACCCTTCTGAAATATCTTGACCGACATCGAGCATAAGGAAGTATAGGGGAAGTTTTCACAGTCTTTTATTCTAAAGAATTGCGCTGCAACTGGATTATGAACTATTTTTTGACACGTAACATCCGTAGCAATCGAAACCCCACCTGGCATATCCGAGAGCCCTAACAATAGATTATGTTGGTAACTTCTTCTCATTTCATACAATGTCAAAAACTCCATTTCGTCACTACGACTTTAGCAGGCAATCCAAGTGGAGTTACGGCTAGTGGAAAGATTCTCTTTATAATTCTAGTCCTAGTATGACTGTAATAGGACTAGAAGACAATACCCTTTGGTAAACATTTCACTATATTCTGGTGGTTATACAGAAATTATTAAACCTTAATTGTAGATTAAACAAGGTAGTCATTCGACTACCTTGTTGCTTGCTTTTTTATTGACTATTTTCGAATGTTGTACAGGCTGTACCGTCACTCGTTTTGGCAATTCCATCACCCATAGAATTTACTTCCAAAGCTTCTGCATGGCAAGAACGGTTTTTGTTATACGAACAGTTCTCAACACCACATTTAACCTGCATACTAGGTGCTTCCATCCTTTTCACCACCCTTCATTTTTCTATCTGTATTCTGCACATTATTTAAGAAAAATATTACATTAATTTGCATCAAAACTGGTTTTCGTAACTGCATGCGATCATTTAGCTGATGCAGGACTTTCTATTATTTTGCCAGAATCAGCGTTCTTCAATACCTTCGAATTCAGCAATGGAAAAGCGTCCGCACATTTTAAGCACTCCTAAACGTTAATAAATATGTTTTAGGTTAGACATTTCGGGCAGAAAGAGTTGCGCTCAATTCCTCGACCAATTCCATCATGCTTCTCCTGATGGAACCCTCTGTTCTGGTGTTGACTCCACTTAAGAACCTCGCCTACACAAAAAAGGACCTCAGAATCCCTTTTAGGAAAACCCTGAAGTCCTTAATACTGCTGATTGGAGCGGACGACGAGATTCGAACTCGCGATCCTCGGCTTGGGAAGCCAATGCTCTACCGCTGAGCCACGTCCGCATAAAGAAAACTTAGCTGGTGTAAATAACAACTACATTATAAATAAGCTCTGCCTAATCGTCAAGGCTAAAGTGGTGCCTCAGGACGGAATCGAACCGCCGACACGAGGATTTTCAGTCCTCTGCTCTACCGACTGAGCTACCGAGGCATAATGGTGACCCGTACGGGATTCGAACCCGTGTAGCCGCCGTGAAAGGGCGGTGTCTTAGGCCGCTTGACCAACGGGCCATAATCAATGTGTAATGTTCGAAAATTGGTGAGCCATCCGCGACTCGAACGCGGGACACCCTGATTAAAAGTCAGGTGCTCTACCGACTGAGCTAATGGCTCAAATAATCACACCACGAATATGAATATTACACGAGAATATCGAATATGTCAAGGATTTTGTGTGAAACTTGTTGTGAATTGTTGTTCTAAAAAATCTCTCCACGTACTATGGTTTGTTCGCGTCCTGGGCCTATGGCGACCAACGTAGCTGGCACCCCTGTCAGTGTCTCAATCCGAAGGACATAATTTTGGGCTGCCTTAGGGAGGTCCTCGAATCGACGGACATGGGTTAAGTCTTCTTGCCAACCCGGTAATTCCTCATAAACTGGTTGACACTGCTTAAAGATTTTCTGACTTTGCGGAAATTCAGTAATGATTTCCTCATTGACACGATACCCAACACAGATCTTCAGTTTGTCGAGTCCTGTCAGGACATCCAGTTTGGTAACTGCAAAATCGGATAATCCACTTACCCTCGCAGCATAGCGGGCAATGACTGCATCAAACCATCCACAGCGGCGGGCCCGACCGGTTGTGGTGCCGAACTCATGTCCATTGGCCCGCATTTCTTCTCCAGTCTTATCCAAAAGCTCTGTTGGGAAAGGTCCTTCCCCAACGCGCGTGGTATAAGCTTTAATGACCCCAATTACGCGATTAATACGAGTCGGGCCAACGCCTGCCCCAATGCACGCTCCTCCAGCAATAGGATGAGAAGAGGTTACATAAGGGTATGTTCCATGGTCAATGTCAAGCAATGTGCCTTGGGCGCCTTCAAAAAGCACTTTTTCCCCAGCCCGAATGCTTGTGTCAATCGCCAGTGAACTATCCGTTACCATCGGGCGAATTCGTTCAGCATAGCCTAAGTATGTTTCATAAATGTCCTCAAACTTAAGGGCTTCCTTGCCATAGACTTTTACGAACAAGTTATTCTTTTCTACCAAATTTCGACGAAGTTTCTCCGCAAACTCTTCTTTGTCCAAAAGATCTATAATACGAATCCCAATCCGCGAAGCCTTATCCATGTAAGCAGGGCCAATTCCACGCTTTGTCGTCCCAATTTTATGCTCTCCACGCGCTTCTTCTTCCAAACCGTCAAGCACCATGTGATAGGGCATAATAACCTGAGCATTACTGCTAATTAATAGTTTACCCGTCTTAATCCCTCGCTCGGCGAGATAATCAAGTTCCTCCAACAACACCTTGGGATCAATTACAACACCATTACCAATGACACAGGTCTTGTTTTCATATAGAATTCCCGAGGGAATAAGGTGAAGCTTGAACTCTTCTCCGTTCGCCACAACCGTATGACCCGCATTGTTTCCACCTTGGTAGCGGACCACAACATTCGCCTTTTCTGCCAAGAAGTCCGTAATCTTACCTTTTCCTTCGTCTCCCCATTGAGAACCAATTAACACAACAGCAGCCATTTTATGATTCCTCCCATCTTTCAATCAAAAACATATCTAGATCTCATTTAAGGAAATTCTAACTTTCTAATCTCAAGCGTTTAAAAATATCATCCACATGTTGCAGATGGTATTTCAAATCAAACAAACCCGCAATTTCCTCTTTGCTCAAATAGTTAGCAACTCGATCATCTGCCGAAACAACGTCTATGAAATCCTGACCATTATCCCAGGCTGCAAAAGCGTCCTGTTGAACCCAGGCATAAGCTTCTTCTCGCATACAGCCATGTTCGACTAAGGCCAAAAGAACACGCTGAGAGGATGTCAGGCCAAAGGTTTTCTGCAAATTTCGTCTCATCTGATCCTCACGGATTTTAAGACCAGAAATAACTCGAGTCATTTGACGGAGCATATGATCTAAAAGAAGACAACTATCCGGGAGGATTACCCTTTCCACCGAGGAATGGCTCATATCCCGTTCATGCCAAAGTGTAATATTCTCCATTGCCGCCAACGCATTCCCGCGCAAAAGTCGTGACATTCCGCTCACCTGTTCACACACAATCGGATTGCGTTTATGCGGCATCGCCGAAGAACCTTTTTGCCCTTCTGCGAAAGGTTCCTCGACCTCAAGGATTTCTGTTCGTTGCAAATTGCGGATTTCCGTAGCTATTTTCTCCAACGACCCCCCAATTAATGCCAGGGTCGTTATATAATGTGCGTGACGGTCCCGTTGCAAAATTTGATTGCTTACTAAAGCCGCTTCTAACCCTAGGTGAGTGCACACCGCTTCCTCAACTTCAGGTGACACGTTAGCATACGTTCCTACTGCTCCTGAAATCTTACCCACGCTTACGGAAACAATCGCCTGATCGAGACGTTCCATTTGACGATCAAGTTCAGCAATCCATAAGGCCAGCTTTAAACCAAACGTCAGCGGTTCAGCATGAATCCCGTGACTTCGACCGACCATCACGGTATATTTACTCTCTAACGCCCGGTTGACTAAGGCACTTCGTAAATCTTGAAGATCCTTCTTAAGTAAGCGGCCTGAATCCCTTAAAACCAAGCTTAATGCTGTATCCTTAACATCTGAAGAGGTTAAGCCGAGATGAAGGTATTTTCCGGCCTCTCCAATCTCCTCTACAACCGCTTGGAGAAAAGCGATCAGATCATGACGTACCACATGTTCTATTTCCAAAACCCGCTTCGGGTTCACTTTCGCCGATCTTCTGATTTCTGACATAGCTTCTTGAGGGATTTCCCCCCGCTTAGTCATCACCTCAGCGACCGCCAGTTCCACTTCCAACCAACGTTCATATTCATATCCGTCCTGCCATAGTTTTCCCATTTCAGGGTGGGTGTATCGATCGAGCAACAACCTTCGCCCCCTGTCATTTCATAGTATTCCACAAATCGTGAGTCTTCATAAACTTAGTACATGGCAGCTATATTAGACCTTTGACACGATGTCTCGTCCCACGACAATCCCTGTCGCTGAAGCTTGCATTAAACCACGGGTTATCCCTGCGCCATCCCCAATGGCATATAAGCGAGGAATCTCTGTTTCAAAGTTGGATTTTACTTTGACTTTTGAAGAATAAAACTTTGCCTCAACCCCGTAAAGTAAGGTATTCTTCGAATACATACCCGGTGCAATTTTGTCAAAGGCTTTAAGAGTTTCGATCAGAGATGTCAGATACCGCTCTGGTAAGACATAACTGAGATCTCCCGGAACTGCGGAGAGAAGCGTCGGTATGGTCGTTGATTGACGCAGTCGGCTTTCCGTTGTCCGTCTTCCCTGCAAAAGATCTCCCAGACGCTGAACCATCACACCACCGCCCGTTAACATGTTAGCGAGCCGGGCAATATAACGACCATATTCGATGGGCTGATTAAATGGCTCTGTGAAATGCGTTGAAACCAACAAAGCAAAATTTGTGTTCTTCGTCTTTTTCTCAGGATCAGCATAACTATGCCCATTCACCACAGCGATTCCGCCATCATAGTGCTCCTCAGAAACTACACCACCTGGGTTGACACAGAAACTTCGCGTTTTAAGATCATATGTGTCTGAATAATAAACCAACTTTGCTTCATAAAGATCCCGCGTTAGATGATCCATGATCGAGTTCGGAACTTCGACACGTACTCCGATGTCCACCTCATTGTTTTCAGTTGCCACGCCTAAACGTACGGTCTGCTCAGCGAGCCAATTCGCTCCCCCTCGACCAGGGGCTGCAACCACATAACGAGCAGCCACTTCATATAGTTCTTGTTCATCGCGACGTTGGATCGTTGCCCCTTTGATTCCTTCTGGGTTGGCAATAATATCTTTAACTTCAGCAAGTTCCCAAAAGGTGGTATTCGTTTTGTTCATAAGATGTTCATACATACCCTTTAAGACATCATAAGCCAGTTCTGTTCCCAAATGACGTACAGGACAATGAATCAGCTGAATATTGTGCCGTGACGCCTCGTATTGAATCTCTTCAACTCGACGGGTATCTAGACCATATACCGTTTCCTGTGCTCCGAATTTGCAATAAATAGAATCTGCGTAATTAACCAGATCTTGAGCTTGTTCTTCCTTCATATATTCCGTTAAACGGCCACCGACTGCAGGACTTAAGGACAGTTTCCCATCACTAAATGCTCCTGCACCTGACCAGCCTCTGGTAATAGCACAGGGATTGCATCCGGCGCAAACTCCTGTCGCACGAGCAGGGCACCTTCGTTTTTCAATGGTTCGTCCGCTATCTACAATAAGAATCTTCAAGTTTTTATCGTGTTTTGTCAACTCCAAGGCCGTGAAAATCCCGGCCGGACCGGCTCCAATAATTAAGACATCTACTTCATGTTTCAATTGTATCTCCTCCTAGAGCCGTTTACTTTTACCAATTCACCTAGGACCTTCTTCAGTCACAAACAATTTCATCTTAACAATCCTCTTCCTCCTTGTCAATCCAATAACCGAACATTAATTAAAAATATACATAAAACATTCGACTTTCCTTCTCTTTGTTTCGACAATAAAGTTTATAAAGAACATATATCTTGCAAAAAAGCCTAAGAAAACCAAAAATCCCCCAGCCTACGAATAGGCAAGGGGAAACCAATTAAGCCGTTTGATGTTGTCGATCCAGGTTCACAAATTTAGTAAATTCTTTAAGGAAGCCCAATTCAACAGTTCCTACCGGACCGTTGCGATGTTTGGCTATAATTAACTCGGCAATGCCTTTCTTCTCTGAATCCGGATTGTAATACTCATCCCGATAAATAAATGAAATCACATCCGCATCCGCTTCAATTGCCCCCGACTCTAACAAATCAGACATAATAGGCCGTTTATCCTGGCGTTGTTCAACTCCCCGATTGAGTTGGGATAAGGCGACGACCGGGATCCGGAGTTCACGAGCAAGCCCTTTAAGAGTTCTGGAAATTTGGGCCACCTCTTGCTGTCTGCTCTCTGTCTTTTTTCCCCACCGACAATAACTGCAGGTAGTCAATAATAACCATCCCAAGATTATGTTCCATCTTCAAACGGCGAGCCTTTGATCGAAGCTCAGCCAAAGAAATTCCCACCGTATCATCGATAAAAATCGGAGCATCCGAGAGGGGACCGACTGCCCGCGTCAGTTTCGGCCAATCTGCATCGAGCAATTCTCCGGTTCTCACACGCTGTTGATCAACCATTGCTTCCCCACAAAGCATCCGTTGCACCAATTGTTCTTTAGACATTTCCAAGCTGAAAATGGCAACAGGCACCTTGGCACGAACTGCCGCATTTTGAGCCATATTTAAAACCATAGCCGTTTTTCCCATAGAAGGCCGAGCAGCAATAATAATCAGATCAGAAGGCTGCCAGCCCGATGTCATCCGATCCAATTCTGTGAAAAAAGTGGGAACACCTGTCAGATTTCCTTTATGAGCATAGAGATACTCAATTTTTTCAAACGTTTCTAAGAGAACGTCCCGTATAAAGCTATAGCCATCTTGAACACGCCGTCGGGAAAGGTCCAAAATAAGCTTTTCAGCTTCTTCTAGCAGACCTCGTGCCTCTTCTCCGGGTTCATATCCCCGTTCCAGGATACTGCTTGTCGCCCGAATAAGCTGACGAAGGAGAGCCTTTTCTGTCACCAGTTTTGCATAATAATCAACATTAGCGGCTGAAGGGACAGAACGAGCGATCTCCGAGATCGTCGCGATTCCCCCCACTTGTTCTAGACGCCCCTGCTGACGCAAACTCTCCGCGACACTGACAAGATCAATTGGATCACCCTTTTCGAAGAGATCACGCAGCGCGGAAAAGATTAAACGGTGATTATCTCTATAAAAATCTTCCGGTTGAAGCATTTCAAAGACAGAACTACCGGCCTCCGGTTCGAGCATGACCGCTCCCAAGACCGCCTGTTCAGCCTCTAAATTATGTGGTGGAACTTTTAGTAGTTCCATATCCTCTCTCCTCCCGGTCATACATGCTCTCTAATATTTGCTGTTAAACTCTCACTGTTAAAAAACGTGCTGCATAGCCTCTTCAATCGTGCTGACTCCCACCACTTCTATACCCTGCAAGCTCTGAGGTACATCCGCCATATTTTCGAGTGGGATCAGAACCTTACGAACGTCAACCTGCTTGGCTCCAAAAATCTTTTCGTAAATACCGCCCACTGGTTTGACCTTACCCTGAATGGAAATCTCCCCGGTGACGGCAACATCTTGGCGTAATGGTTTATTTTTTAAGGCACTGTAAATAGCAAGTGTGGTTGCCAGCCCTGCCGAAGGACCGTCAATTTTTGCCCCACCGACCACATTTACATGTACATCGTAATTGCGCAAATCCTCACCTGTCAGATCGCGTATGACCGCAGTGGCATTGAATACAGCGTCTCTAGCCATACTTCCCGCTGTTTCATTAAACCGAACCGTTCCTTTGCCATCCCGTCCAGCAAAAATGATTGCCTCAATCTCCAACACAGAGCCCAAAAATCCTGCTACACCCAATCCCAAAATTCTCCCAATTTCCAAGCCAGGTTGAACCTTGCGAAAAACATACGGGGTAAGGCGAGCCAGGTGCAGGACTTCATAAACATCGGCACTCGTCACCCTAACTTCATCTTGATCCGGGTTACGATACCTTGCTAAACCGTAGGCATCCGTAAGGATACTATTCGCTTTCCGCCCCTCGATTACATAGTCACTGATAATTTCTGGGACATTGTCCTCCAGAGCCACCCCAAGTTTTTGAGCGGCTTGCCGTATGATATGCTGGACATCACCTGGTTCGAGCGGTTCAAAGTAGACTTCTGAACAGCGGGAACGTAGGGCCGGATTAAGTTCTGCCGGATCTCTTGTTGTAGCTCCAATGAGAACAAAATCAGCAGGTGCCCCCTCATCAAAGAGTTTCTTAATCCACAGAGGAACCTGGGGATTACCTTGATCATAATACGAAGAATCGAAGGATACCCGCCGATCTTCAAGTACCTTGAGCAATTTATTTAAAAGCAAGGGATCCATTTCTCCTATTTCATCAATGAACAGTATCCCGCCGTGAGCCTCGGTTACTAGCCCCATTTTGGGCTCTGGAATGCCTGTATCTGCTAAATCGTGCTTTGCCCCCTGGTAGATCGGATCATGAACAGATCCCAAAAGAGGATTGGTTACATCCCGAGGATCCCATCGTAACGTCGTTCCATCAACTTCGATAAAAGGAGCCTCTTTAGCAAAGGGAGAATGGGAATGGTTTTTCACCGCTTCCAAAGCGACCCGAGCTGCCGACGTCTTACCGACTCCCGGAGGACCATACATTAAAATGTGTTGGGGGTAAGGAGTCGCCAACTTGGCCAGAAGAGCTTGCAGAGCACTTTCTTGGCCTATGATTTCTGCTACGGTCTGTGGTCGCAGGACATTCGACGCCGAACGCTTTAGGGAAACGGTATTCATCTTTTCGAGGATGGCTAGCTTCTTGAGTGTTTGTGCATTTTCTGGTCCGGCTGTCTCTTGAAGGACCTGAATTTTTATTTCTTTGACGTAATCTTCATGCCGTTCCTGCATCTTTTCCGAAACGACACGTTCCAGCCGTTCTTCTACTGAACGCCGGGCAATAAGCTCTGCAATTTGTTCCTCTATTTCATCTAAAAGTTGCGGAATTTCCTTCATTTCCGGGATAAGCTGACTCGTTGGATCATCAGAGACAATTTTGCGTAATCCGGCAACGCGTTCGACGAGTAGATCCGAACGCATCAGCTTGAGCGCTTCCAATTTACTGGCCTTAAGAACAAGCTTGTCCGTTCCATAATAGTTTGAAAGCAGTACATAGAGAGCCTCAACTTCTCGGCTCCACTCTTCCTCATCGTGTAACCGATCAACAAGATTCGTATGATTTAACCATTTTGCCAAAATCCCTTTCATTAGGGGTCCCCTTTCACGAGATCAGTATCCGTTTCGATGTTCGATATGTTGCCTCTATAAGGCAGAAACATGTACTTGAAGCTTCGCATTCACTTCAGGGTGGACTTTAACATGAACCTCATAACTACCTAGGGCCTTAATTGGTTCTTTTAAATCCAATTTGCGTTTATCCACTTCAACTCCATGCTGCTTTTTTAAAGCAGCAGCAATTTCTTTACTTGTTACGGAGCCAAACAAGCGCCCGCCTTCGCCCGTCTTCGTCTTGACTTCAATCTGGAGGGCATTTAGTTTACCAGCTAATTCAAGAGCATCTTCTTTTTCTTTTACCTTGCGGCGATCTTCAACCGCTTTCTTATGGGAGATATCCTGAATATTTCCGGTAGTCGCTTCAATAGCTAACTTTTTAGGGAAAAGGAAGTTTCGGGCATACCCGTCAGCAACTTCATAGACCTGCCCCTTTTTACCCGTACCTTTAACATCTGCTTGAAGAATAACTTTCATGTGAATTCCCCCTTATGATTCTTCCGGTAGGCGTCGAAAATTAAATACTAAATCAAACAGCCCAAACATCATAATACTAACTAAACTGAAAAAGAAATAAACGAAACTCGTCAAGATTAACGTAAATTTGAGAACGCGAGGGATCTTCGGCGACTGTAACAAATACAGATACACTGAAATTCCTAACACTAAAGTCAAGGCACCGTAAACAACCATCAAGTTAATTCCAAGTCCACTAAGCACAGTCCAAGAAAATTGATCTCCTAAAAGATAGAAAACGATACCCAAAATTCCACCCCAAACTGCATACCAAGGCAAGCGCCAACGGGTGAACGGAATCCGTCCCTCATCTCTAAACCAGCGGCTCACACTATAAAAAACTAATCCGTACTCAGCTAAAGCGACGATCGCTGACAGTCCAGGTATAATTAAACCATAAAAGTGAATAAATTGTTGCAAGGAATCTCGGAGTTGCACTTCTGAAATTCCTTGTTGTTGTATCACTGCAAGCAATCCGGAAGCCTTATATTGCTGAACTGCCAAATTTATCATGTCACTAACGGTTTTAGAATCAAAACCTTGTGCAAGGAAGGACAGAGTCGGAATGGCCCCTAAAATTGCAGCAACCATTGCACTCCAAAAAAAGGTCACGCGCGCCTGCCAATTCCTCTGCCACCCAAAAACACCCAGTAAACCCGCCAGGGGAACTAGGGTCATCTGATTAAAAGCCGTTCCGCCCAAAACTATCAAGGGTGCGACATACCCAATCAACACCAGAACCGTGCTTACCAGTAATCCTCTGCGACGGCCGAACAAAAACAGAGCGAGTAACATGAGTATTTCCCAAACAGCACCCCATGTTCCCCAAGAGACTCCCACCCATGGAAAGGTTAAAAGGATAGCCCCAGCTAAATAGTTCATAGCCTCATCATCTCTTAAAAACATGATTGCCGATTCTCCTATTAACTTAGTCTTCAGGGGCCAGATAGCTCAAGAGTAAGCTTAGATCTCCCCACTGCTTTTCAAGATTCATCTCATCCGTATTTTTTAATCCCTCAAGACGCTGTAAAAGCAAGCGATCAAGGCGGGAAAAGTCAAAACCCAACCGTCTTGCAAGCAAGTAACTCATCCCCACAAGATCCGCCAGTCCTTGCATCATCTCCGCCTCTGAACCACTTAGTGTCCCATGTTGGATAAGCCACTGTGCCTGAATTAAATTGACCTTTAGTTCATCAATGGCCCTTAGACCTTTAACAACATCGACTTCGATATTTTCCAGGGTTGCCCCCTCCTAAAGTCAAACTTCACTACCCAATACAGTTCGTGATAAACCTACAATCTCCTGCACTCCGGTTGAATGAAAATATACCCATAGGCAAAAATAGAAAAAGGGAGCTCTCGCTCCCTCTTTTCTACTCAACACTATATGGTAACAAGGCAATACTACGAGCCCGTTTGATGGCCAAGGTCACTTGGCGCTGATGCATTGCACAGTTTCCGGAAATACGACGTGGCAATATCTTGCCGCGATCTGTAACATACTTGCGTACTTTATGTGTCTCTTTATAATCCATAGACACAACTTTATCAACACAAAAACTGCACACCCGTTTACGTGGGCGGCGTCCGCGTTCACGTTTCATACTGTTAACCCTCCCCTACTTAAAATGGGATATCATCATCCAGATTTACTTCATGTCCAAACGAGCTAGTTCCATTTGGCGAAGCTGATTCTGTGCCCCCACTGTCCCTTGGACTTAATAAGTGAACATTTTCAGCAATAACCTCTGTAACCCAGCGTTTTTGACCATCTTGTCCAGTATAAGTTCGAATCTGGATTCGTCCGTCTGCAGCAGCCATTTTTCCCTTTGCTAAATAATTAGCACAAAACTCAGCTAGCTGCCGATAGACTACACAGGGAATAAAATCTGTTTCTCGTTCTCCTTGGGCGTTTTTGAAATTACGATCAATTGCCAATGTAAAATTAGCGACTGCTACACCAGTTGGGGTGTAACGCAATTCGGGGTCTTTAGTTAAACGGCCAATCAAAACGACCCTATTCAACATGTGTGCCCCACCGTCCTTTAGTCATCTTTTCTAACTGTTAAGAAACGGATAACATCGTCGGAAATTTTCATGACCCGTTCGATTTCCTGCGATGTACGACCTTCACCTTCAAAGTTCATGAGGATGTATTGGCCTTCCTTATAATCTTGGATCTCATAAGCCAACCGACGTTTGCCCCACTTTTCCACAGTCACGTTATCGCCACCATTACTGGCTACGAGCCCGCTTAAACGGTCAACAAGTACAGTCGTTGCTTCCTCATCCAAATCTGGCCGGATGATGTAAAGTAATTCGTACGCTTTCATATTTGCACCTCCCCTCGGACTAAAGCGGCCCCGTTGAACGGAGCAGGGATATATAGACTACTAAGCAAAAATTATACCATTTTGTCCCCAGAAAAGCAATATCATTTGTCGGATTTTGTATCGCCTTGTGAACCGCTCGGTCTCATGAATTGTCTTAAACGTTAAACCGGAAGTGGACAATGTCTCCGTTCTGCATAACATACTCTTTGCCTTCTAATCGAACTAACCCTTTGTCCCGAGCACCATTCAATCCATTGTTCTCCACAAAATCTTTATAGGAAACCACCTCAGCGCGGATAAAACCGTGTTCAAAATCCGTATGAATGACCCCAGCCGCCCGAGGTGCCTTTGTCCCCTGATAAATGGTCCACGCCTTCACTTCCATTGGACCAGCTGTAAAAAACGTCATAAGACCTAGTAAATCAAAGGCTACCCTAATCAGTTGGTCTAGGCCGGACTCCTTGAGGCCTAGATCCTGTAAAAAGACTTCCTTCTCATCGTCCTCAAGTTCTGCAATCTCAGCTTCAATCTGAGCACAAACCACAACCGCTTCTGCACCCTCTTCAGACGCGATTGACATAACTTGTTGAACATAGGGATTGTCAGCGGCTGCGGAGAGACCCTCTTCACTGACATTGGCAACATAAAGCACTGGCTTTAAGGTCAGGAGCGGAAATCCCTTAAGGATTTCTCGTTCTTCATCTGTATAGGTCAAAGAACGAGCTCCTTTTCCCTGATTGAAGGCTTCCTTTAATCGTTCAATCAGGGAAACTTCGCCTTGTGCCTTTTTATCCCCCATCTTTAAAAGTTTGGCTGTGCGATCCGAACGTTTGTCCACACTCTCCATATCCGCTAGAATTAACTCCAAGTCGATTGTCTCAATATCCCGTTTTGGATTGACATTTCCTTCGACATGGATCACATTTTCATCGTCAAAGCAACGCACAACATGCACAATAGCATCGACTTCTCTAATGTGGGATAAGAATTTGTTCCCTAGGCCTTCTCCTTTGCTCGCACCCTTTACAAGTCCGGCAATATCCACAAATTCCACGGTTGCTGAAACAATCTTTTTAGGATGAACCATATCTGCTAGTATCTGCAAACGGGAATCCGGCACCTCTACCATTCCCACATTCGGATCAATCGTACAAAATGGGTAATTCGCTGCCTCAGCACCCACTTGAGTAATCGCATTAAACAACGTAGATTTGCCAACATTCGGCAAACCAACAATTCCTGCATGTAGTGTCATGCTTTGACCTCCTCTACTCTTTTTCTTCGGCCCGCTGAATAATCTCCTTCAAATTGCGTTCGAGTTTCACCCGCGGAATCCAAGCTTGATGTTGACAGCCTAAGCACTGAATCCGGAAGTCCATTCCCGTTCGCATCACTTTCCAGTCAACGCTTCCGCAAGGGTGTGGTTTGCGAAGACGAACAATATCCCCTATATTCAACGGAATCATAGGTTGCCTCCCTTACTATACTACAAAAGAGTTTTTAACGTACTTCGTCGTCTTTGGATGAACGCTTCAGGGGTTCTGTCACAATAATATTTTGTAGCTGTGGGGTACGAATTCCTTCTTTTATAAACTCCCTATGAATTCGGCGACGCAATTCTCGTTCCAAGCCCCACTGTTCATTGGGTTGAGTATAAGCAACAACACGCAAAACAGCATTGCGTTCTCCAAATTGGATAACTCCTTGGACGGAGGGAGCTTCAATAATTTTTTCCCCAAATTCCATGTTGACTTCCTCACAGACAGAATGCATGACGTCCATCGCGCGGTCAAGATCTTCATCATAAGGAATCTGAATATCGACTAAGGCTCGCATTTTCCCGCGGCTGAAGTTGGTTACAGCTGTAATACTGCCATTTGGAATAATGTGGAGTTCGCCGCCCCAATCCCTAAGGTGTGTGGCCCTGATCCCCATTTCTTCAACCGTGCCAGAAAATTCTCCAGCTTTTACATACTCTCCGACCGAGAACTGATCCTCAAAAAGAATAAAAAACCCACCAATGATGTCTTTAACCAAGCTTTGAGAACCAAAACCCAGGGCAACTCCCAGAACACTGGCCGATGCCAATATCGTACTGGTATCAAAATTAAAAAGGCGTTTCAGACCATGAACAACAACTGTAAAAGTAATCACGTAGAAGGCCATACTTCGAATGAGCGAAAACAACGTATTAGCTTTGCGTTCATCGAGAAGATGCCTCCCCTTGCGTTCTAATAACAAACGCCGCAAGAGATAAATGATGAGCGCGTAAGCAACACGTGCAACCACAAGGATAATAACAATATATAGTAACGTGTTTAAAACATACAATCCAACGCCGTGCCAATCAAAAGAAGCCAACTTATTTGGGATCCAATTCATAATAAACTGCGTCCTTTTCTGAAATAACGTTAATCATGATAAACCAAAAATGCATGATACCCTCGCATCATCATAATCAAATCTGCGACTGAGGAAATCTCCCAAGGAGCATGCATGCTTAAAATTCCCACACCACAATCCAAGACTTCCATTCCGTAGATAGCCATATACTGGGCGATTGTTCCGCCGCCACCTTGGTCAACTTTCCCTAATTCTGCGGTTTGCCACGTGACCTTGGCTTCATCGAGAATTTGGCGAACTTCTGAAATGAATTCTGGATTAGCATCGTTGGACCCCGATTTACCTCTAGAACCGGTATATTTGCTGATCACAAGCCCCCGACCCATGAAAGCCGAGTTTCGTTTATCCATAACCTCTGCATAATTAGGATCATACCCAGCTGCCACATCCGCCGAAAGTGCTTTTGCCCGAGCCATGGAGCGTCGAACCATTAGCCCGTCATACGTTCCGTTTTGCAAGGCCAGAAGCTCCGCAACGAAGTTCTCGAAATAGTGTGCTTTCATTCCCGTATTGGAGTCACTGCCGATCTCTTCTTTATCTACAAATAGTACAATCGTCGTCCACTCCGGTTGCTCAATTTCTTCAATCCCCTTCCAAGCAGCGAACGCACATACCCGGTCATCTTGCCCATACCCTGCAATAAAACTTCGGTCAAATCCCGCGTAGCGGGCCTTCCCCGATGGTACAGCCTCTAATTCCGCGCTCACGAAGTCGTCTTCTTCGATGCCATATTTATTCTTCAAAATACTAAGAACAGCACATTTAACAGGCTCTTCTCCATCTTCGTTGGCAGGATTATGTCCGAGGAGTAGGTTTAATCCTTCTCCTGAAATGCCCTCGCTTAATTTTTTTTCATATTGATCCTTAGCCAAATGGGGAAGCAGGTCATTAATGGTAAAAATAGGGTCATCCTCATCTTCCCCAACTACAATTTGAACCTTATGTCCGTCCCGTAGAACAACGACTCCATGGAGAGCGAGCGGAAGAGCCGTCCATTGGTATTTTTTAATTCCCCCATAATAATGAGTTTTAAAGAAAGCCATTCCCTCTTCTTCATATAGAGGGTTTTGTTTTATGTCTAGCCGAGGAGCATCAATGTGTGACGCGACCATTCGAAAACCATCGCATAAAGGGCGCTTACCGGCAATCGCCAAAATACCCGCTTTACCTCGTACTGACAGACGAACCTTTTGGCCTGGTTTAAAACTCTTTAGAGCATCAAGTGGCATAAACCCTACCTTTTCGGCCCAACCTTCTAGGATTTGCCAAGATTCCCGCTCAGTTTTCCCTTCACTTAGGAACGATAAATAGTCCGTCATCGCTTGATGTTCCTTATCCAACATCTTCAAATCATTCCAAGCCAATTTCACCTTTTTTGGACTCATTTCAAAAATCTCCTTTATAACCCAAACTATTGAACCGAGTTACACTATCCTTATTCTTAAGTTTTCTTCGTCTCCGTTTGATTTATGTGTTAATACCAAACTCCTTTACCCTGGGAGAGCGGTTCAAGCAGTTTTTGACTGAGTTGTGCGGAAAATGCCTGATCCAGACTATGAAAAATCTCCACCAAATAGGTGTAAAAGTATGAATTCTGAATGAGCACATTAAAACTTCCGCCGACACCTAATTGCAAGAAGGGGGAAAGCAAACCTGCCAAGACAGACAAACCAATTAGGGTACTTAGACCCCCGAACATGAGTCCACCCCCGCGATTAAAAGAACCATTCCATCTGCCTAGGGGGCGAAGAAGAATGGAGACCACTAAGTGAATTAATACAACCACTATGTAAAAAACGCAGCCAAAGGCGATTATACTCAAGATATGTTCTGTCAGCATCTCGGCTAAACGATGAGTGACTTGTTCAATGGTTTCTGGCATTTTTACACCTTGGAGGTTTTCAAAGATACTACGCCATTCTGGAGGCAGCGCTCCCAAAATACTCCCTAAAGCCTGTTGTTGCAATGTACCAGCTTTAGACTGAACAGAGGGAAGCAGGACTCGGTAGATTACAGGTTCTAACCATTCCTTAAGTGGAAAATATTGCTCAGCCCAACGGAGCGCGGCCATGTATTCCCACGTCGCTACTAAGAAAGCTACAATGCTACTCAAGAAACTGACAATGCTGGTTATAAAGCCTCTCTGGTAGCCATGTAAAGCTCCTAATAAAACAAATCCTAAAATGAGAACATCAATAAGATTCATGTAGTTCCCCCTTCCATACGATCTTTTACATCGGTTAAGACTCAATATTAGCTAAACCATAATATTCGGGTTAAGGCCCTAAAAATCCTGCAGATATAGAAAACTTGGCTAGCGCCAAGCCTCAGCGGCGGTTGCCTTAGTTGCACTTATGCCACCCGAGACTTATTCTGTCTGACCGGTATATAGAAAACTTGGCTGGCCAAGCCGCCTGTCTCCTCTATTCTTCTCCGTCTGGTAATATAAACGGCATAGGAGTCTAACACGTCAAAAAGACAGCCTTTCGCTGCCTTGGCACTAAACTAATATTGAAATTTACTTCAGATAAACTTTTGCCAACTTATCCAGTGTCCATAGTCGATATGTCCTATTGGACTTCGGACTGCGACTAAGTGGCGGGGATGCGTGCGAATCGAACACACCTCGGAACGTTCTGCGTCCCGACACGCGGATTTGAAGTCCGGGAGCAGCACCAGCTACCATCCATCCCCATCGTCGACAATAATATTAACACATTCATTCTCATTATGGAAGCAACCATTTCGAATAATAGTAATAGTTCTGGCTATATGCTTGCGGATTTATTATAGGTAAGTATATATTTGATATACTTGGGCAGAATAGTAATGTATCCATTTTGTATTATTTAGATATCAAGTATTAACGCAAGTGTATCAAGGTATTTAAAAAAGGGGGGTTTTATAAAATGAATAGTTCCGAGGTTTCATTCTCTTATTTAACCAACGACCAAATTGAAGAGGTCAAAGCATTAGAGACTAAATTTAATAACTCTCATCCCAATAGTCAAGAAACTATTTTGATTGCTTATGCTAATCCTAAATAAGGAGGATACTTCCGGCCATACATCAGAAATCAGGACTTTTTGTAGTGCCGGCAACTTCCAGCCAAATATTGCTGAACTTGAGGCTGAATGTCCTCAGTTTCCATATTAAGATGCATCAACCGAAACTTGGCTTGAATAATCCCTTTTACACACTCAAGTGTAAGGTCTGTTAAATGAGTACATCCTTGTTCAAGCCCAACTGCTGCTTGAATCTGCTTGCGAACATAACGGTTTAAGTTAACTCCTATCAGTTTTTTAATTTTTTCTTGGGTTTGCCCACAATCTGAATGAGGTGCTCGGCGGAATTCGCCCTCAGCTGAAGTAATTGTATTACTCTCGAGGTCAACTCCTAGGGTTAAACAAAGCTCGTGATGGCTGTCCAGAAAAAAACCATCCACCGTTATTGATTTTCCGTCTATTGAACGGATATTTACAGTAATCGATCGATTAAAAAGATACATTACTTACTCCATCTCCTTAGTTCGCTATCTTTTGTCGCTTTTTCACTTCTATTTCTATTATAAACCGTTTTGCATGGAAAGGAAGTCACTGGGTGAATACCCACCCAGTGACTTCCTTTCTAAATTTATTTTGTGCATAATGAACATTTATGTTTATTATATTTCCGCATAATTTCAGCCTGTTATTTTCTGATTCGGTAGCCTTTCTCCTCTAAAGCCGCTTTAGTCTCAGCTACTTGATCGCCTTGAAGGTGTGCAAGAATCTGGACTTGATTATCCCTTAGATGATAAAAAGCAAAACTGGTAACATTAACATCAAACTGCTTAATCGTCCCGGCAAGGTCTAACAAAACACCAGCTTCATCTTTTTTCTCTATGACCACACGTTGACCTGGACTGCGGGAACCCATAATATCCAAAAAGGCATCCAAAATATCGTAGCCCGTAATAATACCGACTAGTTTATCCCCGTCAAGGACAGGCAATCCTCCAATTTTATGTTCCCGCATTAATAGTGCCGCGTCCTCAATCTGCGTGTCCGGATGACAGGTCACAACTTTTTTCAACGCTACTTCACGAATGGGAGTTTTGGCTATGAGATAATTAAGTTCAAAAATACTCAATGTAGTTGCGGGAGAAGGAGAAACCTCGCGCAGATCTCCATCTGTCACAAATCCTACCAATTTCCCCTTGTCCACCACTGGCATTCGGTCGATCTTTTTCTCTCGCATGAGGGCCATTGTATCTGCAATTGATTCATCCGGAGTTACCGTAAAAACCTGAGATGTCATAAATTGCCGAACATACATACACCTTACCCCTTTCAACTTTTAAACTAACTCAATCACCCTCCGAGGTAGGCCTTACGGACTTCTTCACTGGCCGCTAGTTGATGCGAGTCTCCAGAAAGCACAATCTTTCCTGTCTCAAGAACATATGCCCGATTTGCTACCGAAAGAGCCATGTGCGCATTCTGTTCTACAAGTAAAATAGTTGTCCCACTAGCATTAATCTCCTTAATGATCGAAAAAATCTGTTTGACTAGAATAGGAGCCAAACCCATTGAAGGCTCATCGAGAAGAAGAAGTTGAGGTTTTGACATTAATGCTCGTCCCATGGCTAGCATTTGCTGTTCTCCGCCAGACAATGTGCCCGAAATTTGACTATTACGCTCTAAAAGACGGGGAAACAGCTCGTAAACACGTTTCATGTCTTGCTTGATCCCTGCTTTGTCCTTACGTAAGTAAGCTCCAAGCTCCAAGTTTTCGATAACGGTCATATTGGCAAACACATGCCGCCCTTCAGGAACTTGGGATATCCCTTTGGCTACAATTGATTGAGGTGCAACACTTGCCATATTTTCACCTTTAAATGTAATCTTTCCCGTTTTGGGGCGCAATAATCCTGAGATCGTCTTAAGACTTGTGCTTTTTCCTGCACCGTTTGAGCCGATAAGAGTTACAATTTCTCCCTGATTAACCTCGAAGGAGATCCCTTTTAGAGCGTGAATGGCACCGTAGTATACATTCACATCTTCAAGTACAAGCATCAGACAACCTCCTCCCCTAAATAGGCCTCAATGACTTTGGGATTACTCTTAATTTCATCTGGTGCACCTTGAGCGATAATCATGCCATAATCCAAGACATAGATCCGTTCGCATACGCCCATCACTAAGGACATATCATGTTCGATCAAGAGAATGGTTAACTTAAACTGCTCTCTAATCCACCGAATAAGATTCATTAGATCATGTGTTTCCTGAGGATTCATACCCGCAGCCGGCTCATCAAGCAAGAGAAGTTTGGGTTCTGTTCCCAAAGCACGAGCGATCTCAAGACGACGTTGCTCTCCATATGGCAAATTTTTAGCTGTTTCTTGAGCTTTGTCTTCAAGATGGAATATCTTGAGTAGCTCCATGGCTTTACGTTCCATTTCTGCTTCCCCTGAGTAATAGCCTGGCAGACGAAATACGGCACTGGCTGTACTATAAGAAGTCCGTTGATGATAGGCAATCTTGACATTATCGATGACACTCAAATCACTGAATAAACGGATATTTTGAAACGTTCGTGCCATCCCTCGCTGGGTGACTTGATACGGTTTAAGCCCACTCAATTCTTTGTCCTGAAACGTTATTTTACCTTCAGACTTCTCGTAAACCCCTGTGAGTAAATTGAAGACGGTGGTTTTTCCGGCTCCGTTTGGACCAATAAGACCTATTAGCTCCCCTTGGTTAATCTCAATATTCAAATTCGAAACCGCTTTCAAACCGCCAAACGACTTAGAAAGATTTTCAATTTTTAGAAGCGGCATTTTTGTCACCCTTCTTTCCCAGGAAACTTAAACTAAATTCTTTTGTTCCTAATAGTCCCGTGGGTCTAAAGATCATCATCACGATCAAAAGTACCGCTGTAATCACAAGGCGCCATTCTGGCAAACCAGCCAAGGCAGCTGAAGCTACTGTCATAACTATTGCTCCCACGATGCTTCCAGTCAAACTTCCCAAGCCACCGAGTACTACCATAACTAAAATATCAAAGGATTTAAGAAAGCTAAACGTCATTGGCTGAATAATGTACATGTAATTAGCATAGATTCCACCGGCCAATCCGGCAAAAAAGGCGCCGATTGTAAACGCGATAATCTTATATTTGGTTGTGTTAATACCCATTGCATCCGCGGCTATTTCGTTCTCTCGAATGGAGATACAGGCTCGCCCATGCGTAGAATTGATGAAATTACGGATAATAAGGATACTTAAAACAGTGAGCCAAAACGCCCATGTCCAGTTAATCGTTTTAGGAACCGAAAATCCCGAAGCTCCACCGACATACTCTGTATTTAAAAAGATAATCCGTACAATCTCCCCGAGTCCAAGGGTAGCGATGGCTAAGTAGTCTCCTTTAAGCCGTAATGTCGGAAGTCCAATCAAGAAACCTGCGACAGCAGAAACTAGCGCACCAATAAGAAGTGCCAAAATAAGTGGTCCATGAAATTTTACGATGACGATCGCTGCCAAATATCCTCCAATCGCCATAAATCCTGCATGTCCGATAGAAAACTGACCGGTAATCCCATTAATTAGATTTAAGCTACTTGATAAAATTACGTAAATACAAATCTGAATCAAAGTAAGCGCGACAAAGGGAGGCAAGACATCCATGAAAATACTGCCTTGAACGATGCCATAAATAAGAAGGACTCCTAGTAAGGTCACAAGGCTTTGACGATTCACCCATTTACCCATGTTCACTACCTACACTTTCTCACGGATGTTCTTACCAAAGAGCCCGCTGGGCTTAACGATTAGAACAAGAATTAAAATTAGAAATGCCACAGCGTCACGCCATGTTGACCATCCGAGACCACTGACAAAGGATTCCGTAAGTCCTAAGAAAAACCCTCCGACCATGGCACCAGGGATGATGCCAATTCCACCGAGAACTGCAGCCACGAATGCCTTAAGCCCCGGAATGATTCCCATTAAAGGATCGATCGTATTAAAGTATACCCCCATCAACACCCCAGCGGCGGCCGCAAGTCCTGATCCGATAGCAAAAGTCGCTGAAATTGTGTTATTCACATTAATTCCCATCAATAGGGCTGCTTCCGTATCAAACGACACCGCACGCATTGCTTTACCAATCTTTGAATATTGTACAGTAACATGAAGTAATACCATAAGGATAATTGAAGTGACAACCATGACAATATCACCGTATTTTACAATAATTCCACCAATATTATAAATCGTATCCGGAAAAACTGGAGGATAAGTACGCACCTGCGGTGACACAAGCAACATACCACCATATTCCAAGAAGAGTGAGACACCGATAGCCGTAATCAACGATGCTATCCGTGTAACATTGCGTAACGGTTTATAAGCAATCCGTTCAACCAAAACACCGAGAATTGCACTAGCCATCATCGCTAAAACCAATGCTGGGAGAAACGGCAGATGCAATGTTGTTGTGGCAAACCATCCTGCATAAGCCCCGACCATCATTATGTCCCCGTGAGCAAAGTTTATGAGTTTAATAATGCCGTATACCATGGTATAACCCAAAGCGATTAAAGCGTAAATACTACCAAGAGAAAGCCCGTTTACAATCTGCTGTAAAAATTGCTGAGTTACACTTCCCATATTTCCACTCCTATTCCCGAATAATTATTATAAAAAGGAGGGAGGGTTGTCCTCCCTCCTTTCCTATAGCAGGAATCTCGACATCCATACGCCTCTTTATCCGGGCCCTTGCTGTACCAAGAAATTATTTTGGATTGATCTTTGTCATAAATACACTCTTACCATCTTTAAACTGCAATATAGCAGCGCTCTTCACAGGGTTATGTGTTTTTGGATCAACTGTTAACATACCGCTAACCCCTTGGAATCCCTTTGTATTTTCCAGGGCACTTCGCAACTTTTCGCTATCTGTACTTCCAGCGCTCTCAATTGCTTTAATAAGCATATTCGCTGCGTCATACCCCAATGCAGCAAAGGTATCGGGATCGGCATTATATTTAGCTTTAAAATCTTTGATGAATTGAGCCATACCCGGATCGTCCATAGCTCCATGATTGACATAATAAGTATTATCAAGGGGGGCTTTCCCAGCAACGTCTACAAGTTGTGGGGAACCCCAGCCGTCTCCACCAAGAAATACCTGGTTCATTTGCATTTCACGAGCTTGTTTCACAATTAGACCAACTTCTTGATAATAACCCGGCACAAAGACAACATCTGGGTTTGCAGCTTTGATACGCGTCAGAGTTGCACGGAAGTCTTTATCACTACCAGCTACATACTGTTCTTTTGCCACAATTTGTCCGCCGGATTTTTTGAAATTTTCTTCAAAAGCGGCAGCTAGGCCTTTTGAATAGTCTCCTTTTTGGTCAATAAACAGTGCTGCTTTTTTTAGTTTAAGATTATCACTGGCAAAGTTTGCAGCCACTTGACCTTGGAAGGGGTCGATAAAGCAGGCCCGGAAGATCCATGGTTTTACCTGCCCATTTTCTACCGTCACTTTATCCGCTGTCCCTGTTGGCGTAATCAACGGAACTTTGCTATCAGTGACCACTTGTGCCGCAGCCAACGTGTCTCCACTTGTCATGGGTCCCAAAATAGCGACAACTTTATCTTGTGATGCTAGCTTAGTTGCGGACGCGGTAGATTCCCCTGCATCAGACTTGTTATCAGCGGATACGTATTCTAACTTTTTCCCGCCTAAGACTCCTCCTTTAGCATTTTGCTGGTCAAACGCTAACTTAATCGCTTTCTCCGCAGCCTGACCAAACATCGCCGTTCCACCACTTAACTCAAGATCTCCACCAACCTTAATAACTTCGGCTGCCTTGGGTGCAGCGGTTGTTCCGCAACCGGTTACGAGAGAAAGACTCAACAGTGCTACACTCGCCATTGTAAATACTTTTCTCAATTCTTTTACCCCTCTCTTTTCATTAGCCTTTTACATGATTCTTTTCCTGCCCATGCAGGGGCTAATCTTTTGATAACCTGCTTCGCTAGCATTTTTAGTATATCCGTGCTCCCCTCCGCAATTCACCTCCAATTTTTGCCTCTAATTACTCTTTTACGGATAACCGTAGTAAAACCCCAGTCAAAGAAAGCGAGTCTTATTGACCGAGGTTTTACCCATACATCAGAGGCTGTTGAATAACAACTTCTTATTACATATTCTATATACAATAGCCCAAATTTACAAGCAGTTGAATGCAAAGTTTAATTTGGTTCTACCTTGGTTAAAAAGGTGTTCTTTCCATTCTTCATCTCAATTATAACAGCACTTTTTACAGGATTATGTGTTTTAGGATCAATATTGGTCTCCCCACTTAATCCCTTAAAACCCTTCATATTTTCTAGAGCCGACCTTACTTTTTCTCCGTTTGTATCCCCTGCAGTTTCAAAAGCCTTGATAAGCATATTGGCTGCATCATATGCTAAAGCCGCCATGGCATCCGGTTCAATTTTATATTTTGCTTTATACTCTTTAACGAACGATGCCATAGCTGGATCGTCAATGGCGACCATATTAACAAAATAAGTGTTATTTAAGGCATCTGCTCCGGCAATCTTCAGGAGGTCTGGGGAATCCCAACCATCTCCTCCCATCATAGGTTGCTTCATCCCCATTTCACGGGCTTGTTTAACTATGAGCCCCACTTCCTGATAATACCCTGGGATGAACACATAGTCCGGATTAGCCGATTTCGCTCGCGTTAGCGTGGCACGAAAATCTTTATCACTGGAGGCGACGTACTGCTCTGTATCTACAATAGTGCCGTTCCCCTTCTTAAAGTTGCTGATAAACGCTTCCGCTAGTCCTTTAGAATAATCGCTTTTCTGATCAATAAAAACCGCTGCAGTTTTAGCTTTCAAATTATTCAGTGCAAACTTAGCTGCCACTTCACCTTGAAATGGATCGATAAAGCATGCCCGGAAAATCCAAGGTTTCACTTGTCCATTCTCCACAGTAACCTTGACATTCGTCGATGTTGGAGAGAGCAACGGTATCTTGCTATCTGTAGCCACCTGCGAGGCTGCCAACGTATCTGTACTGGCATACGATCCAAGAATGGCAACAACTTTATCTTGTCCAATAAGTTTGGTTACAGCGGCAGTTGATTCGCCGGCGTCCGATTTGTTGTCCGCACTAACATTCTGTAACTTCTTACCGAGCACACCTCCTTTGGCATTTTGTTGCTCGAAGGCAAGGTCAATCCCATTCACAGAGGATTTACCAAACGTTGCATTTGCACCACTCAATTCAAAATTACTTCCTACTTTAATAACTTCACTACTTCCAGCGCTCCCCGATGTGGCATTCGTCCCACATCCAATTAAAAGGGTGGCGCTTAGCAAGACTCCTGTTATAACGGTTAATATCTTTCGCATTCCGTTATTCCTCCTTCTTTGATCTCTCTTTGATCCAAATTTTTCTCCATTATTAAGTCTTTGTCATCTTTAGATTCTTCGCTTTATAAATAGAACGCAATAAATGTATGAGTCCGTAATCGCTAAAGATTTGCCCTTTCACCCCCTTTTATTCCCTCAAAGTAAATGCCCCTGAACACTGCGCTAAAGAAAAGTTGGCTTTTTACCAAGCTTCTTTGTCGAGGGAAACCCTGTACATATGCCACCCAAAAATTTTCTTTCTGATTGGCAAAATAAAAAAACCTCCCTGACCCAGGGAGGAAAACCTAGGCAAATTGTTATCATACAGGCCACTAAAATTAAAGCCATTTTATAACTATTGTGCCACAGTGTCAACGATTTTGTTTTTCTGGACAATACATATGTATTCCTAGAAGAGAGTCCGCTTATCTCCTTGGCGTCGTGTTACGCGCTGCTGATCAAAGTACTCGAGCAATGGAACCGCATATTTTCGAGACGTGCCCCATAGCTCTCGCACTTCGGCCACGCCAACTTCTCCATGTAATTTCAGTGCATCTACCAAAACACTTTTCGCCTTTTGAATATCATTTATTTGGTAATAGGAACCGCTTACAGATACCCATTCTTCTTGATCACATAAATACCCAGCATACTCTTGGACATCCGCTTTTGGGATGCCGCACGCTTCTGCTATCGTACCTAATTCCGGAGGCATGAGCCCAACGTTGTGCCAGTGAGATCTCAACGCATCAAGTCGCTTTAGGACTCCCGAGGGAATTTCCGCTCCTTCGTTTGTTTGAACTTTGCTTCCAGAGATGCGATAAAACCCACGATTGGAACCAAGTTCCAAAATCGTCTGCCAACGCCGATGTGTCCATGTGATTCCCAGGCGAGTTTTTAATTCCTCTCGGTTGATTCCTCCGCGTAGGGGATTTAAATCTTCGTAAGCTCTTACGACAGTAATTAATTTTAGACGCCATGCCTCAGCCATTGCCTTTCCCCAATAAAGTGGAGTTTCATCTTCTTTCCAAATTTCCAGTCGTTCTGATTTCTCGAGTGAACTTAAACTGTCCTCCAGTTCTGCTAGGCTGACATGCATGCGTGCTGCTAAATCTGGCCCTGACAAGGGTTCAGTTATTTCTCTTTCTATGAGATCAAGTGGATCACCTTGATCTTTTATCCTCAATTGGGCTAATACGTTTTCTCGAAACCTTTTCTGCTTGAACTCTGCGACGCTAAGTACCTTTCCGCCAGCAATCGTATGGGTAGGCGAGTAAAACCGGAGTACAAAACGGTCCCCAGGTGCTGCAACAACCGGTTCTTCAAGCAAAATTTGTGCAAACCCTTCTTGACCAGGTGCCAGTTCTTCGTGATCCAGAAGATGTATACGTCCGAGGATCTCAGTCGTACCAAGGTGAAAACGAACTCGTTGTCTTTGAGTTAAAGGTTTCTCTGTAGAGGAAAGATTTAAAACCTTTATATCCAAGATCTTTCCTACCTTAAAGACATTTGGCATAACGAGTACAGAACCTTGCTTCACTTCAGTAACATCAACCCCAGCGAGATTAACCGCTACCCTCTGCCCAGCCTCAGCAGAATTCACTTTGTTTTTATACACTTGCAGTGAACGGACTTTTGTTAAAATATGGGCTGGTTCAATTGCCAACTCCTGCCCTAGTTTCACTTCACCGCTGTTAAGTGTTCCAGTTACAACCGTGCCAAACCCTTGAATACTAAAGACCCTGTCAAGTGGCATACGAACCGGTCCGGTGGAATTCTTACTTTCTACGTCCGAAAGCAATTCATCAATCGTCTGACGCAAGAGAGGGATTCCTTCACCTGTCAGAGCTGATACCTTGCAAATCGGAGCTTCATGAAAAACCGTTTCTCTTAGTTTCTCCCGCACCTCTTCCTCCATGAATTCAAGCCACTCTTCATCAACGAGGTCCTTTTTATTGATGACAATAATTCCTCGAGGTATCCCCAGTAATGTCAGGATATCGAGATGCTCCTGTGTCTGAGGCATGATCCCTTCATCTGCCGCAATTACCAATAACACCACATCCATACCACTCGCCCCAGCCAACATCTGGCGGACAAAGCGCTCATGCCCTGGAACATCCACAATTCCAACTTGCCGTCCACTAGGCAGCTTCATATGCGCAAACCCTAGTTCGATGGAGATCCCCCGTTGCTTCTCTTCCTTCAAGCGATCTGTTTCCATGCCAGAGAGTGCACGAATCAATTCTGTTTTGCCATGATCCACATGTCCAGCGGTGCCCACTAAATAGTGTCTCTCATCCATTTTTGTACCCCTTAACGCTTTTTAGTCCAAATCTTAGCTAACAAATCTCGAAAGGTTTGTTTCCTCTCAGGATTAAGAACTTTTCTATTTTCGAGACGTTTTGCTGTCTTGATCTCACGAACGAAATCCCTGTAACGATTAAGCTGCTTATATACTACCCCTAAATTATTATGAGGAAGGGAATAATCTGGGTCGATTATAATTGCCTTCTGATAATATTCAATCGCCAGTTCTAATTCACCCTCTTCTCGCGCAATATTTCCAAGATTATTGAGGGCATGAACGAGATTAACATCCTGTCTCAGTGCCTCGTTAAAACATCGTTTTGCTTCGACTCGATTAGGCCTCTTAGCGAAAACAACTCCCAGTTTATTATGGGCCATTGCATCCGAGGGATTTTCCTTGAGATACAGTTGCAAGGCTTCTTCTGCCTCGTCCAGTTCCCCATATTCCAAATGCTTTAGCGCTTTTTCATAAATCGTTTTAATAGGAATCACCCTTTGTCTTATAATTGGCTGTTTATCCGATAGCTAACTGCCACTAATGCCCCCGCTTCTTTAAGCGGGTCGCTTCTCGCCATCCTTGGCTACAGCGACACTTGGCCCTCCATGGCCATCGTGGGATAAGTGGCACTAAGCTCCTGGATAACATCTTCTAAGATTCAGATGGGGTAAAAACCCCACCTGAATCAAGAATATTGTTTATGCCTTACGCCAAAAGTACAGAATTGTTGGCAAGAAAACAAGCCCCAAATAACCAAACAGTGGATATACAAGTTGCACAATCTGTGAAAACCTTACGCCAGCTATTGGTATAAGAAGAAGCATTAGCATAAGAATAGCATTACCATAACTCAACTTACCTGAATTCACCACCCTGCTGACTAGACTAAATCCATTTCCTACTGCTGCAGTGATCATAGCAAGCCACAGGACGATTACGTAGAAAAAGGCGGGCCAATCCCCTAACTTACCGGCAACTGCGACCATTGGAATTTCTAAACCCCAAATGTCGGGGAAACGCAATAGGGCTGCTCCGATGACAAAAGCAAATAATCCTAAGGCTAAGCCACCTAACACAGCCCCCAAACGCGCCCCTGGTTTCTGCACAATACGACCTAAAGATGCAAATACAACCATGGCCAGGGTTAAATTGAAGGAAACATATAGGATAGCTGAAACGGCCCAATTTTTCACAATAATGGGTGGGAGAATTGGGATACCTTCTCCATCCCCAGTTGTTGCTAGAAATATCGCCGCTATTGCAATTCCCAAACAAGCAACGAACTTCAAGGGTATCAAAACTGAATTAATCCATAAAACCCCTTCTCCGCGAAACCATAAGGCTAAGGCAATTACCATACCAGTCAAAAAGATGCCAGTCCAGCCTGATATTCCGAAATATTCTCTAAAGAGCGCCCCACTGCCTGAAATCATCGCCAACATTCCCACAAACAAGAGCACACTGACTAGTCCATCGGCCCATCGCCCTAATCTCTGACCAAGTAAATGATCAAAAAAATCCCTATAAGAAGAAACCTTCCAACGGTCCTGCAACTCTAACATACCCAAGCCTAAGAAAGAGAACAAAAAGGCACTGAGGACAATTCCAGCTAATCCCCTGTGACCAAACCGAACGAAGAACTGCTGGATCTCTTGACCTGAAGCAAATCCCGCCCCCATGACCGCACCCACGTATGTTGCCGCAACTTGAAACGTTGTTTTCAATTGCATAATTCTTCCCTCCTCGCCATCATGCTTATGGCTAGAAAAGGGATATGATGCATAGAAAGACTAATATTTGGGAAGAATTTTAATATATTTATCGTTCAGTATTATCCAAAGTTAGGGGGCTTTATGTGAGTTTATTTTCATTATTGGCTGAACCTCAAAAGATGAAAGCCCACGTTGATGACTTTACCGCCAAGGCAAGATTGGAAATTCGTCTTTCCGATTTGTTTGCATCAACTCGAAAGCGCCCCGCAGTTATTTTGTGCATAGGAACGGATCGATCGACAGGAGATGCATTGGGTCCCTTGATTGGGACGCACCTTTCACGCTTAAATCTACCTCGACTTCATGTTTACGGTACGCTAGATGAGCCTGTTCATGCTCAGAATCTTGGAGAAAACATCCAATTCATCCATAAATCATTAGTCGATCCCTTTATTATTGCTATTGATGCTTGCTTAGGCCGAATAGATTCTATCGGGTGTATCACTTTAGCTGATGGACCATTAAAACCCGGCGCCGGTGTTCATAAACAACTTCCTGAAGTTGGGGAGGCCCATATAACTGGAATAGTGAATGTCGGAGGATTTATGGAATATATGGTGTTGCAAAATACCCGTCTCAACCTGGTTTGGCGGATGTCGGAAAACATCAGTTCTCTCATAACACGATCTTACATAACTATCCTACGTGAATAAATTTTTCTCACACTGAACTATATTTTTTGCCCATCCATCGCCTTTGCAATAACTTCTCTTTCTTCTGCTGTCAGCGAATAATTTGACTCTCCTCCTTTCACTGGTTTGCCGTATACTCTTGATTCATCCCGATTATGAATTGCGCTAATTACAATTCCGCTGCCCTCTTGATTTAAAAGTGCAAAGGCAAAGCTTAAATCACTTCCCACATTTTCAAATGCCCTAAAACGGACTAACTCCACACGATCTACACTAGCACGCAATTTATCTTCAATCGGAGTTAACCTCGCGTTGGATTTTTTGAGTTCAAGTCCCTGTTCATCTACTTTTTGGATACACTCCTGGAGCAATGTATCCAATTGATGTCCGGACATAAATGTTTGTAGTACTAGATGCGAAGTTTCAAAGCGTTTCATGCGACGCTGGAGTAGGAATATCATAAGTAGTGAAATTAGTAACAGCAGGCTCAAGACACTGACGGCCCACCAAGTCAAAGACATGATACTTTCTAATACAATCAACAACTCTTTTCTTCCCCCTTTTATTTATCTTTACCCTCGATTAAGAAAAAAACACTGTCTGTCAAACAGTTATGTTAAATACCCAAATGCAGTTTGGTGAACAAAATAGTTATTGGAATTGCTATGAAAATAGCTAATAATAGATTGCCCACTTTTATCTCTTTTATTTCCAAGATATTAATCCCTATCCCTACGATCAGCAGTCCACCTGTTGCACCCATCTCCGCTATTACTTGAGGAGATAGTATCCCTTGTAGTAATCCTGCCGTTAAGGTAATTGCCCCTTGATATAAGAATACAGGAACTGCCGATACCAATACTCCAATTCCCATGGAAGAAGCAAATACTAGCGCTGATATTCCATCTAGCATCGATTTTGCAAATAGAATGTTATGATTCCCATTTAGTCCACTTTCCAGCGAACCCATTATTGCCATAGCTCCTACACAATAAATTAAACTTGTTGTGACAAACGCGCTTGTAAATCCTCCCGCTGGCCTACCCTTTGAAAGCTTACCTTCGAGCCACTCCCCTAGATGCTGTAAACGAAGCTCTATATCTATCCATTCACCTAATATCCCACCTAGTACTAAACTAGCAATTACAATCAGTGAATTCTTTGTTTGCAAAGCCATACTTCCACCAATTAACAAGACTGAGAGGCCAATACCTTGGATCACAGTCCTTTTCATTTTTTCGGGCAAGGCTTGTCCAAATAATAAGCCTAACAGACTCCCTAATACAATTGCTACTGTGTTCACAATAGTCCCTAACATTTTTTCCTCTGCCTTTCGTAGCATATGCATACGTTAATAAACGTGAATTCTAAATCTACAAAAAATATTTCGTAGATTATATAGTTCACGCCATCACCCACGACACATGGCTTTTTCCTTGCTTTCACAAATCGCAATGTTCCACGTGGAACATTTATGTTTGCAAACGAATTAATGAATTTACTTGATATTGGATTCCGTATTCTATTGATGACTTCTCAGAAGAAACCCTTACTTCAGGTCAAGCACTCTGGGATTTACGCTAGTTGTATCATTTGAGGTTAGCGCCTTCGGCAATAATCTCCACTGGAGGTTATGTTCACACACAGTACATATTCGCCGTTTCATGCCTTCCATGACATCGCTACATCAGTCCCTCCAATGTCAACCCGACTAGCCCCCTAACATCCGACCCCTTGCCAACCCTTGCAGTGTCTAATCTCGAACATCCTGTTCGAGTCATGACGTTGTCTGTGGCTTAAACATCATTGCTTAAGCCACAGACGGGCAACGAGGGATTGTTTAAGACTTTCTATCGTCTACGATCGGTTACACAAATACCGCTTAACATTCTCTTAATATTTTTGACTTTGTAGTGGACACGATATTCCGCATTACAATATTACTGATAATCGATTGAGTATTATTAAAGGGTCTTTTGATTACCCTTAACTAGAAACATTTCTAACTCGATGTCTTGAGTAAATGTTCCACGTGGAACATTTAAGGATTAATCGACACGAATGTTCCACAAATCTAGGAGTCGATTTAGCTCTTCTTCAGAAAAATACTGAATTTCTATTCTCCCTCGCTTAAAGTCGCCTTTAAGTGAAACTTTTGTTTGAAAACTCGTACGTAGACGATCTTCTACATTATGAAGAAGGGGGGAGTAGGCAGGAGAAGGCTTACTTTTCTCAGTTCCATCGTTCAGCTTGTTAATTAGGTCCTCAGTCTCTCGTACCGAAAATTGTTCTTTAGCAGCCTTTTGGGCTATAAGAACTTGTAAGGTAGTATCTTTTATCCCAAGCAAAACTTTAGCATGTCCCAAGGATATTTTCTCATTTCTCAGTAACTCAAGCACTACTTCGGGTAATTGAATCACACGGAGAAGATTAGCAACTGTCGCGCGTGCTTTACCTACACGCTGCGCAACCTGTTCTTGTGTCAAACCATAATCTTCAATAAGCCGATTATAGGCCATTCCTTCTTCAAGTGGTGATAAATCGGCCCTCTGAATATTTTCAATAATAGCACGTTCGGCCATTTCTTGGTCACTGCAAAGTTGAACAATACCTTCAATTTTAACTAACCCTGCAAGTTTAGCAGCACGTAAACGACGTTCCCCAGCAATGATACAATAACGATCTCCAAAAGGTCTAACCAAAATAGGTTGTAATAACCCGTGTTCCCGTAGTGAATCTGCTAAATCGTTGAGTGCTTGCGGATCAAACTCTCTTCTTGGCTGATCTGGATTCGGTTCAATGTCTGAAATAGGTATTTCGATAATGCTTAAGTTACTACCAGAATCATCAGGCAACAAAGCTTGAAGTCCTCTACCCAATCCTTTCTTAGCCACGTTCTAAAACCTCCTTCGCTAATTCACGGTAAACCTCAGCTCCTCTAGAACGAGTATCATAAGAGTTGATTGGTTTACCGTGACTTGGAGCTTCACTAAGACGAACATTTCGAGAAATAATCGTCTTGAAAACCTTTTGCGGAAAATACCCCTTAACTTCATCAACAACCTGTATAGCTAAATTAGTTCGAGCATCAAACATAGTTAATAGGGCACCTAGTATATTAAGGTCTGGATTGAGGTGTTTACGCACACTTTCCAAGGTCTTCATCAAAAGAGTTAGCCCCTCTAGAGCATAATACTCGCATTGAATGGGAATTAACACATCAGTTGCAGCTGTTAAAGCATTCAAAGTAAGAAGACCAAGTGAAGGTGGACAATCAATAAAAATAAAATCATAATTGCCCTTTACGTCTTCTAGTGCACATCTTAGTTTTCCTTCACGTGAAATTTGTGAAACTAATTCAATTTCCGCTCCGGCCAGTTGAATTCGAGCAGGAACAACTTTAAGATTCTTTTGATCCGTCTTCTGAATCACTTGATCAAGGGAAACATCATTGATCAATACATCATAGATGCAGCGTATCAATTTATGCTTTGAAATTCCGATACCACTCGTCGCATTACCCTGGGGGTCTAGATCAACGAGAAGAACCCGCTTCCCTAGCTCAGCCAAACAAGCACTCAGATTTATCGCTGTTGTAGTTTTAGCGACACCACCCTTTTGGTTGGCAACAGCAATTACTTTAGTTATCAATAGCGCACACATCCTTTTACAACTCATACTCTAGATAGTATCAAACCACCTCCAATAAAAAAAGCGCTATTAACGCTTTTTTTAACAAATAATTAAATTCCTCATATATTATTATGATCCTACTGCAATAATTGTTGGTAAAGCTTTGTAAAGACTTTGCTTGAGAGGCTCACTGCTCACGACTTTCCCATTCACTTTTACGATGCGAAAAGACTTAACGATATATCCTGGCTGCCCATGTTGCTTGACAATAGATGCTCCATGTGCCAGTGTTTCATCCACTTGTCGCTGTTCCTCTGCTGGGATAACCGACTCAGTCGTATCCGAGATAAGAACCTCTTGTCCAGGCTTAACCTTACCATACAATTCAATCGTAACAGAATTTGTACTTGTCTTGGTCCGAATAAGGAGGTACCCACCGGTATTATTGTTAAATTTGAGGTCAAGGTTTGGAAAAGCAACCGTCGCATCCTGCCCAAGTGGAACATATGAAATAGCCAAGTCATGATTACTGCGTTGTGTGACCTGCAGGTTTGCTAACAGCCCAGTATTATATAAGGTACTAGAAACCTGACATATTCCTCCAGCCAGCCCTGGTACAAACTGACCATTGACGATAATATATGCATCCTTATATCCGCCCGCTACAGTTCTCTCCCCAACAATCTGATTAAATGATAAAGTGTCTCCAGGCTTAATGACTGACATATCCATAGCTTTAGCTGCAATGCGAACATTATCCGACCTTGCCGTTTGTGTTGAATCAAAGCGTGTAGTGTAGCTCGCTAACAATCCCGTGATTTTCTGATCTTCTAATTGAAGAGCAGTTAACTGAGGAAGTTGTTCTTTAAAGTCCACTTTAATCTCCGGAAGTGGTTTATAAATATCAAGTCCTTTAATTAGAGAAGCAAGTGACTCAGGATTATAGATTAAACCAACATGCTCACTTTTTATGATCATAGTATTCTGAGTTGTAATATCAAAAGAAGCATCTGTTGCAGGATTATTGAACCCTTCCAAGGTTCGAGTAAGGGAATCTTTTAATTTTTGGTCATCCCACGTATGAGACAACTCAAAATTAATCCCCTTAGCTGCAGACATTTTTGTTACTACCTTATTGCGTAGTGAACCTTTCCTACCAATATCATAAGCTTCCTGCAAGGCTGAAGCATCGGATAATACCAAACCTAAGTCTTTTAACTTAACCTCGGGAGATTGTTTACCCGCATTCAGCCTAACTGTTTGGCTTTCCAAACGATCAATTTCATGATCGATTAATATTTTAGCCTTTTCCTGAGTCAAATTTCCAACATCAATTCCTGATATCGTGATCCCTTGAAGCATTACATGTTGATCTCGAGTATAAATCAGTAGTGGTATTCCGATAGACATTAATAAGACCAAAATCAGCCCAGAAATAATAAAATACTTCTTTTTCCTTTGACCGTTTGATCTAGTCCATTCCCTCTTGCTTGAATTTTGCTCATCCCCATAAACCTCCGTCGCAGCAGCTTGTTCACTTCCCTGATTAAGACGTTTTACTTGTGACTCTTCCACATCTCCCATACCATATCCCCCAGACAGTCAACAGCATTTTATATTTAACTCCTGTGTTTAATACATTATAAATTCGACGTATTTCCGCTATTTCCTTCCCCAAAAACATAAAGAAAACTTGGCTGGCGCCAAGCCTCAGCGAAGGCGACCGCTTTAGATGCACTTATGCCACCCGAAACTATACTTTCTGATTGGTATAAAAAAACTTGGCTAACGCCAAGCCTCGGCGAAGGCGGTCGCTCTAGTTGCACTGATGCGCTGGCCATGAATGGCCAAGTGTCCCTGTAGCATTGACTCGAACAGGCCGTTCGAGATTAGAGCGCTGCCATGACTCAAACAAGGACGTTTGAGATTAGACACCGCCATGGATGGCTAGGTGTCGTGATGGCAAAGCGCCGTGATGGTGAGAAGGGACCCACACAAAAGTAATACCTTCTGACTGGTATAAAAAGGGCCCTACCTCTCTGAGTAAGGCTCAGACCAACAATTAAATTAGGGGGTTTTTAACTGGAACTCCCGGTTGCCTGGGATATTGTAACGGTGTTTGTTTGACTTTTCTTATCAAAACAACCGCCCTATATTCTGCTCCCTCACCAAGACTATAACGTTCTATGCCTTCAACCTCACCGCCTAACACCTTTAGCGCTTTCTGAGACTCCGCTAATTCATTATCAGTCTGCGATCCCTTTGGAGCAAGGAAAAGACCATTAATTTTTAGAACAGGAAGTGCATACTCCAATAAGACAGGAAGACGGGCCACAGCGCGTGAACTCACCGTATCAAAATGCCCTCTGTAGAGTGGGTCTTTTCCAAAATCTTCCGTTCTAGCGTGCACCGTCATGATTCCCGTCAAATTCAACCTATCAATAACAATGTCTAGAAAACCCAGCCTTTTCTTTAAAGAATCCATTAATATAACATCTAATTCGGGACGTAGGATCTTTAAAGGAACTCCTGGAAATCCAGCACCCGTCCCCAAATCAGCAAAACATGATCCCGATAGAAATCTCGTAAGGATCATTGAGTCAATGAAGTGTTTTAAAATGACTTCATGAGGTTCTGTGATTCTCGTCAAGTTCATGCGTTGGTTCCATTCTTGTAAGAGATCTCCATAGAGACAGAACTGAGCATTCTGCGACTCGGTTAACACGCAACCTGTATGTTTGAAGGTTAAATCCTGAATAACAGACGCATGCTCATGAAACATCAGTCTTTCCCCCTCGGCGACGTTGTTCTAAAAAAACAAGCAAGACGGAAATATCAGCCGGACTTACCCCTGTAATTCGAGACGCTTGCCCTAAATTTTGAGGTTTGACTTCCATAAGACGTTGTCTTCCTTCAGTGGACAAACCGCGTATTGCTTCGTAATTGAGAGTGTTTGGAATAGAACGGTCCTCCAATTTTGTAAATCTCTCTATATCCGCCCATTGCTTATCGATATAGCCAGAATATTTAGTTTCAATTTCCGCCTCTTCAAGCGCTTCAAGATCAAAACCTTGAAGCTCAGGGAGGAGCTTAATGAGATGGGATAGAGAAATTTCCGGTCTGCGAATTAAATCTTGGGCACTGATTCCTGCTCGAACTGGAGTCGATTTAGCCTCAGCCATTATATGTTGTAGATCTTCACTTAACGGCGAAAAAAACGTCGTCTTCCACAGTTCCTGAATTCTCTGAAAGTTATCTCTTTTCTCTTCGAAACGCTTCCAACGCTCGTCGTCAACTAACCCTATAGCTCGTCCTTTTTCTGTTAATCTTAGATCGGCATTGTCTTGGCGTAGAACTAACCGATACTCTGCTCGAGAAGTCAAAAGGCGATAAGGCTCCTTCACACCCTTTGTAACAAGATCATCAATTAATACACCTAAATAGCCATCTGAACGACGTAGTAGAAAAGGATCTTTATTTAAAGCTCGAAGTGCAGCGTTAATTCCAGCCATTAACCCTTGGGCTGCCGCTTCTTCATAACCCGAAGTCCCGTTTAATTGGCCAGCTGTGAATAACCCAGGTAACTGTCGTACCTCTAAACTGAGAGAAAGTTGATGCGGCAATACATAATCATACTCGATCGCATAGCCTGGTCGCAACATCCTAACATGTTCCAATCCGAGTATACTCTGCAAAATTAAGAGCTGGACTTCTTCCGGCATGCTGGTCGATAAGCCCGCCACATAAAGTTCATCACTCTGCCATCCTTCAGGCTCTAGAAAAATTTGATGTGCTTCTCTTGAAGCAAAACGAACCACTTTATCTTCAATTGAAGGACAATAGCGAGGACCAATCCCCTCAATTTTACCTGAATACAAGGGAGCACGATAGAGATTTTCACGAATCAGATCATGCGTCTTTGAGGAAGTGTATCCTAACCAACACGCCACTTGCTTGGAAAGATCATTCTGCCAAAACTGGCTTTGAGTCGGCAGAAAAGAGTAACGCCAAGGGATATCATCGCCTGGTTGAATCCTTAATTTGGAAAAATCAACAGACTGACGTTGAATTCGTGGGGGTGTTCCTGTTTTGAACCTCCCTAACTCTATCCCTAATTCTTTAAGAGAATCCGAAAGCGACATAGCCGGCATTTGCCCATTTGGCCCTCCTGGATACATCGCAGAGCCAATAATTATTCTTCCACGCAGATATGTGCCACTTGTCAAGACTACATTTTCAGATTCAAAACGTGCACCAGTTCGGGTCACAATACCCGTTAACTTATTTCTTTCAACAACAAGACGTTCTACCAAACCTTGGACTATTGTCAGATTTTTCTGTGTTAATAGAAAATCTCTCATGCGATTCTGATAAGCCTGCTTATCCGATTGAATCCGCAAGGCTTGAACCGCAGGTCCCTTACCGGTATTTAGCATTTTAACTTGGAGTGAGGTTTCATCTGCTACAATTCCCATTTGACCACCTAAGGCGTCAATTTCTCTGACCAAATGCCCTTTAGCAGGTCCGCCAAGTGATGGATTACACGGCATATGAGCAATCGTGTCAAGATTTATGGTCAATAAGAGGGTACTGCACCCTAGTCGTGCCGCGGCAAGGGCAGCCTCGCAGCCAGCATGTCCGGCTCCAACGACAATAACATCATATTTTCCAGCGAAGTATTCCAAAAGTTCATCCTACTTTCCGATGCAAAATCGAGAAAAAATATCTTCAAGAAGAGATTCTTGTACATTGTGTCCCGTTATTTCTGAAACGTACTGTAATGCTTGACGAATATCAATAGAAAGAATATCCCAAGGCATTCCCTGTTGTATACTCAACAACCCCTGCTCTAACGAAGTAAAGCAGCGCTCCAAATGAGAGATTTGTCTCACATTAGAAAGAAGTGGATCTGCTGCACCAACAACTTCTCCCTGATAAACTCTAGTTCGTATTGCCATCTCCAAATCTTCAAAACCGATATGTTGTATAACAGAAAAAGGAATCCTGATTCCCGCTTCAGGTAAGCTTACGTGTTGGTCCTTCTCTAGTAAATCAATTTTGTTAATAATAACAATTACCTTTTCGGAGTGAGCCGATAAAATATGATGCTCATCTTCAGTTAAAGGGTGGTTCGCCTGAACTACTAATAGAATTAGCTCTGCCGTTTCTAAAGCCTTCCAAGTTCTTTCAATCCCGAGACGTTCTACAAGATCGTTACTTTCACATATCCCAGCGGTATCGACCAGTTGGAGGAGGATACCTCCAACACTAACGGATTCTCTAATTTCGTCCCGGGTTGTACCAGGAATATCAGTCACGATGGCACGTTCTTCACGTAAAAGTGCATTAAGCAAACTTGATTTTCCAACATTGGGTCTACCGACTATAACCGTCAGCAAACCATCCCTCAATATTTTACCCGTTTTACTTCCTTCTAAAAGGTGCTGAACATCAGCGAGAACCTTCAATACCCTAGATTCAAGGGTTTTCCGGTCTAATTCGTCAACCTCGTCTTCAGGAAAATCAATGCTTGCTTCGATAAAAGCTAGTAATTCTAAAATACCTTCTCTTAAATTCAAAATTGCCTTTGAGAGACCACCACTCAGTTGTGATAGGGCTAAATTTGCCGAAGTTTCAGTTCGAGAACTGATTAAATCAATAATTGCCTCTGCTTGAACAAGGTCCAACTTTCCATTCAAAAATGCCCTCTTTGAAAATTCGCCTGGCTCAGCTAGACGCGCACCATGACGAAGACAGGATTGCAAGATTCTTTGGGCTACAAAGATACCACCGTGGCAATTTATTTCATAAACGTCCTCCCCCGTGAAAGAGAAAGGTGCTAACATTCTTCCGACAAGAACCTCATCCAGAACTCTATTTTCATCCCTAAAAACTCCAAGGTTGAGTGTGAAATTCTCCTGCCTTGCCCAGCGCTCAATATTCCGTGGAACAAAGCACTCATTAATGATCTTTTCTGCCTCAGGTCCGCTCAATCTCAAGATATGAATACTTGTTTCTCCCTTGGCCGTTGCCATAGCAACGATAGTATCTTCCAATCCGATCAACTCCAATAATTTAAGTCAAGAACACTCATTATTATTTCCTACCAATTTTAATAAAATTCCAATCAACGACTTATAACTTTAATAAAAAAAAGAGGGGTCTTCCCCCCTCAATTAAAACTATCTCTTACCAATCAGAAACTGTAAGAAGGTCAATTATCCTCTTTTCAGTGATATTACAACACGCCGATTAGGATCATCACCTTCGCTAAATGTTGAAATTCTAGCTTCATCCTGAAGAGTAGTATGAATAATCCGTCGTTCATGAGGGTTCATTGGCTCTAACACTATTTTTATTCCTGTCCTTTTTACCTTTTCAGATAATCTTTTGGCGAGTCTAACAAGAGTCTCTTCACGACGTAATCTGTATCCTTCTACATCGACTATAATACGTACACGTTCTGACAACCTTTTAGCCACTGCAAGATTCGTCAGATATTGAAGTGCATCTAATGTATCTCCACGTCGGCCAATAAGAATCCCAAGCTCTGGTCCAGTAATATCAATATGCCAGTGTTCTCCATCCTTACTTACCTGGGTATCAGCATTAATCTTCATAGCTTGACAGACTTTATGAATAAATTCTGTAGCCAGCATTCCAATATCATCTTCATAAGAAACTCGAACTCTTGCTAGACTTTTTCCAAATAGGCCAAATAAACCTTTCTTGGCAGGCTCCTCAAGCACCTCAACTTTTACCTGGTTACGATCAACAGCCAATTGCAGAACACCTGCAGTAATCGCTTCTTCGACCGTTTTCCCGGTCTTCTCTACAACCCTCATCAACGATCCTCCTCACGTCTTCCCCGTAGCTATGCCAATTTCTTTTCGTTCCCCAATTTACGATTAATATAAAGTTGTTGAAGAATCGAAACAACGTTCATTGTTACCCAATATAATGCCAAACCGGATGGTACAGTGGCACTTATGTAAGCAAAAAATACTGGCATAATATAGAGCATTGTCTTTTGCGTAGGATCAGTAGATGCATTAGGATTTGTTACTTTAGTCTGAAGATAAGTTGTCGCTGCCGCAAAAAGTGGCAAAATTATATGATATGAGGGTGCGAATCCATAAATTTTGGTTAACTCAAAACCTAAAAACCAACGAGCGGAAACGGCTGTACCTTCATAATGAAAATGAAGTAACGTACTATATAGTGCCCAGAAAATTGGTAATTGAACAACAATAGGAAGGCAACCTCCCATGGGGTTGACTTTATGTTCTTTGTATAATTCCATGACAGCAGCATTCGCTTTTTCTTTGTCATTCTTATACTTAGCTTGAATTTCTTTAATTTTTGGTTGCAAATCAACTGTTTTACGCATCGAAGCCATTTGTTTATAAGTTAATGGATAGATCAGGGTTTTAATTAAAATGGTTAAAAGTATGATCGCAACACCGTAATTAGGAAATCCAACTGCAGCAGACAATTGGTAAAGTATGTTTAATAGATAGGTCATCCCTTCAACAATAATATTCATAAAAGTCCTCCTTAAACTGGGTCATGCCCTCCAGGGTGAAAAGGATGGCATTTTAAAATTCGCTTAATTGATTTCCAACTTCCTTGAAAAAAACCATACTTCTGTAGTGCCTGAATAGAATATTCCGAACAAGTCGGATAGAAACGACAGCTTTGACCCTTTAAGGGTGAAATAAATTTTTGATAAATACGAATTAGAATCACTAATACACGTTTCATACATTTACTCTCTTTTAACTAGGGCATTTGCCCTCTTTAACATATTCATCATAGACTTTTCGACTTCCATATAAGAAACTCCTCTGATTCTTACCCTTGCAATAAAAATTATTTGGATGTCATTTCTTATTTCTGACATATGAAGTCGGACAACTTCTCGCATAAGTCGTCTTGCCCGGTTTCTTTGAACTGAGTTACCAACCTTTTTAGAGGCAATAAAACCAAATTTTTTGGGTCCCTTTAATATATATATTGCAACGTGTTTTACGGAATAATTTTCCCCGTTCTCAAAGATCGCTTGGAAGCCCGATTTGCTGCGCAAGCGGAATTTCCTTTTTAACATAACTCCTCCAAGACATACCTTGACATCCTCTGATATATTTTGACTCCTAAAGCAAAGATTTAAACATTTTTGGAGCTTTTTAAGCAATTAAAAAAATTTATTTAAAAAAAGGCCACATAATTGCGGCCTTAGACAGATAATTTTTTGCGACCTTTTAAGCGACGGCGTTTTATAACATTTCGCCCCGTTGGCGTACTCATCCGACTTAAAAAACCGTGAACGCGCTTATGACGTCTATTCTTCGGTTGATATGTTCTCTTCAATTTAACGACACCTCCTTTATTACAAACGAAAGGACAATAACACAATCAAACTCACTTAAGAGATTATACTCTAAAGATTTTTAATCTGTCAAGCAAAGGACTTTAATGAGCTGTGGATAATGAAGTCCTTAAAAAGTTATCCACCTGTGAATAATTTACTTAAACTCATTATCTTCCTGTTGATAACCCTTCGGAAACTTGATATTATATTTTCATACCACCTACACCAACAACATATCGAATTATTTTTATCCACAGTTCGTCATTAGACTAAGTTATCCACAAATGTGCATAAGTTTGTGTATAACTTTTTTATTGTCATCATTTTTTCATTCTTAGACAAGGGAGGTCCGTCCATGCCACCACAACCTATTTCACCCCAATTACTGTGGCAGGAAACACTAGAAAAATTAAAAAATGAACTCTCTCAGCCAAGCTACGAAACATGGTTAAGTTCCACCCGACTTCTTCAAATTGATGGGGATACATTAGTCATTAGTGTTCCTAATGAATTTGCTAAAGATTGGTTGGAAAGCCGTTATGCTCCCTTGATTCGATCTTCCGTCCAATCTGTTTTGGGACATTCCGTGAGCCTTCGTTTTGTTATACCCTCTCCGGAAGAATCTTTCGGGGAGAATTTTAATCCATCAACGTCCTTTTCTCCAATACCCCCCATACCGTCTGAGCCATTACCCAATTTCCTAAATAATAAATATACTTTCGATACGTTTGTTATTGGCAACAGCAATCGTTTTGCTCATGCTGCTTCTTTAGCTGTCGCTGAATCGCCGGCAAAATCCTATAATCCTTTATTTATTTATGGAGGAGTAGGGTTAGGTAAAACTCACCTTATGCATGCTATTGGTCACCATGTCCTTCAACGATCTCCGAATACTCGAGTTCTATATGTTTCTAGTGAAAAATTCACAAATGAACTGATTGATTCCATACGTGATGAAAATTCGATCGAATTTCGCAATCACTATCGTAATGTTGATATCCTTCTAATCGACGATATCCAATTTTTAGCTGGTAAAGAGCGAACTCAAGAAGAGTTCTTTCATACATTTAATGCTCTTCATGAAGCAAATAAGCAAATAATTATTTCTTCAGACCGTCAACCTAAAGAAATTCCAACCTTAGAAGACCGCTTGCGTTCACGTTTTGAGTGGGGCCTTATCACAGATATCCAAGCTCCAGATTTGGAAACACGAATTGCAATTTTAAGAAAAAAAGCAAAGATGGAAAACTTACAGGTTCCAAATGAAGTCATGGTTTATATAGCTGATAAAATTCATTCCAACATCCGTGAGCTAGAAGGAGCACTCATTCGAGTCATGGCTTTTGCTTCCCTGAGTTCATTTCCAATAACCGCAGAAGTCGCAGTCGAGGCGCTAAAAGATATTATTCCGACTAATAATACCAAACTAGTAACTATTGATATAATCCAGCAATCCGTTGCGGGATATTTTAATCTATCACCCAGCGAGTTTAAAGCTAAAAAAAGAACACGTGCTGTAGCCTTTCCACGACAAATCGCTATGTACCTTTCTCGTCAGCTTACAGACTCTTCTTTACCTAAAATAGGAGACGAATTTGGTGGGAGAGACCATACTACAGTAATGCATGCCCATGAAAAGATTTCGCAAGCCCTGCAAAATGATCCGCAATTAGAAAAAAAAATCAATGATATGATTCAACGTATTCAATCTGATTAAAATTCGAACATAGAAAAACCCATATGTGTATAACCTGTTTATATTATCTTGATAAAGTAAGCGTTAGTTTTTAAATGTGGGCATGTGGATAACATTCATCCGTTTGTCCACACCTTTTTCAACATACCAAAAACCAGAGTCTTAGCCCTCTCTGTTTACTTATCCACATGTTGACATGTAATACTACTATAACTACTATTAATTATCTTATTATTAATTTGCGAATTTAGAACTATGAAGATAAAGTTTTTAGGAGGATACTAAGTATATGAAAATCTTCTGTTCAAAAGATGCACTGCTTTCCGGTGTAAATGCTGTTCAACGTGCTGTGTCAAATAAAAGCACACTACCAGTTCTTCAAGGGATACTAATAAAATCAGAACATCAGTCTTTGCAATTTGCAGCGACCGATCTCGAAATGGGAATACGTTGTGAAGTACCATCTCAAGTAAGTGAAGAGGGGACAATGGTTGTACCCGCTAAACTCTTTACAGACGTTGTCCGTAAATTACCGGACACAGAGATTACTTTAGAAGAACGTGATCAATCAATTACTATTTGTTATTATCAATCTGAGATAGTCTTAAATGGGTATGATCCAGAAGAATATCCTTTACTACCCGATCTTATTGACCCCATATCCTTTACTTTACCCACTATAATATTTAAGAATATGATCCGACAGACCATATTTTCATGTGCTTTAGAAGAAAATCGGCCAGTATTTAATGGTACACTTATGCAAATAGAAGGTTCTATGATCCGTTTAGTTGCCACGGATACACATCGTCTAGCCTATAGTATTGCCGAAATACAAAATCCGGAACAATCCCACTTTAGTGGTATAATTCCGGCAAAGACCTTATCAGAAATATATCGCCTTTTGCGTGATGAAGACGAAGTCCTAAACATTAGTTTTAGTGATACACAAGTGGTATTCCAATTCGGATCGATTTATTTAGTTTCTCGTCTTATTGAAGGGCAATTTCCAAACTACAAGCAAGTTATTCCGCAAACATGCGAAACCAAGGTGAATCTATCCGTGAAAAGCTTCCTTGAAGCAGTTGAAAGAGCTTCATTACTTTCTCGCGATAAAAGTGGAACCAATATTATAAGAATTAATGTTGAAGAAAACGAATTAAAAATTGATCAAACCTCTGAATTAGGTAAAATATCTGAACAGATAAGCGTCGAAATGGAAGGCAAAAATGTTGTTATTGCATTTAATGCCAAATTCCTTATTGATGCTTTGAAAGTCATTGACAGCGATAAAATTATATTTGAATTATCTGGGCCATTTAGTCCTGGAGTAATGCGTCCTCTCGATAATCCTAATTATTTATATTTAGTATTACCAGTTAGAACGCATAATTAAAAATCATGATGATTAAAGGTTTAAGACTGCAAAATTTCCGTAATTATCAAGACGAATTTGTTCAATTTTTGCCAGGAACCAATATACTCATTGGGGACAATGGTCAGGGTAAAACGAATATACTGGAGGGAATTTATTACCTTCTAACAGGAAAGTCTTACAGAGTACAACGGGAGCAAGAACTCTTGAGGTGGGAACAAAATGAATTTCATCTTTATGGTGATTTTCTAATGTCTCACCATAAAGTTTCTCTGGAGAGCCATTATCGGGATAAAAAGAAAATAGTGAAGATTAACCAAGTGCCTTGCCGTCGTTTGTCGGATTTTGTTGGTACGATCAACGTAGTTTTCTTTTCTCCGGATGACCTTATTATGATCAAAGGAGGTCCATCGGAACGAAGAAGATTTTTGGATTTGCATATAGCCCAAATGAGACCAGGGCATGTAAGTTTGCTGAACGCATACAATAAAGTCATTCAGCAAAAAAGTGCGCTCTTAAAAACATATGTTGAGAAAAACCTTAAATATTCTCAGTTACAGTTATGGAATGCTCAAATTTTAGAACTAGGTGAAAAGATTATTCGAAATAGATCAGATCTAACGAAACGTCTACAAAATGTTTCAGGTCATATTTACGCAGATCTCACTTCCCAAAAAGAAAAAATCCAGATTAGTTATTTTGCATTGGGAAAGAAAACAATTGATGAAGCCCTCTTTGAATTTCCAAAGTTACTCAATGAAAAATTAGAACAAGAAGTGGAGCGTCAAATGGTACTCATCGGTCCACATCGTGATGATGTTCATATTCTATTAAATGGTAAACCAGCACGCCTTTATGCTTCACAAGGACAACAGCGTTCTTTAGTATTAAGTTTAAAACTTGCGGAATTAGACCTAATTAGTCAAGAAAAGGGCGAATACCCCATCCTCCTTCTTGATGATGTTCTGTCTGAATTGGATCGTTTTCGGAGAGACTATCTAATAAATTCCATTGAATTATCACGCATTCAGACTTTAATAACCATGACGAGTGGTGAAAATATCCTCGAGTCGGGCACGTTTTTGAGAGTGGAACAGGGGCATATAAGGAGGGATCCATAAATGTATTTACATCTTGGTGGGGATATTCTTGTTAATAAAGATAGAGTTGTTGCAATTATTGATCTAGAAACTGCTAAGAAGGGACAAATAAACGATAAATTTCTAAAAAAGATAAAAAGTGATAAGACGGTTAGCTATATTTCGGAAAAAGGTAAAGAAAAAACATTAATTATAACAACTGAGGGGCATTATTTATCTCCAATTTCTTCAATTACTTTATTTAAACGTTCAATTTTTAATATAGGTGAAGAATAAATTAACTTGTAGACACAGTGCAAAGACGTCGCGCTTGTGTCACACTGCGTACCGGGACTTGAAACGGGAGAAGTATGCGACGCATGATGTTTGAACTTCGAACATCGACTAAGTTAACGTATAAATTGAAACAGGTCACTAATTAGTGTACAATATAAAGATTGAAGGTATTTTTTGGGAGGAAACAGCTTTGCAACAAAACACAGATTTACAATATCAAGATCCAAGTGACAGTTATAATGCAGGGCAAATTGAAGTTTTAGAAGGACTGGAAGCCGTTCGTAAGCGTCCCGGTATGTATATTGGAACGACGAGTAGTCGAGGCCTTCATCATCTTGTTTATGAAATTGTTGATAACAGCATTGACGAAGCGTTGGCTGGTTTTTGCGATTTAATTGATGTTTCGATTCACGCAGACAATAGCATTAGCGTAGTAGATAATGGCCGGGGAATACCGGTTGATATACATCCTAAAACAGGCAAACCCGCTGTAGAAGTTGCTTTGACAGTATTACATGCCGGTGGAAAATTTGGTGGAAGTGCAAGTGCTTACAAAGTGTCGGGTGGTCTTCATGGAGTAGGCTTAAGTGTTGTTAATGCCTTGTCAAAATGGTTAATCGTTGAAGTTTCTAAAGGTGGCCATATTTTCCATCAGGAATATGCCCAAGGAAAACCAACGACACAGCTCGTAAATATTGGGACCACTGAAAAAAGCGGAACCAAAATATCCTTTATACCTGATCCGGAAATATTTGAAGAGACAGTTTACGACTTTAGTATTCTGGCACATCGGCTTAGAGAACTGTCTTTCTTAAATAAAAGTGTAACCATTAACTTGACAGACGAACGTGACAACCATAAAGAAACCTTTTTACACACAGGTGGTATTCAGGATTTTGTACTTTATATCAATCGAAATAAAGATTGTTTACATCCCCAGCCAATATATATTGAAACCTCTAAGGACAACGTTGAAGTGGAAGTCTGTATTCAATACAATGACAGTTACACTGAAACTATATATTCGTATGCCAATAACATTAATACCCAAGAAGGGGGAACCCATGAGGCTGGTTTTAAGTCCGCTTTAACACGGGTTGTCAATGATTATGCCCGTAAAAGTAATATACTGAAAGCTGCTGATACTAATCTATCCGGAGATGATATTAGGGAAGGATTAACCGCCGTAATATCGGTTAAAGTACCTGATCCCCAGTTTGAAGGGCAAACAAAGACAAAACTAGGGAACAGTGAAATTAGGGGTATTGTGGATTCCGCAACTGGAGAGGGATTAACGACGTTTCTCGAAGAGAACCCTGCGATTGCACGGAAATTTATAGATAAGTCTGTTCAAGCGGCCCGTGCCCGTGATGCTGCTCGTAAAGCAAGAGAACTGACACGCCGTAAGAGTGCCTTAGAGGGAACCTCTCTTCCCGGGAAACTTGCGGACTGTTCTTGGAAAGAACCCGATTTATGTGAAATGTATTTGGTTGAGGGAGATAGCGCAGGAGGTTCTGCAAAGCAAGGACGGGATCGACGTTTTCAAGCCATATTACCTTTACGCGGAAAAATTCTCAATGTTGAAAAGGCTAGGCTTGATAAGATCTTAGGAAATGCAGAAATTAGAGCCATGATTACCGCGATGGGAACTGGTATATCCGACGATTTTGATATAGAAAAAGCTCGCTATCATAAGCTGATTATTATGACGGATGCTGACGTGGACGGTGCGCATATTCGTACGTTGTTATTGACGTTCTTCTATCGCTATATGAAGCCTTTAATTGAAAATCATTTTGTTTACATTGCTCAACCCCCTCTCTTTAAGGTTAAGAAAGGGAAAGATATTCAATATGCTTATACAGATAGCGAACTCAACAAGATCCTTGAAAAAATAGGTAGGGAAAAGGTCGAGATTCAGCGCTATAAAGGCTTAGGAGAAATGAATCCAGAGCAATTGTGGGAAACAACAATGGATCCCGCAAATCGCACAATCTTACAGGTAACCATGGAAGATGCCATGCGAACAGAAGAAATGTTTACGGTCTTGATGGGAGATAAAGTAGAACCGCGCCGTGATTTTATTAACCTTCATGGCAAAGATGTGCGTAATCTAGATATATAAAGGAGTGCTCATTCATGTCGGTTGAAACAGAGGGAGGAAAAGTTCTTCCCGTTGAAATTGCGGATGAAATGAAAAAATCTTTCATCGACTATTCGATGAGTGTTATTGTAAGTCGAGCATTGCCTGATGTCCGCGATGGGCTTAAACCGGTGCATCGCAGAATTTTATATACTCTCCATGAACTGGGTCTGACCCCCAATAAACCGTATAGTAAGTCAGCACGTCTTGTAGGGGACTGTATGGGTAAATTTCATCCGCATGGGGATAGTTCAATTTACGATGCTGTTGTACGTATGGATCAGGATTTTGCTAGCCGTTATCCGCTCATTGATGGACATGGAAACTTTGGTTCTATTGATGGAGACTCTGCTGCAGCCATGCGTTATACTGAGCTTCGCATGGCCAAAATGGCTACCTATATGTTGGCAGATATTGATAAAGATACCGTCGATTTCACGCCAAACTACGATGAAAAACAAGATGAGCCCACGGTATTGCCAGCGAAATTTCCAAATTTGCTGGTCAATGGTTCGTCAGGGATTGCTGTGGGGATGGCAACGAATATTCCTCCTCATAATTTATCGGAAGTTATCGAAGCGACCATTGCCCTCTTAGATAACCCGGAATTGTCCGTTAGTGATCTGATGAATTATATTAAGGGGCCAGATTATCCGACCGGTGGAACCATAATGGGTTATGAAGGAATTCGGTCCGCTTATGAGACCGGAAGAGGATCAATAAAAACACGGGCTAAAGCCATTATTGAAAACATGGAGAAATCCGGTAAAACCCGTATTTTGGTCACAGAAATTCCTTTTATGGTTAATAAAGCCAGAATGATTGAAAAAATAGCGGATCTTGTTCGAGATAAGAAATTAGATGGAATTACTGATCTTCGAGATGAATCCGATCGATCAGGTATGCGTATCGTTATAGAGTTGAGACGTGATGTCAATCCACAAGTTATCTTAAATCAACTCTATAAGCATACTCAGATGGAAGAGACGTTCGGTGTCAATATGTTAGCTTTGGTGAATGGACAGCCAAGAGTTCTGACACTTAAAGATATGATACATTATTTTATTTTGCACCAAAAGGATGTCATCGTCCGAAGAACTCGTTTCGAACTAAACAAAGCTGAGGCAGAAGCACATATTATTGAAGGACTGCGAATTGCTCTGGATCATATTGATGAAGTCATAGAAACAATTCGTTCTTCTGCGGATGAAGCAAATGCCCGAGAAAACTTAATCCTTCGCTTTGGACTTAGTGAAAAACAAGCCCAAGCTATTGTTGATATGAGGTTAAAGCGTCTGACAGGCTTAGAGCGGGATAAGTTGGAAAATCAATATAAGGAATTGATGAACACCATTGATTATTTAAAATCCGTTCTTGCTTCTGATAGTATGGTTATTGATATTATTAAATCTGAACTAGGGGAAATTAATCATAAATTTGGAGATCCCCGTCGGACACGTATTACGATTGATGTCAGCAAAATGGACATTGAAGATCTTATTGCAGAGGAAGACGTCGTTGTTACCGTGACTCATTATGGGTATATTAAGCGCTTACCACTAAATACCTATAAAAGCCAGAATCGTGGGGGTAAGGGTGTTCATGGGATGGCCACCAAAGAACGGGATTTTGTCGAGCATCTTTTTACAACGACGACGCATCACTATATTCTTTTCTTTACATCCCAGGGTAAAGTGTACCGTCTGAAAGCCCACGAGATTCCAGAGGCTAGTCGAACCGGAAAAGGAACGGCAGTCATTAATCTCTTAAATTTAGCTCAACATGAAATGGTCACTGCAGTGATGGCGATCAAGGATTATAGTTCAGATTTCTTTTTAATTACAGCCACGAAAAACGGAATTATGAAGAAGACAGCGCTGCAAGAGTATGATTCATCACGGCGTGATGGATTAATCGCTTTAACCTTAGATGAGGGTGACGAACTAATAGGGGTCAAATTAACCCAAGGATTAGATGATATTTTTCTTGCCACTCGTAATGGAAAAGCAATTCGCTTCGCGGAATCCGATGTGCGGTATATGGGCCGTACAGCGCGTGGAGTAAAAGGGATCACACTTGACGAAGATGACGTTGTGGTCGGTATGGATGTTATTGGCGATGATGGTGAACTCTTGACCATGAGTGAAAATGGTTTTGCCAAACGCACTAACCTTAAGGAATTCCGTGTTCAAACACGGGGTGGTAAGGGAATCATTGTCATGAAATTAAATGCCAAGACGGGTACGTTGGTTGGTATCAAAGTCGTTCAAGTGGAAGATGAATTGATGGTCATTACAAATAATGGAGTTATGCTCAGACTTCAGGTTTCTAGTATTTCGAATCAGGGTCGTTCTGCGCATGGAGTTATGACGATGCGTACCGGTGAAAGTAGTGTTGTTGCGATCGCAAAAGTCCTAATGAAAGAGGATGAAGAAACAGAAGAGTCTGGGGAGTCTGAAAATGAGGAGTAAATTGACAAATTTTGCGCTAGGTGTTACCATGTCTGAAAATAAAGTAGCGTTATAATAAACGAGTCACGCCAAAACAAAATTAGAGGAGGACTTAAACACATGACTGATATTGGGTCATTGAAAGTAAAGACAGGGCTTGCAGAAATGCTAAAAGGTGGCGTCATTATGGATGTGACGACCCCAGAACAGGCGATAATTGCAGAAGAGGCTGGTGCGTGCGCTGTAATGGCTTTGGAGCGTGTGCCCTCAGATATTCGAGCTGAAGGTGGGGTCGCACGGATGGCTGATCCTACAATTATTAAGAATATTATGGCAGTAGTATCGATTCCTGTCATGGCGAAAGCGCGCATTGGGCATTTTGTGGAAGCCCAAATTTTAGAAGCGTTAGGTGCTGATTACATTGATGAGTCTGAAGTCTTAACACCAGCTGATGACTCTTATCATATAAATAAACATGACTTTAAAGTGCCATTTGTTTGTGGTTGTCGTAATTTAGGGGAAGCATTGCGCCGAATCGGAGAAGGGGCTGCGATGATACGTACTAAAGGAGAACCTGGAACAGGGAATGTTGTTGAGGCCGTTCGGCACATGCGCACTGTCATGAGTGATATGCGTGCTTTAACATTAATGCCAAAAGAAGAGCTCATGTCAGCAGCTAAAAATATGGGTGCTCCTTATGATTTGGTTGTTTATGTTGCGGAGCACGGAAAGCTACCCGTTGTTAATTTTGCTGCAGGAGGTATAGCAACGCCGGCTGATGCGGCTTTGATGATGCAACTTGGAGTCGATGGTGTTTTTGTAGGGTCTGGAATTTTCAAGTCGGGCGATCCTAAGGCACGTGCTAAAGCAATTGTTCTAGCAACAACCCATTATAAGGACGCAAAGTTACTTGCAGAGATTTCCGAAAATTTAGGACAACCCATGTCCGGAATTGAAATTTCAACATTGGCTGAATCTCAGCGCATGCAAGAACGGGGTTGGTAAGAATGAATAAGCGTGTTGGCGTCTTGGCACTGCAAGGTGCATTTCGCGAGCACCGGCAGGTTTTAGAACAATTAGGCTGCGATGTCGTGGAAGTGCGAAAAACATGTGATCTCGAAGGAATTCATGGATTAATTATTCCAGGTGGGGAAAGCACGACTATCGGTAAACTCTTGAACATCGATGGAATGGGCGACGAAATAAAAAAGCTAGCAACCAAAGATCTACCAATTTTTGGAACTTGCGCTGGTATGATCCTATTGAGTAAAACTATCATCGATAGTGATCAGTATCGCTTAAACCTGATGGATACGGTTGTAGAACGTAATGCCTTCGGAAGGCAAGTGGCAAGTTTTGAAACGGATCTTATGGTGCCTGCCATTGGTCCTAATCCTATACGAGCAGTCTTTATTCGGGCACCTTACCTGCGGGAAGTTGCTCCGAATGTAGGTATTCTGGCTGACTATGACGGCAAGATTGTTTTTGCACGGCAGGGTAACCTATTGGCGAGTGCATTTCATCCGGAACTTACCCCGGACCAACGAGTTCATCAATACTTTTTGGACATGATCGATGAATATTGGGCGCATTAAAAACGTGTTCTACTAGTCAGAAAGTATAACTGACAGTTATATACTTTCTGGGAGGTCCCTTCTCGCCATCACGGCGCTTTGCCATCACGACACCTAGCCATCCCGGCACCATGCCATCCATGGCGGTGTCTAATCTCAAACGTCCTTGTTTGAGTCATGGCTACAGGGACACTTGGCCATCCTTGGCCAGCGCATAAGTGCAACTAAGGTGACCGCCAGCGCCTGTGGCTTGGCGCTAGCCAAGTTTTCTTTATACCAGTCAGAAAGTATAAGTTTCGGGTGGCATAAGTGCAACTAGGGCGAACGCCTTCGCTAAGGCTTGGCGCTAGCCAAGTTTTCTTTATAGGCATGGGAGGTTTTTAGTATGTTGGATCTCAAATTTGTTCGCAATAATCCTGAAGTGGTTAAGGAAGCCTTGCAAAAGCGTCATGTTTCAATTAGCCTAGACCACTTTTTAATACAAGAAGAAGAAAGACGCAAACTTCTTTTTGAAATTGAAACTTTAAAGGCCCGTCGTAATTCTGTTTCTGAAGAAGTCGGGCGTCTAAAAAAGAACGGGGAAGATGCCGAAAGCCTCGTTTTAGAAATGCGTGAAGTCGGTCAAACCCTTAAGGATTTGGAACAAAAATCAGCGGATATTGTACAAGACATGGAAAAGGTGCTCTATGAGATACCTAATATTCCCCATGTCTCTGTGCCAGTTGGTACGGATGAAAGTGACAATGTTCAAGTTCGCTCATGGGGAACCCCTCGCGTTTTTGATTTTGAGCCAAAGGCACATTATGAAGTTGGCGAAAAGCTGGAAGTTTTTGATTTCGTCCGAGCTGCTAAAGTCACAGGTGCTCGGTTTACCTTTTATAAAGGGTTGGGCGCTAAACTGGAACGTTCCCTCATTTCGTTCATGCTTGATCGTCACACGACCAAGGGATATACAGAAATACTTCCGCCGTACTTGGTCAATCGCAGCTCAATGGTCGGGACGGGTCAACTGCCTAAATTTGAAGATGACGCCTTTAAAATTGTCGGAACGGACTATTTCTTGATTCCAACGGCTGAAGTACCAGTCACAAATCTCTATCGCGAAGAAATTCTTGCTGGCAGTCAATTGCCAATTTATCATTGTGCTTACAGTACCTGTTTTCGTTCTGAGGCGGGGTCTGCGGGACGAGATACTCGGGGGCTTATTCGCCAGCACCAATTTAATAAAGTGGAGCTTGTCAAATTCGCGTTTCCTGAGAATTCCTATGATGAACTGGAATCGTTGACAAGAGACGCTGAAAGTATTCTTCAAGAATTAGAACTTCCTTATCGAGTCATGACATTATCAACGGGAGATCTCGGGTTTAGTTCTGCCAAAACATATGACTTAGAAGTATGGTTACCTAGTTTTAACACTTATAGGGAAATCTCTTCTTGTAGTAATTTTGAAGATTTCCAAGCACGGCGGGCAAACATACGTTTTCGAAGAGGCCCTAAGGAAAAACCTGAGTATATCCATACCCTCAATGGTAGTGGCTTAGCGATTGGACGTACGGTTGCTGCTATAATGGAGAATTACCAGGAAGATGATGGTCGGGTGCGTGTTCCTAAAGTACTACAGCCTTATATGGGCGTTGAATATATTGGATAAAAGTTATATCTAAATCTTTATAAAATCTCAATGTTTTTGGATATATAAAGAGTTGTATTTTGAAAACAAATATGATATGCTATTACAGGTCATCTACTTGGAGGGGTGTTCGAGTGGTTTAAGGACCCGGTCTTGAAAACCGGTGACTCCGTAAGGGGTCCGTGGGTTCGAATCCCACCCCCTCCGCCAATTTCGAAGTTCGATGTTCGAGTGAATGACTTTTTATGTCACCCGCTGCTATATCAGAAAGTAAAATTTCTGGTGGCATAAGTGCAACTAGGCAGCCGCCTTCGCCAAGGCTTGACGCCAACTAAGTTTTCTTTATGCGCTCGTAGTTCAGCTGGATAGAGCGTCTGACTTCGAATCAGGATGTCGGGGGTTCGAATCCCTCCGAGCGCACCACTTCAATATTTTAATGTTCGCCATTAAGGCCTCGTAGCTCAGTGGATAGAGCGGGGGTTTCCTAAACCCTGTCTTGCGGAGGTTCGACTCCTCCCGGGGTCACCACAAAGAGGGGTATATGCTTCATCAAGATTGGATGCATCTTGCACTAACACAGGCTCAAATGGCTTTTGAACAAGGGGAAGTTCCAATTGGAGCGGTCGTTGTTCATCACGGTCGAGTGATTGCCGCTGCGCACAATGAAAGAGAACAGAAAAATGACCCGACAGCTCATGCTGAAGTCTTGGCAATCCAACGGGCAGCTGAAGTGTTGGGAAGTTGGCGCTTAACGGAGGCCAGCTTATATGTTACTTTAGAGCCTTGTCCGATGTGTGCAGGAGCTATTATGCAGTCGCGCATCAAGCAAGTCGTTTATGGAGCGATGGATTTAAAAGGCGGAGCCACAGGTTCGGTAATGAATGTCTTGGACTATAACCTTTGGAACCACAAAGTGGATATCGTGGCAGGGATCTTGGAAAAAGAATGCTCTGACATGTTAAAGTTGTTTTTTAGTAGATTGCGCTGATGTTCAGCGTTAATTCATGGAGAGATGGTTGAGTTGGTCGAAGGCGCTCGACTCGAAATCGAGTAGGGTCCGAAAGGGCTCTCGTGGGTTCGAATCCCACTCTCTCCGCCAATTACATAGAAATCAAGGGTCTTTGCGGTTTAATGCGAAGACCCTTTTACTATTTTAGGATTATTCTTGGCTAGAGCCAACAAGGTAGCTCGGGTTCGACAGTCTGTAGGCACGTAAAAAAAATCTCTTGACCCTCTGTTAATTCCGTTCTCCAACAATATAGTGGCCGCCAGCCTGTGAAGGATGCGCAGGTTTTCCACGGATGAAAAACCTCGATCAGCCACTGTAACCACCCGACCGAGCTTCCAGAGGTTAAGTCTCTCTTAACCTCTGGAATGACCGTCATATCGAATGTGTTTCCGGGCCTGGACAAGCATCGTATGGGAGTCCCGTCCTGGGTCACCGCTAGCCTACGCATTTTTGAGTTATTCACTTGTGGATAACTCGTTAAACCCGCATGGTTAAAGGATATTGAATTTCTTTGTGTGCCTAAAACGGTTTTGACTGTCGAACCCGAGCTTTAGAGTCGCATTGAATGGCTCGGCTCGTGAAGCTGGATTGAGGAATGCTGGTACCACAGTCTATTGTAAACTAAATAACAACAATTTGTTGACATTTAGTTTACAATGGCTTAAATTATTGTAAACCTATAATTTTATAAAAGTTTACAATGAGGTGATGTTCATATGGTAATGCATAACAACGGCCTTTTTATTACCGGTACTGATACCGGAGTGGGGAAAACCGTGATAACAGCTGGACTATTAGGAGCTCTACGGAGGCGCGGTACTAACGCTATAGCCATTAAACCCATCCAGAGTGGAGGAATTCTTCGTGAAAACCAATTGATATCTGAAGATGCTTATTTTTATGGAGCGGTAACTGACTTACCTTATACCTCCCGTGAATTAAATCCTATTTGTCTGCAACCGTCTTTAGCTCCGGCTGTTGCCGCTGAAATCGAAGGTGTGACTCTTAACTTGGAGACTATGCTGGACCATTTTCTCAAGATTTCGGCAGAACATCAACTTACCTTGGTGGAGGGGGCCGGTGGCTTGATGGTTCCGCTGGTGAGTACCGGGGTAACAGTGGCAGATCTGGCGGTGAGAATGAACTTACCTTTATTAGTCGTTGCCCGACCTAATCTGGGAACCATTAATCATACTTGCTTAACAGTGGCTTATGCCAAGGCTAGGGGACTAAAGGTAGCTGGAATTATTATTAACATGTACGATCATCATAATTCTGGGGTAGCTGAGCGGACTAATCCAGGTTTAATTGAAACTATGACAGGGGTACCCATATTGGGGTTAGTTCCGATGGTGGAGGGGCTTACAGTTGAAGGGGAAAACCCTCAACCTGGTGACTTAATTACTTTAATAGAAAATTATGTCGATGTAGATCAACTACTTAAGACTTTAAATCATGAAATTTTTTAAAAACCAAATCTTAAGGAGTTGAGGTAATTGGAATTAGATTATAGCCAATTGGCACAGTGGGATAAGGATTATGTCTGGCATCCTTTTACACAAATGCAAATGTGGAATGCCGCTGATCCGTTAATCATTGGACGAGGGGAAGGTAGTTACTTGATAGATATCCAGGGCAATCGTTATTTGGATGGGATATCTTCCTTATGGGTTACGGTACACGGTCATGCGCATCCTGTTTTGACCCAGGCTATCAAAGATCAAGTGGATAAAATTGCCCATACTACGTTACTGGGGTTAGCTAATGTTCCTTCCATTCAACTGGCAAAAAAGCTAGTGGAGATTACCCCTCCTGGTTTAACTAAGGTCTTCTATTCTGATGCGGGTGCCACTTCGGTAGAGATCGCTTTAAAGATTGCTTTTCAGTATTGGCAGCAACAAACAGATCCCCAGGAGCGGCAAAAGAAGAAATTCATCTCTCTAGAAGAGGCTTATCACGGGGATACTGTGGGAGCGGTAAGTGTCGGCGGTATGGATTTGTTTCATGCTACGTATCGAGATTTGTTGTTTGAAGGGTATAAGGTACCTACTCCTTATTGCTATCGCTGCCCGTTGGGACGGGAGCGTGATCAGTGTAATTTAGCTTGTGTGCAGGTTGTTGAGGATATTATGGAGGAGCATCATCAGGAAATTGCCGGCATGATTATTGAACCTCTAGTGCAAGGGGCCGCAGGGATGCTTACGGCACCCGTTGGGTACCTGAGGAAGATACGCGAGCTTTGCACTAAATACAATATTTTAATGATCGCGGACGAAGTGGCTGTAGGCTTTGGTCGTACCGGCACCTTGTTTGCTTGTGAGCAAGAAGGGGTTAGTCCTGACATCATGTGTATTGCCAAGGGACTGACGGGGGGGTATTTACCCCTTGCTGCTACTTTGACCACAGAAACAATTTTCCAAGCTTTTCTGGGGGAACCACGGGAGTGTAAAACCTTTTTCCATGGTCATACTTTTACGGGAAATCCCGTGGGGTGTGCAGTGGCCCTAGCAAATATTGAGGTCATAGAACAAACCCGGTTGATTCAGCATGTCCAAGATTTAGCCCGGATGCTAAGTGGTAAATTAGAGGGGTTTAAATCATTGAGTCATGTGGGCGATATCCGTCAGAAAGGCTTAATGGTGGGAATAGAGCTGGTTCGGGACAAGCAGACCAAAGAGCCCTATACGCTAGAGGAAAATATTGGTCATCAAGTCATTTTGGAAGCTCGCAGGCACGGTTTGATTATTCGTCCCTTAGGTAATGTCCTTGTTCTGATGCCCATTTTAGCGATGAGTGAGGAACAATTACAACAAGTGCTATCCATAACCTACCAGGCTATTAAAAATGTGACTGAAAGGGAGTCGTAATGACAGCTATGTGTAAGGTTGATGTAATTAACCGGTTAGAGGAAAAGGTTTTGGCTGGTCAGGACATTACCCAAGAAGAGGCCCGAACGTTGGGAGAATTAGCAGGCCCTGAGCTGTATCAGCTGTTTGCAGCTGCTAGCAGGATTCGTGATCTACGGGCTGGCAAAAAGGTGGACCTGTGTTCTATTATTAACGCCAAGTCTGGTCAGTGTTCAGAAAACTGTAAATTTTGTGCCCAGTCGGCGCATCATCAAACTGAAGTGGACGTTTATGATTTGTTGAATGAAGAGTCGATTTTAGAACGGGCACTTCAGATGGAAGCGGAAGGAGCTGGGCGGTTCTCTCTGGTGACTAGCGGCAGGGGGATAAGTGAAGGCGATTTTCTTAAGTCTTTAGCCATTTACCGCCGTTTAGCCCGAGAAACGAACCTGAAGCTTTGTGCATCCCTAGGGATAATTACCGAAGACATGGCTCGAAGCTTAAGGGAAGCTGGTGTAACCATGTACCATCATAATCTGGAAACATCGGAAAGCTACTTTCCTCATATATGTACGACTCACAATTATCAAGACCGCATCAACACCATAAAAGCGTGTCAGGCCGCTGATATGGAGGTTTGTAGCGGTGGGATTATTTCGCTGGGTGAAACCATGGGCCAGCGCTTGGAGATGGCTTTTACTTTAAGGGAATTAAAGGTGCAGTCGGTTCCCATAAATATTCTCAATCCAATCGTTGGGACTGCCCTGGAAAACCAACGTGTGTTGCCTCCCCTGGAAATATTACAAACGATAGCAATTTTCCGTTTTATTTTACCAGAAGCGAGGCTGCGCTTTGCAGGTGGTCGCGAAAACGCCCTGCGAAATTTGCAAGCTATGGGTTATTTAGCGGGGATCAATGCTACCTTGGTGGGTAGTTATTTAACCACCTCAGGTCGCACCGTGGCTGAAGATATTCAAATGATCCTGGATATGGGGTTAGAAGTATAGGCGTATAGGCGTATCAGAGTATCGGAGCACAATAATCGGGGAAAACGGGGGTGGACCGGATGGAAGGATTTTACGCTGACTTGGAACAAAGGTTGGAAAATTTACGTGAAGAGCATCTTTTCCGGGAGTTGAAAAGTGTCACTGGAGCCATAGGCAAATGGGTGGAAATAAAGGGGAGGAGACTATTAAATCTTAGTAGCAACAATTACCTGGGTATTGCCTGTCATCCCATGTTAAAAACAGCCGCTATCCAGGGGGTCCAACAGTTGGGCTGCAGTGCTACTTCGGCACGGTTAATCGTGGGAAACTACGAGTTGTATGATCAGGTGGAAAAAGACTTAGCCCGGTTTAAAGACACGGAAGCGGCGTTAATATTTAACTCCGGATATACGGCTAATGTAGGGATAATTCCAGCCTTAGCAGGCAGGGGAGACATAATCATCAGCGATAAAATCAATCATGCCAGTATTATTGACGGTATCCGTCTGAGTGGAGCGGAATTTTTGCGCTATAAACATATTGACATGGTGGATTTGGAGCGCTGTTTAAAAAAGGCGGAGGGTTACCGAGGTAAATTGATCGTCACTGATAGCGTCTTTAGTATGGACGGTGATCTTGCCCCCCTCCCCGAAATTGTCAAATTGAAGGAAAAATACGGGGCGGTTTTGATGATTGATGAAGCCCATGGGAGTGGAATCTTCGGAGAAAACGGCCGTGGTTTGGCCGAATTCTATGAGGTAACGGATCGGGTGGAAATCACTATGGGTACCCTAGGCAAAGCCTTTGGTTGTTCCGGAGCCTATGTAGCCGGGCGGAAAGTACTCATAGATTATCTGCGTAATAAAGCCCGCAGCTTCATTTTCACAACTGGTCTCCCACCGTCCGTCTTGGCTAGTGTGCAAGCAGCACTACAGGTAGTACAACAGGAAAAGTGGCGGCGAGAAGAGGTTCTAGCCAAGGCTGCCTGGGTGCGGGATGAACTGACCGAGGCTGGATTTAATCTATTAAACAGTGAATGCCAAATTATTCCCATCCTAGTGGGGGATAATGCAGCTACCCTAGCGTTCAGTAGACGTCTGTTTGATGTAAATATATTAGCAATGGCGGTCCGCCCCCCCACGGTACCGCTTAATGCGGCTCGGTTACGGTTAACCATTATGGCTACTCACAGCAACGAAGAGCTGGCTTGGGCTGTCGAACAAATAAAACAGATCGGGCGGGAATTAGCGATTATCTAAGGGGGGACGTCCATGGCGGTACAAAACATTGTGCTTATTCATGGCTGGGCTGCTGATGAAAGTATCTGGCAGGAGACGAAGAACTACTTGGACCATATATACCGCGTGTATACTCTGAATTTGCCTTTGGCGAAAAACCAACACAGTTATTGTGATGCTGTGATTGAGCTGATTGAGCAAAATGGTCTGGCTCATGTAATTTTAGTAGGTTGGTCAATGGGTGCCCTTGTTGCTATCCAAGTAGTCCACCAATTACCTAATAAAGTACAAGGATTGGTATTAGTCAGTGGGACGAGTCGATTTCTGGCGGACTCGCAGTCGGGAATTTCGGTATTAGGCATAGAAAATACCGTGAAAAATGGAAATTTAGAACAAAACAGTTTAACTTTAATCGATCCTTATGCGGGAGGCATACCGGCTGCTTTGGTAATAAGAATGAAAAAGAGGCTAAGTAAAAACTGCGAACAAACGATCTCAGACTTTTATAAACTGATGTTTAGTACTCAAGAGCAGGTACAGGGATTAGCCGGAGGAATTATTTCCGCTGATCTCGGCCGCGGACGGACTTGGGATATTATTGAAGCCCAAGAGGGCTTGAATTTTCTGATGGAAGCAGATTTCCGGGCGGAATTAAAGGCTATTACCTGTCCAACTTTGCTGCTTCATGGTGAGCAGGATGAAATTTGCCCTCTAGAAGGAGCTATGTTTATTAAACGGCAGATACCTTGTGCACAATTGGTCAGTTATCCTGGAGTTGGTCATATCCCTTTCTTAACTAACTTTGAGGGTTTTCAGCAAGCACTGAAGGAGTGGTTAGCTATTTATGACGATAAATAAAGCACAAGTGCAAAAAAACTTTGGCCGGAATGCCGTTACTTATGACCAATATGCTGTCGTTCAGAAGGAGATGGCTAGGGAACTGCTGCTTAAAATTAAGAGGAATGGGCGATGTTTTCGGAATATTTTAGAGATTGGTTGCGGAACAGGTTTTTTGACGGAACTTCTCGCCAAGGAGTACCCATTGGCCCAAATTACAGCGACTGATATTGCACCGGAAATGATTGTTGTAGCTAGAGAAAAGTTAGCGGTTTTCTCCAATATTAAATATTTTGTGGCAGACGGAGAAAACCTGTCAATGGTTGATAACGTGTCCTTTGATTCGTCTTTTGACTTAATTGTATCGAATGCAGTGTTTCAGTGGTTTACTGACTACGCAGAAGCCTTTACACAGTACTATTCCTATCTGGAACCCGGTGGTTACTTAATTTTTAGTACCCTTGGAACCGGTACCTTTAAGGAATTATATGTCTGCTTGAAAGATGGGCAAAAGGGTAAACTTCCACGTAAACTAGGTAACTATAAAACTCATAAAAAAAGAGAGCCGTTTATTGAAAACCAATACCTCCAGGAGGTCATGAAAAATATCGGATTCCATTTTATGGGTGTAGAAGAAGTAACTAAAATGGAGTATTTTGACTCATGCCGGTGCTTTTTGAGAGCTTTAAAAATGATTGGAGCTCACAATTATCTAACTGAGGAACTGACTGTTCAGGGACTGGGCTCTGGTATCTTTTCAATCATCAAGAGATATGATGCCATGTTTTTCAGCGAACAGGGAGTTCCTGTCACCTATCAGTGTTTGTTTGGGTGGGGGCGGCGAACAACTTAAAATAAATATTACCTGAAGAAGAACAGACTCCGTCTGAAACATACCAGATATGTTCAGCTGAACTGAAATCGGATATTCATAAATTGGCAATTGCCGACTAGTCTCCGAAGCAAATGGAAATTTTTTGAAACCAATTGGTATTTCTGATGCCCTAAGACGCATCTGAGGTACGCCAGGTTGAATTAAAAGACAGTAACAGAGGACTATTGTGAAAGACCTGGAATGTGGGGTACAAAACTCGAAATCGAGTAGGTCCTGTGAGGGCTCTCGTGGGTTCGAATCCCACTCTCTCCGCGGATTACTAGAAATTTAGGGTCTTTGCGGGTTAACGCGAAGACCCTTTTGCTATAGCGTCTGTTCGAGGCAATTATGGATACTCAGTGATTATTTGATATAATAAGCAATGGAGGTGTAGACTATGAAAGAATTTTTATTTGACCAACTGAAGATTATACGTAGTAACACGGTTAATGAAGCAAAAGAACTTAGTGAAAGCCAAGCGGATTCGGTACCTGAAGGGTTCAATAATAACATCCGTTGGAATCTTGGGCATGTTTATCTGGTTCAAGAGAAATTTGCCTTTGGTTTTACAGAAGAACCGATGCAAGTACCAGACGGATTTACAGAGTTATTCGGAGGAAAAACCAAACCTTCTGATTGGAAGGTGCAACCGCCATCCTTGCCAGAGCTGATTAAAATGTTGGAAGATCAAACAAGCCGAATCAAAGAAAAGTTAAGTGATCGACTGAATGAAGCAGTTGCTAAGCCATTAACTATGCCTTCTGGGTTAACATTAAAGACGATCGGCGAATTTCTTACGTTTTCCATGTATCACGAAGGGATGCATGTTCAAACCATTAAAATGTTGAAGAGATTTACAGCGTAAAGCTGAAATGAATATGGTTCTCAAAACGGGGCTCCAGTTCACATTGAACTGGAGCCCTTTCTCTGTTTTAATCCCTTCTTTTTTGAAAAGAAAACAGCTAAGAATAAACATTATAGCGTATACCCCCTTTTAGAGGTGGATAAACTGGATGAATAACTATTAATTCTTAATAAAAAGAACACAGAATAGCTAATAGACAAAGCGAATGAAATAAGTGATGAAAAACGATCGTTGCAACTAAAAAGAATATGGGTATTTTTGAGCTTTTCCCTCTACTTTGCTTAAATCTTCACAATCTTGGACATACTGTTATTAGCGTAGATGTTACAGACAGCTGATACGATGTCCATGTGAGAGGGGTTTAAAATTTTAATGAAAGTAGTAAGGGCAATAATTATAAGTTTGATAGTATTTATGCTAATTGGGGCTTTTTGGGGACCTATTCGTGAGGGAAATGCGATGGAAGCCTATAAAATTACTGAATCTTCATCTAATGAAGAAGCAATCGCTTCAACACCGGATCAACTCATTCGATTTCACGTCCTCGCTAATTCTGACAGTGAACAGGACCAAGCGCTGAAGCGAGCTGTCCGTGATGCCATTCTCAAAGAAGTTTCTCCAAAGTTGGCAGTCTCTCAGTCATTGGATGAATCACGGCAAATTCTTAAGCAAATTCGTCCAGAGATGGAGGATATTGCCCGTGCGGTGGTAAAGGCCTGGGGTAAGGATTATTCGGTACATACTGAGTATGGGCATTTTAGCTTTCCCACAAAATCCTATGGGTCTTTGGTCTTACCTGCAGGCGACTATGAAGCCGTACGTGTGGTGATCGGAGAGGGGCAAGGATCAAACTGGTGGTGTGTACTTTTTCCTCCGCTCTGTTTTATCGACATTGAGCATTCTACGGCTGTTCAGGTCGATGGAAAACCGGGGATTCCCCTTAATAAGGAGCCCAAAGTTCAGCCCATAAAGCAGACGTCAAAATCCACGGCAGGTTTGCCGAAGGTACGCTTTTACTTTTGGGATCTGATCACTCGACTATTTTAAATTAATCAGGAGCGACTCACTCAGGGAGTTAACAATCCGTTGTTGGGTATCGTTTTAATAGTTTTAACCAAGTTATGGTATAATGAAAGCGTAGCCTCGATTATCATGGTTGACGAATAATTTTGGCTCCAAAAATTATTTTTCTAAATAGGAGATGAGTATTGATGAAAAATGTAATCATGTTTACCAATCAGACTTGACCTTATTGTACGCAGGCGAAAGAGTTTCTCTCGCAGAACAAGATACATTTCGAAGAAAAAAACATTAGTTTAGATACTCAAGCCAGGTTGGAACTACAGCGAAGAAACATTAGTGGAGTTCCTACTTTTATAATTGGTGACGATGTTGTTGTAGGACTAGATAAAGAGAAGATCCTTAAGTTGGTCGATCACCGTGTTATTGAGTGCCAAAAGTGTTCAAAGAAGATGCGAGTGCCCATTAAAAGAGGTAATATCCAAGTGACCTGCCCGAAATGCAATTATGTATTTAATGTACAGACATAGGAATAGCTAAATTGAACAAATAATAGGGACTTTGCCATCCAGCAAGAGTCCCTTTCTTGATTAGGTCTGTTTAACTTTAGGTATATTCCTCCCATAGAATATCTCCGACATTTCTTTGGTGAGACGTTGCTTAATTTTTTTTTTCCCCATTTGGGGAGAGTTCTTTTTTTGCCATACCGAATAAATAATTATCTAAATCAAAATCTTTTAAGAGCATCTTGGTGTGAAAGATATTTTCTTGGTAGACATTAACATCAATCATTTGATAAAGTTCTCTCTTCTCCTTGGATAGATAATTTTGGATGGAATTGATTTTGTGATCTATAAAGAATTTTTTGCCATCAAGGTCACGGGTGAATCCTCGAACTCGGTAATCAAGGATGGCAATGTCTGCGGAAAAACTAGTCACGAGGTAATTGAGGGCTGCTAGGGGAGAAATTTTTCCGCAAGTTGAGACATCAATGTCTGCTCTAAAGGTACTAATCCCTTTATTGGGGTGACTTTCTGGATAAGTGTGAACTGTGATGTGGCTTTTATCGAGATGGGCGACAACAGCTGATGGGGATAGGGTAGCTACCTCTTGGTCTTCAGATACAAGCATTGTAACACTGGCCCCTTGAGGATCGTAATCCTGTTTGGCAATATTTAAAACATGCGCTCCGATGATGTTAGCTACATCTTTGAGAATTCTAGCAAGGCGTTCGGAATTATATTCTTCATCAATATATTCAATATAGGCTTGACGATGCTCGGGCGATTTCGCATAACAGATATCGTACATATTAAAACTGAGGGTTTTAGTAAGGTTATTGAAACCGTATAATTTAAGTTCTCTTAAGGGTTTAATCTCCATTTACATCCTCCAAACTTATTAGTACGATCGAAACAATAACAAAAAGGTGCGCCACTGCAATAAACTGATACAAAGGTTACTCTACGATATTTAGGGTGAAAATATTCAATTTGCTATTTTACATATATTAACATGTATTTAATCGTTGACTCGCTTGTCTCTCTGAGGTATAATATCCCTTGTTCACTATATTCACCGAAATTGAAAAAGTATTTTGAGGTTTTAGGGACATGGAGAGGTGGCTGAGTGGTCGAAGGCGCCCGCCTGGAAAGCGGGTACATTGGGCAACCGGTGTCGAGGGTTCAAATCCCTCTCTCTCCGCCATTTTAGAGGACTTTAGCCAAAGTATTCGACTTCGGCTTTTTATTTTGCTATAATTGATTTAGCCGTACTAGACGGGGAGGTAGCGGTTCCCTGTAACTTGCAGTCCGCTCTAGCAAGGTGGAATTCCCACGATAGGTCCTCGTCTGTGAAGCCGTCTTTGGTAGGCGGCGATGAGATTTTGGTCTTACGCAACAGGACACTCCGAACCGTGTCAGATCTTGACGGAAGCAGCACTAAGGAGAGCGTTTTGTGTGCCGTAAGGTTGCCTGAATCGAGTTTGCTAACCAAGGTAACGTTCGGAGGCGATGGTTCAATCAAGGGTGTACGGCTATTTATAACTGCGATAAAGGTGGGCTATTGTACCATCTTTTTTGGTATATAGCGCACTCTGTTTATTGAGGGTGAAAGTATGGCTTATTTGGCACTTTACCGTGAATGGCGTCCTAAAACATTTGCAGACATAGTGGGTCAAGGGCATGTAACGAAAACGTTGGTTAATGCTCTTAAGCAAGAGAAGATCGCCCATGCGTATTTGTTCAGTGGGCCCAGAGGTACAGGTAAAACAACCGCGGCTAAAATCCTTGCTAAGGCTCTAAATTGCGACCAACCTAATGGGGTGGAACCCTGTAATCATTGTGCTTCCTGCCTCGGCATCGACCATGGTTCGTCCATGGAGGTTTTCGAGATTGATGCTGCTTCAAACCGGGGGATTGACGAGATCCGTGATTTGCGCGAAAATGTCAAATTAAGTGCGATACAAGGGAAACATAAGGTTTATATTATTGATGAAGTACATATGCTGACGACAGAGGCTTTTAATGCCCTGCTCAAGACATTGGAAGAGCCTCCACCACAGGTCATTTTTATCTTAGCAACAACTGAGGTTCAAAAAATACCTTTGACAATTCTATCGCGCGTACAACGTTTTGAATTTCATCGCATCTCAGTGGAAGATATTCATTCAAGACTGGCTGAAGTATGCATGTCTTTGGATCGGAAAGTCGATCCAAATGCCTTCGTGGTGATTGCCCAGAAGTCAGAGGGGGGACTCAGGGATGCCTTAAGTATTTTAGATCAATGTCTTCTCCAGGATGATCCGATCGGAGTAGAAGAGGTTTATCTAGTACTGGGGATGGTCGGTGAGACGTTTAGTGCCGAGTTAGTAGACGCTCTACTCTCCTCTGATTACGGTAAGTGCTTATCTTTTTTATCAGAAGGAATTCAACAAGGGCGTGACCCAAGGCAGATCATTAGAGAACTCTTAGATTATCTTCGCCAAATGCTCTTAACTGCGTCTGCCGGAGAAACCCCTTTGGTAGCACCTCATATTCAAGATAGGTTGATCAAACAGAGTACGCAGATCGGGATTTCCCGAATGTTGCGCTGGATATCGATACTATTACAAGGAGAAGGTCAGCTTAAATATGCCACCAATGCCCGGTTGGCGGCCGAACTCTTGTTGATTCAGACCATCCATGAGAGTATACCCACGGCGTTGAGTGGGCAAGAAGAGATTTTAAAGAGGTTATCCGCGTTAGAACAACAGATTAAGATCACCGGTTCAGTACATGATCCTATTCTTGAAAGGAAGTCACCGGTAAGCTCTAAAACTAATCGGGCAGTCTCAAGTGATTCTTCCCCATCTCCGAAGACTCCTAAGGTAGAAGCCAAAACTGTGGATTTAGGGGAAACTTCGGAAGGGTTCGTAGGTACCTTGAGCATAGAGGGGATTCAGGAGCGTTGGAATGACGTTTTGGACGAAGTTAAAAAACGCAAAAAATCCACTCAAGCCTTTTTAATGGAAGGCAAACCAGTTCAACTTGAAGAAACTACCTTGACAATCCTTTTCCGAGAAGGATGTTCCTTTCACAGGGACAAAGTCAATCAGCTTGAAAATCGTCAGACGATTGAAGAGGTTTTAAAACAATTACTTGGTGTTTCGCTAACCTTGCAGAATTTTATGGTCAGTGAATTTCAAACCAAGGAGACACCAGAAGTTAAGGACTTGAAGAGGCAGGAACAGGCTTTGATTGACAAGGCCAAAGACATGTTCGGTGATGATCTCGTGGTAGTGAGGGAATAGGAGTCTTAGCAGAGGTAGCCTTGGATCAAATTAAACAACAAGAGTATGGAGTATTTAGGGAGCTTAAGATTTAAAAGATAGGAAGTGTTAATATGGCAGGTTTAAAAGGAATGGGCGGCGGTATGGGTGGTAATATGAACCAGATGTTGAAGCAAGCACAGAAATTACAAGAGGATATGGCGAGAGCACAGGAGGAACTCCAAACCAAAACGGTGGATGCCTCTTCGGGTGGTGGAATGGTCCAGGTTGTCGTGAGTGGGAAAATGGAATTAGTAGAGTTAAAAATTAAACCTGAAGCGGTTGACCCTGAGGATGTGGAAATGTTGGAGGACCTTGTTAAGGCCGCATTAAACGAAGGGTTAAGGAAGGCACAAGAAATGGCGAACAATGAAATGGGTAAACTGACCGGTGGTTTAAAGATCCCCGGATTGTTCTAGGTGATCTATGGATTTTTTACAGTACCCACAACCTATGGCAGATCTCATTAGTAGCTTGGCTCGTCTACCGGGGATCGGCCCCAAGACGGCAGGACGGTTGGCTTTTTACCTTCTTCAACAACCACAGGTTTCCGAGGATTTGGCTAAGGCTATTGTTGTGGCAAACCGGGATATTATGAAATGTTCAATTTGCTCAAACTTTACAGATAGAGACCCCTGTGCACTTTGTCAAAATACCCAAAGAGATCAAACATCACTTTGCATTGTCGAGCATCCAAGAGATGTTGTGTCCTTGGAGAAAACTAGGGAATTCAAAGGGCTTTACCATGTGCTCCACGGTGTCCTCTCACCAATGGATGGAATTGGTCCAGAGCAGTTGACCGTCAATCAGCTTCTGAAACGATTAGATGGAATAAAAGAAGTGGTCATGGCTCTAAATCCCACCGTAGAAGGGGAGGCAACGTCTTTATATTTGGCGCGTTTACTCAAACCCTTGGGAATCAAAGTAACTCGCATTGCGCATGGCCTTCCTGTTGGTGGAGATCTGGAATATGCTGACGAAGTAACTATTGCTCGAGCTTTAGAAGGTCGAAGACAACTTTAAATAACTTCAAATCTCAATTACAATTTAAACGGTTATTTTATAAAGAGCATGTTCACTGTTGTTAGGGTTATATCAGTGAACATGCCTTTCTTATTAAGTGGGCAATTAGAGGTTTATTGACTAATTTAGAGTTCTTCTTTGTCCAGCGTGTGCATATTTATAGGACTAGCACTGACAGGACGAGGAGGAATATCCATGACCCTGATCTTTCTTGGTCTGCTAATTTTACTAATAGGCTTTGTTGTTCGTTCTACCCTTGGGAAGCCTAATTTATTTTTGAAGGTTATTATTCATATGTTAGGGGGAATTGTCGGACTCTGGTTGTTCGATTTTTTGCTTAGTATTTTGGGGTTTGCAATTCCCATTAATCTTTTTACGATCATCTTGGTCGGTTTCCTAGGGTTTCCAGGAGTTGTAGCTTTAGGCGTGCTCCAGTTTCTGGGAATCTAACATAGGTTAAATTATCCTACAGTTTTACTGCTGAGGAATTATTTTCAAGATACCTAACTATAAATTATTGACGAATGAAACAATTAAGGGGTATACTGCTTTATAGGGGGACTATTCGGGTCAGAACTGAAATAGTTCCCTTCTGTGTATTATTTTCTGGTCGGTAGGTTGCTCGATGTTAGAAATTAACAAATGAAGTGCGACAGAAATTTGACTATAATGTGAATTATGTTTTTTTTGTACAAACACTAAGGTTATGTTATGCTTACTTATATAAGTGAATTGGCTAGACGGTCAGACCGGATTTCTACAATTGTTTAATTTTTTCACAAGCTACTTTTACTTTTTCTTGGACTTAGGGGTAGCGAGGGTTCGCCCTCCATAAAGCCTTTAAAGTTAGATTAATCACATAATTAGGAGGATACAATAACATGGCAAAAATGAAGACAATGGATGGTAATGAAGCGGCCGCCCACGCGTCCTATGCGTTTACTGAAGTCGCCGCAATCTTCCCGATCACCCCTTCTTCGACGATGGCTGAATTAGTCGATGAGTGGGCTGCACATGGAAGGAAAAATGTATTTGGGCAAGCTGTAAAAGTCGTGGAGATGCAATCCGAGGCTGGTGCTGCCGGTGCGTTACACGGTTCCCTTCAGGCCGGAGCTTTAACGACCACTTATACAGCTTCACAAGGCTTACTTTTGATGATCCCTAATATGTATAAAATTGCGGGTGAGCTTCTGCCTTGCGTATTCCATGTCAGTGCTCGTGCCTTAGCAACCCATGCACTTTCAATTTTCGGTGATCATCAGGACGTAATGTCCGTGCGCGCAACGGGTTTTGCTGAGCTTTCTTCCCATAACGTACAAGAAGCATTAGACTTGGGCTTTATTGCTCACCTCGCATCGATAAAATCTCGCGTACCATTCCTTCATTTCTTTGATGGATTCCGTACTTCACATGAAATCCAAAAAATTGAAGTCCCGGAGTATGAGGAAGTTGCTAAACTCTTAGATATGGAAGCAGTTCAAGCCTTCCGTGACCGTTCTTTGAATCCGGAGCGTCCAGTTCTTCGCGGAACTGCTCAAAACCCCGATATCTATTTCCAAGGCCGTGAAGCGTCCAATGGTTTCTATTCTGTGATTCCTGACATGGTCGAACATTATATGCAAGAATATAAGAAACTCACTGGCCGTGAATATCATCCTTTCCAATATTATGGGGCTGAAGATGCCGAGTATGTCATTGTGGCCATGGGCTCGATCTGTGACACGATTGAAGAAACCATAGACTATTTGGTTGCCCAAGGGGAAAAGGTTGGGGTCATTAAAGTTCATCTGTATCGTCCGTTTTCTAGTGATTACTTCTTTAAAGTTTTGCCACCCACTGTTAAGAAAATTGCTGTTCTTGACCGTACTAAAGAGCCTGGCGCCAAGGGTGAACCTCTTTATTTAGATATTAAGGATATTTTTTACACGAGCGATATTAAGCCAGTGATCGTCGGTGGTCGCTATGGTTTGGGATCGAAAGATACCACACCTTCCCAAGTTTTGGCTGTATACAAGAACCTCAAGGCGGAAAACCCGAAAAATGGCTTTACCGTCGGTATTGTGGATGACGTAACCCATACCTCCTTAGCTGAAGAAGAAATTATTGATACTGCTCCAGAAGGGACTATTTCCTGTAAATTTTGGGGCCTTGGTTCAGATGGTACAGTCGGCGCAAATAAGCAAGCCATTAAGATTATTGGGGATCACACGAAGCTCTTTGTACAAGCTTATTTTCAATACGATAGTAAAAAATCAGGCGGAATCACGGTTTCCCATCTTCGCTTTGGTAAAAAAGAAATTAAATCGCCCTATTATGTTACGGGTACAAATTACATCGCTTGCTCTAACCAAACCTACGTTTACAAATATGACCTCTTAAAAGGTCTAAAGAAAAATGGTATCTTTGTCTTGAATTGCAATTGGAGTGTTGAAGAACTAGAAGAAAAACTTCCGGCTGACATGAAGCAATTCATTGCGAAAAACAATGTAAATTTCTACATTATTGATGCGATAGAGATTGCTGGTAAAATCGGCCTCCGTTCTCGTACTAACATGATCATGCAAGCCGCTTTCTTCAAGCTCGCTAACGTCATTCCTGTAGACGAGGCCATTGACTATCTAAAAGCTTCCGTCGTAAAATCCTATGGTAAAAAGGGCCAAAACATTGTAGATATGAACATCGCGGCGATTGATCTTGGTGTATCTTCCTTTGTTAAAGTGGAAGTGCCAGCGTCTTGGGCTGATGCAGACAATGCACAAGCACAAGCTGCTGCTGCAGTTGAAGAACCTCAATTTGTGAAAGATATTCTCCGTCCAGTGAACGCTATGGCAGGAGATGACCTGCCAGTTAGCACTTTCTTGGGCCGTGAAGATGGAACTTCACCGCTAGGAACGGCTGCTTTCGAAAAACGCGGTATTGCCGTCATCGTACCTGAGTGGCAAGTGGATAAATGTATCCAGTGTAACCAATGTTCTTATGTTTGCCCTCATGCAGCGATTCGTCCGTTCTTATTGAACGAAGAAGAAGTGAAAAACGCCCCGGAAACGTTCAACACTAAGAAGGCAAATGGTAAGGAGGCAACGGGTCTGCAATTCCGCGTTCAAGTAAGCCCGTTGGATTGCACTGGTTGCGGAAACTGTGCCGAAGTTTGCCCTGCTAAAGGGAAGGCCCTTATAATGGAACCTGCCTCTGAACAAATCGAACGTCAAGCTGAGAACTGGGAGTATGCAGTTAGTCTGACAAACAAGAGCAAGCTCTTTGACGTGACTACGGTTAAAGCGAGTCAGTTTGCTCAGCCATTACTGGAGTTTAACGGCGCATGCCCAGGGTGTGGTGAGACAGCTTATGTTAAACTAATTACTCAGCTTTATGGTGATCGCATGATGATTGCTAACGCTACAGGCTGTAGTTCTATCTGGTCCGGAAGTGCTCCTTCAATTCCATACACCACTAACCAAGAAGGCAAAGGTCCCGCTTGGGCTAACTCCTTGTTTGAAGACAATGCTGAGTTTGGCTATGGTATGTACGTAGGGGTTCGTCAACAACGCGAGAAACTGGCTGATTTGATGAAGCAAGCACTTGAGCTGGAAATTAGTGCTGAGCTAAAAGAAGGGTTCCAAGAGTGGCTTAAGGGTTCAGATGATGCCGACGCCTCCAAAGCTGCATCTATTAAGATCCTTGCCGGTCTTCAAGCGTACGCAGGGGATAATGAAGTTCTTGCAGAGATTTCTGCTAAGAAAGATCATCTTGTTAAAAAATCCCAGTGGATCATCGGTGGAGATGGTTGGGCATATGATATTGGATTTGGAGGATTAGACCACGTCTTAGCCTCTGGAGATGATGTCAACGTGCTTGTGGTTGATACGGAGGTTTACTCTAATACCGGCGGACAATCTTCGAAATCAACTCCTAGCGCTGCAGTTGCCAAATTTGCAGCTTCTGGCAAGAAGATTCGCAAAAAAGACTTGGGCGTTATGGCTATGAGTTACGGTTATGTTTATGTCGCGCAAATTGCTTTGGGTGCAGACATGGCCCAAACGCTTAAAGTTATGAAAGAAGCGGAAGCTTATAAAGGACCTTCTTTGATTATTGCTTACGCTCCATGTATCAACCATGGTCTCAAGTCGGGTATGACTAAGAGTGTACAAGAGGCGAAGAAAGCAGTTGATTCCGGCTACTGGCATCTTTATCGCTTCAACCCAGAACTTGCAGATCAAGGAAATAATCCATTTAGCCTTGATTCCAAAGAGCCGACTTCGTCCTTCCGTGAATTCATCATGGGAGAAGTTCGTTATTCTTCCTTGTTGAACACTTTCCCGGAAAGTGCAGAGGAACTTTTTGTGGGCGCTGAGAAGTACGCGAAAATTCGCTATGAGTCCTATAAACGTCTCGCTGACCAAAAGTGGGACTAGAGATAGAATCGAATCGTTTCATTCTTCATTGATCTGAAAGAGCAGGGTTACCTGCTCTTTTTTTCTTGGGTTCCCCTTTAATTGTATATGAGGGTAGACTAGAGGAAAATACAAAGAAAATCTCCTCCAATTTCCTAAAATGTTCGAAAGAACTCAGGGCAGGGTATATCAAAAGTACGCATGGGGAACTATTTAACAGTAGTTCCCCAAACTTTATTTTATGAGTCCATGGATTTACAACTTAACACAAAGAGGTGAGACTCTGAAAAGAATAGTCGAAGCATATGTAGGGGAATATGCCAGTGGAAAAAGTGAATGTGCAGTGAACCGTGCACTAGAGTTGTTACCCTTGCCAAGTGTCCAACATCCAATTACTTTAGTAGATTTAGATACCGTCGAACCAACCTATACCTTGCGTCCAATTCGAGAGGAACTTATAGGGCTTGGACTCGATGTTGTGGCATGGTCAACCGCCGAAACGACGGGATTGGGAGAAGCTGGATCTGTAATTCGTCCGGAGATGCGTTGGGTTCTCAAGCGCCCTGGCAGTCTTATCCTTGATATTGGCTATGGCGTGCAAGGGGCTAAAACTTTGAATATCATCGAAGGAGCTTGGGATGACCAAGACCTCAAGATTCTGGCAGTCCTCAATCTTGGGCGTCCATTAACAGGATCGTATGAAGATATGCTGGATTATGTCCGAGAACTGGGGCCGATACACGGACTGATTAATAACTCCCATTTAGGGGAGGAAACAACGGTTTCCTTTATCCAAGAAGGGGCTCGGGTTGTGTCTGAAGTTGGAGAAGTGCTACATATTCCAGTTGTCGCCACGACAGCGGATGAGAAGTTGCGTGATAAATTAGGTTCTAGTGATGGGTTGGGGCACCCTGTGCGTTATTTGACACGCTTTATGCCCCATGCCTTTTGGTAATAGGGGTTTCAACCCTTTTGCATTTGCTTTAAAAACTTAGGAGGTGTAAAACTAAATATGGCAGGAAAACCAATTGAGGGTGAAAAACGGGCATTTATGACCGGTAATGAAGTTTGTTCTTGGGCTGCACTTGCTGCTCAAGCAGACATCATGTATGGTTATCCGATCACGCCCCAAAATGAAATTATGCATTATTGGACTCGTCTAGCCCCTAAATATGATAAGAGGTTCTTACAGACCGAAGATGAACTCTCGGCTGGTTTTACAACGGTAGGAGGGGTGTTATCCGGAGCCAGAGCATTTACCGCGACGGGTGGACCAGGAAACGTCCTAATGCAAGAGCCTATCTCCATGGCAGAAATGATGCGGGTCCCGACCGTGATGGTGATTCAACAGCGAGGGGGCCCATCCACAGCGACTGTAATCTACTCTCAGCAGGAGGTTAATCTGACAACCTATGGTGGAAATGGAGAAGGTCATCGTATCGTTTACTCAACAGCCACACATCAAGATCTTTTTGACTATACGATTAAATCGTTTAATATGGCTTGGAAATATCGCTTTCCAACCTTCGTGTTAGGGGATGGTTACCAAGCTAAAATGCGTGAATCCTTAACGATTTATGATCCGGAGTTTAGAGGAATCAAAATGGTTCCGTCTGAGCCTTTAGTTGGACAACCTGGTATGCCCGGTGTGGAGAGGGATCCTTCTCTTTTGCGCAATACGTATAACACGGAAGAAGAACTTTATGCCGTCATTAAACAGTATCAGAAAGATTACGACGAAATGGCTCCTCAAATTGTTGAGCATGAGGAATTTGACTGCCAAGATGCCGATGTGATCGTGCTGACGCACGGGGTGGTGAGTCGGTCAGCCAAAATGGCAGTCCGAGAACTTCGGGCAGAGGGTCTCAAAGTTGGGTACTTCCGACCGATCACCTTGCGTCCCTTTCCAACCGAAGCTCTGAAGAAGGCAATCTCCTCGGCAAAACGCATTTTCTTGGCAGAGTCTGCTGAGGGACAATTCTACCGTCTCGTAAGGCAAAGCATTTACGGTGAAACCGTGCCAATGGATACCCTGTTTAAACCGGGGGTCGGGATTACGAGCGAGGAATTGATCGAGAGACTAAGAACCTTTTTTTAGGATGACTGACGGAAGGAGGTATTTGTTGTGACTGTTGAATTAAATATGCCAAACTCATGGAGACAAGAAACGAAACCCCATAAATTCTGCCCCGGTTGCGGACATGGCCTAGTTTTAAAGGCCCTTGGACAAGCAATTGACGAACTTGGGATTCAAGATAAGGTGGTTTTTGGGTGTGATATCGGCTGTTCCCTCTTGGCGTGGGACTTTTTTAACTGCGACACAGTTCAAACTCACCACGGACGGACAACTCCAGTCATCACTGGGGTTAAGCGTGCACGTCCAGATCGTGTGGGCATTGCCTATATGGGTGACGGCGGTGGTTATGCAATTGGATCTCAACACTTGGTTAACGCTGCCATGCGAAACGAGAAAATAACGGTAATACTTGTAAATAACGCCAATTATGGTATGACTGGTGGCCAAATGGCTCCGACCACACTACCCGGTATGAAAACTGAGACAACTCCGTATGGTCGTGATCCGGAAATGACGGGTTACCCGATGCAAGGGCCGGAAATGGTCGCTGCCATTGTTCGTGAAGGGGGCTATGTTGCGCGTGGTTCGATTGCTAATGTTCGTCAGGTAAAAACCTTTGTTAAGCGGGCACTGGAAAACCAATTGGCTGGTAACGGGTTCTCGTTCGTAGAGATCCTGTCCTCATGCCCAACCAACTGGAGTACGAACGCCAAGGACACCTGGAATTTCGTAGAGCAGGAAATGCCCAAATTCTTTAAAGTCGGCGAACTCAAGGTTCCCGCGAAGAAGGAGGAGTAGTTCAATGGCAAATGTCATTAAAATTGCTTTAGCAGGCGAAGGCGGCCAAGGGGTACAATCTGTGGCTCAAATCATGACCAATGCTGCTAATGATGCGGGAAAAGAGGCCCTCTATATTCCAAACTTCGGCGTGGAACAACGTGGCGGTGTTTCCATTGCGTTTTGTCAGATTTCGGATGAGAAAATTGGAGCTCCAAAATTCGAAACAGGAGATATTGTTATTGCATTGAGTGATCGTGCCGTCGTTCGTTGTCAACAGTATGTCGGTCCTGGTACGATCTTTGTCTACGAGGCTTCAATCGAAGGGGTTGACGAGTTCCTACCGAAGAATGCCAAAAAGGTTCTGGCTATTCCGGCTTTGAAAATTGCCAAGGAAGAACTTCATCCGCGTGTCTTTAACGTCATCATCTTGGGAGCAACCCTCAAAGCCACTAATATAATGAGCATGGATGATGCTAAAAGCGCTTTGGAAAAAAAATTAGGGTATAAATTTGAGCAAAATCCAAAGCTCCGTGAGCTAAACTTCAAAGCACTTGAGCGTGGTGCTGAGATTATCGAACAGCTCTTAGCGAGCAAGTGATGTATTATAAGATGCCACTGAGAAAGGAGGGACCCCCCTGTGTCCTTAAAGGATAACGCCATCACGATCGACGGACCCAAAGCCGAATGGACTATTTTCCCTCACCTTTGCAAGGGTTGTGGTTTATGCATCGAGAAATGCCCGGTAAAAACCTTGGAATGGTCTGATAAACTGGGTGTTTATGGAACCCCAGCACCACACGTGAAAGAAGAAATCCCTTGTATCGCCTGCAACATGTGCGAACTCGTTTGCCCGGATGCTGCGATTAAGGTTATTAAAAAAGACGTGCGAAAATAAGTGATTTTCATGGGGTGTCCTTGGAATGAACGAAGAAAAGAACTGCCGAAATTTGACGGCAGTTCTTTTCTTTGTAACATAGGTGAACATTGTGATTTGATGAAGAATAATATGAGCAAAAGAAGATAGAAAGGGGTGCTGGTTACGGGTAGTGTGCCGCTGGTTGGAAATTTCGTACGTGAGTCCTTGGATCTTCACTTGTTTTTTGCCCGGATTATGAGAGAACACGCCATTTTTATGCAAGCTGGTTTTTACCCAAAAGATGTTACTTATGTTCAGCAAGCGGAACAATTTAAGTGTCAATATGATGAACTTCTTAAGGAAGCCATCATGCTGAGTGATTGTACGGCATCTGTGGATGTGCTGAACTCAAGGGAATTGGTAACAGACAAAACGCTTCGTGCAGAACAAAAGACTCAGGAGTTGACAGGGATCTTCATTGATATGGTATTAACGACGGAAGAATTGAAGTTGATACCGGATTTGGGGACGATTCCACCGGGTATCGAAACCCAAGTTAGTGGCTTAAATCAGAAAGCAATGGTTTTAACAACCTCCTTTGCAGAGTTCAAGGCTATGGTATTAGATCAAGTCACCCAGTGCTGTCTGGCTACCAATCTATTTCCTTCACAGCTTGAACATGTCTATAGAGAAGCCTTGTTTTATCTTAAAATTTTGAAACGACTGCAAAACAATCAATTTGTGGATGCTCGTGTGGACCTGCTTGAGCAAGAAGTATTTTGGGATGAAATTATGGGTGAACATGCTGAGTTTGTTGCGCATTTCTTAGATCCGTCTGAAAAGAAACTTTGCCAAAAAGCGAGAGACTTAGCGCGACGCTTTGAGAAGTTGGAACAAAAGATGAAGGGGGAAGGTATACCGGCTTCCGGCTTCGGACAACTAACCCAAAAGAATCTCAGTGCAACTTTAGCCGTTGCCGAATTTAAAGCTAGAGGAACAGAACTCATCCTGGACTGTCAGTTAAAGTCGTTGTTATCCCCCCTCTTAATCGATCATACACTGAGGGAAGCTAACTATTATTTAAGGATTTTACAAACGTGGAAACCTGGGTATCTCGGAAGGGGTTAAAAACACATTCCTTTCTTCGTTTGAGATTTATTAATTTAACTTAGGGGCCGGTTCTGGGCTTACATGCAAGCCCAAGAACCGGCCCCTAACTTGCGCGGGGAGAAGGGGGTTTGGTTATGCGGAGTAGAGAAGAGAACCACAGACTGGCGCATAATCGACTCGTTGTCGGACAAAATAAGCTAGATAAGGGGGGAGAAAACGTGCGCAGCTGGATGAAAATGATCAAAGAACTTACCATTCGCCCGAAGGTGAGGCAGATACGGAAGTCTCCCTCGTATTCTTTTGACGAGGAGCTGAATAAGCCTTTATCCGGACAGACAGTGAAGGAGATCTTATCAAAGAGTAGCGATGTCTTGTTCAGAGAGTTCTTCCTCCAAGGGAAAGAACGTATTCCCTGTATATTAGCTGCAGTGGATGGGCTAGTTGATAAAAATCTGCTGGACCATTTTATTTTAAAACCTCTCATGGTGGATTTGGCAGGACATCAGGAATTAGCTCAAGTGACATTATCAAATGTTGTGGATAAAACACTCCAGAGTCTACTCCCCGGCCTAGAGATTAAGAAAATATCCAAAATGGGAGAAGCGGTTGATGCCATCTTATCTGGCGATTCAGTAATTTTCTTCGGCGACTTGACGGATGCTATCGTCATCGGTGCCAGGGGATGGGCTAATCGCGGCGTTGCTGAACCGATCACGGAGTCGATCGTCAAAGGGCCACGTGAGGGATTTTCGGAAACGCTTCGAATTAATACCTCACTTTTGCGGCGCAAGATAAAACATCCCTCCTTGCGGATAATCTCTTTAAAACTTGGAGATTTAACGAATACCGATCTAGTAGTTACCTATATTGAGAAAATAGCAAGTCCAGATATCGTCTCGGAAGTCCTGAGGAGGATAGGCACCATTAAGATGGATGCCATGCTAGGGAATGGATATATCGAGGAAATGATTGAGGATAATCCCTATTCGCCCTTTCCTCAAATCTCCTTTACGGAGCGTCCAGATGTCCTGGCGGGAAAGCTTCTAGAAGGGAAAGTGGGCATTATTGTCGACGGAACCCCCATAGTACTTATGGTACCAGTAGTATTGACGCAGTTTTTAAATGTGAATGAAGACTATTACCAACGGGCTATGGTTGCAATCCTTTCTCGCTTTGTCCGGTATTTAGGAGCATTTGTATCCATCTTGGCTCCTAGCATCTATATAGCAGTAACGACGTTTCATCAGGAAATTATACCGACAGATCTTCTGATGAGCATATCGGCAGGCCGGCAGGGAGTGCCCTTTCCAGCCCTTCTAGAGGCCTTAACTATGACGGTTGTTTTAGAAATATTGCAGGAAGCGGGGCTCCGCTTACCAAAACCTATTGGGTCGACGATTGGAATTGTAGGGGCACTTGTCATCGGCGATGCAGCGGTGAAGGCTAGCCTGGTCAGCCCACTGATGGTCATAATCATTGGATTGACAGCTGTAGCGAGTTATGCAATTCCAACTTTCGATTTGAGTTTAGCGGTTCGGCTCATTCGATTCCCACTTATGATTTTGGCGGGTATCCTTGGTTTCTTTGGGGTCTCTGTAGGTCTATATGTGATCACAATTCACCTGCTAAGCCTTCGTTCTTTCGGAGTGCCTTACCTAAGTCCGATTGCCCCTTTGCGGATACGGGCTTTATTACAAGATACGTTTGTTCGGGCACCCTGGTGGGCGTTAAAACGTCGTCCTCAACTTTTAGACGTTGAGGAACCCCGATCAGGAGGGAAAGGGAAAGGGTAACGATGGAAAGAATATCTCCGCATCAATTCATGATATTAGGGGCAGCCGTACTTATGGGTACAACGTTTCTCCCTGTAGCATCGATAGTTACTGTAGCCAGTGGACGGGATGGCTGGATGACGGTCTTACCGGGATTTGCCGTTGGAATTCCTTACGGATTAATGGTGCTTTCCCTTCTATCCCAGTATCCTAGCAAAAATCTATTGCAGATTACAGAAATACTCCTTGGAAAATGGATGGGAAAAATCATAGGAGTCATTTATATTTTAATTACAGGTTATTTTGGCGGCTTGTTGCTAGGTCAAACTGGGGATATTTATGAGAGTTCAATTATGCCCTTAACCCCCATCTGGTTGTTCTACTTAGGTGGATTATTACTTGTTTTCTATTTGGTGAGTTTTGGGATCGAAGTATTTGCGCGTTTTTCCGAAGTCATCTTTCCAATAATCGTGATTGCGCTGGCTTTGAATATTGGCCTCTCCATACCGCGGATTGAACAGGGGGAACTTTTGCCTATTTTAAGTGAGGGATTAATACCGCTTTTTTGGGGGGGACTCAAAGTAGCACCCTTTGCAATGGAATATATTCTTTTTTTAGCGGGAATCCTTACGTTTCTACCTACCGGTGTGAAAGAGCTTGGACAATTAAAGACAGGGGTTTGGCGAGCAGTTTTCTTGGTAGGAACTTTAGACATGTTGGTCGTCTTAATACAAATTCTTGTTTTTGGACCGATAGAAACTACCCGTTTGGTATATGGGTTACTTGTATTAGGCAAGATGGTGGAAGTAAGCCGAACAGTTGCTGGAGTGGAATCCTTATTTTTAGGGGTTTGGCTTGGGGCCCTGGTGATAAAGATCAGTGCTTTCTTTTTCACGGCGACCTGGGGCTTAGAAACCGTTTTTTACTTGAAAGGGTTAAAATGGAGACTTGCTACGGGTGTCGTATTTTTGGGGATCGCCTTTGGTTTTATAAGAGGCCCTAATTTGATTAGGGAAATTTCGCTCGTTGACGATTATTTGATTTTACCTTTCGCGTCCGTTTGGATCCTTACCCTTTGGGGAGTCTCGCGTTGGAAGAAGGGAGCAGGTGTTTAATGAGAAGTAATGGGGGAAAAGAACGCAAAATAGGACTTGTATTAATCTTGATTGCCTGCCTTTTGTTTTTAACTGGATGCTGGGGAAAGCGGGAAGTGGAGGAATTGGCGCCTCTAATCGGGATAGGATTTGATCCCGGGCAGAAACCAGGGACTTATATCATTACACAACAATTAGCAAAACCTAAACAAGCTGGGGCAACTGCTGCAGACGTTGAAGATCGGACCTTTAGTATAGAGGCATCGAGCGCCCGGGAAGCGTATGAGAAGGTTTATAAGATCTCAAGTCGCATGCCTTTTATGGGTTCCCTGAAGGTGGTCGTTATTGGTGAGGATGCGGCGAAAGCCGGTTTTAAAGATATCTTGGATTTTGTCCAACGTTTTTCTGAATTTCGCCGGTCGATGTACATAGTTATAGCTAAAGGAAAAGCTCAAAATTTATTAGATTTGAAATTACGAAATGGGCAATTACCAGCTATGAGTATTAAAAATCATATTGAGCAAGGGGAAAATTTATCGACATTCCCGACGGTTCGTTTAGGGCATTATCTTACCGTTTTAGGTACAAAATGTACGGCGCCAATTATCCCTGTGGTAGAGAATATAAAGTCGGGAGACGGAGGCATAAAATACAAAGACGGAAAGGAGGGTGAAGAGATACAGATACAAGGTGCGGGTGTTTTACGAGGGGATCACCTTGTTGATCTTCTCACGGACGAAGAAACCAAAGGGTATATGTGGCTAGATAACGATGTTATACATCGCTTAATCAACACGGTGGGCATCGGAGAAAGTAAGGTTAACTTTGGTGGGCAAGTCCTTAATTCTACGACTAAGTACAAAGTGCCCGATAAAGATGGAACAATAGAGCTGCGATACCAGATCAAAACAGATATTACGGTTGATGAAGTCATGGGATTAAAGAAACAGCTTTCTGAGACGGAGTGGGTGGATCTTATGAAAGAGGCAGAAAAGAGCTTTGCTAAGGAGATTGAGAAAGAATGTGAGCTTTCTATCAAGAAAGAAAGAGAGCTGGGTCTTGATTTTTTGGGAATTGGACGGCACATCGAACAGAAAAATTCGGCGTATTGGAAGACGGTAAAGGATCATTGGGAGGAGAAGATTGCGGACTTCCCGGTTTCAGTCAATGTAGAAGTCACGATTCATCATTCGGGAATGTCAAGCAACAGCGTAACGACTAATTCAACGGGAGAGGGGGAAGAATAGAGGAAGAAGTAAATAGGGGGAATATAAGATGATTATTCATGAAGAAAAAATAGAAGGGCAGGAAACCCTCGTGAACGAGGGAAAAGTTCTCCCAGTGTGTTATCGTTGCGCTCAGGTACCGAAAAATGGGCTATATGATGGTTTCCGAGTTGAGGGAATGTTTTTCTGTTCGGATTGTCAGCAAGAACTATTTACAGCTGAGCAAGGTTCGCCAGAATATCAAGAATTTCTATTTTTAATCAAGGGGCTTCTTTTTTAAACGTATCAGATTCGCATGACACATCACGGTTAATTGCGACTGTGATTTCCCAATATGGATGAAAAATTCCCTAACTTATGTTAAAATGTAAGGAATACCATGTGTCAGGTTTGTGTTCTGTTTACTTAGGTTGAATGGAGGGTCATCGGTGGGTGATCTTGGAGAGGGATTGATCCGTTATCAGAAACAGGGATTTTGCTCTTTCCATACTCCTGGCCATAAAGGTCGACAGGAGTTTTTTAATGGTTTAGACCTTCTGGATTCCGACTTAACTGAGCTTCCAGGGCTTGATATGCTTCATGCACCAAGTGGGATAATTGCTAAAGCGCAAAAACGATCGGCTGAGGTTTTTGGAGCGGAGGAAACGTATTTCCTGATTAATGGGGGAACCGTTGGAAATCAAGCGATGTTTCTTGCTTTGGAAGATACAGCAGATAAACGGGTGGTTGTGGAGAGAAGCTCCCATCGTTCCGTCATGTCGGCCTTGGTGTTAAGTGGCCTGAAACCAGACTACCTTATGCCGACAGTTCATCCGGAGTTTAATCTTCCCTTAGGATTAGATGTGGAACAACAATGCATTTTATGGTCAGAGATGTCTGCCTGTCATGTCACGTATCCCAGTTATTACGGGACAGGCTTTGAATTAAATCGTTTATTGGATGAGAGAAAACGTTTGGGATTAAAGACGCCGATTCTTGTCGATCAAGCCCACGGCTCACATTATCTTGGATCCCTCTTTCCGCCGAGTGCTTTGAAGCTCGGAGCTGACCTTGTCTTACATAGTTCCCACAAGACGTTAAGTGCCTTGACCCAGTCCGCAATGCTCCATGTCCAAGGGGAAAGAGTCTCTCGCACTCGTTTGAGGCAGGGCTTGGAACTTTTGCAATCATCGAGTCCGAGCTATTTGTTTCTAGCTTCGTTAGAAAGAGCTGGAGAATTCGCTTTGGATTTTGGACGGTGGGAGTGTCTTCAGGAAGAAATCGCAAATCTCCATCGAAAAGTGGGCGAAGACTTTCGTATTCTTTCTCCCAAAGATATTGGAACTTACGGCATTCATACCGTGGATTGGTCCAAAGTCCTGATCAATACATTGCCGTTAGGTGTTTCTGCACCTCAGTGTGTGAACTATCTCAGAGAGGAGTTCCGCATTGAACCGGAGTTATGGGACGAGGAAAACATTTTATTTATGTTAGGAATTGGGAACACAGCGGAGGACGTGCGAAGGCTTACGAAGGGGTTAGAGGGTTTAACGCATTTTGCACACTCGGTTGGCCGTACCGAATTAAAAAAGAAAAGGGGAAATGCGAGGAATCGAATCCCTCCTTTACCTCAACTCGTTCTATCTCCAAGGGAGGCTTTCTTTGCGCCTAAACGTCAAATCCCTCTAAAAGAGAGTTTAGGTCATATTGTTGGGGAAACGATCTCTCCCTATCCGCCGGGAATCCCAGTCGTTGTCATGGGAGAAGTAATGACTCATGAGATTCTGGATGCGCTACTCGCGTCTGGAGAGGGGCGATGGCAAGGGTGGGACGGTTTCGAAAGTCAAAGAATCTGGGTGGTCGAGGAGGGGTAAGGGTGAAGATCATGAATCTACAGTTAGCACTTTTGGAGAAGGCGGCACGTGAAGAACGCTTAGCACATCTCTTATTGTTTTATGGAGAAAGTGCTTTGCATCAACGGGAAGTGGCTCTCAGGTTAGCACAGATTTTAAACTGTAGCCATCCTACGCCAGAGGGACCGTGTCAAGCATGTCCATCTTGCCATAAGATTCTTAGTGGAAACCATCCGGATGTTCTGTGGTTGAAACCGCCTAAAACGAGCCTCGGGATCGAGCAGGTTCTTACCTGGCAGGAAAAGGTCTACCTTAAGCATTACGAGGGAAAGTATAAAGTATCTGTTATCGAGCACGCGGAGTCCTTAACATTACCCGCAGCAAATGCTCTCTTAAAGGTTATTGAAGAGCCTCCGGAGCGGACGGTTATTATCTTGAGTGCGGAAAATGCCGAAGGAATTCTACCGACAATCCTCAGCCGTGCCCAGGTTGTCTATTTCCCCAATTATTCTGAAGAGGTCTGGTTAGAGGGAGAGGAAGACCAGCTGGAAGCTGTTCAAGCCTTAGAGTTAAGTGGAAAAAACCAAAATTTGGCGACAGCTATTTTGGAACACGGTGTTTCGTCACTACAAAAGTGGGTAGCAACCTTTCGAACTGTAGTGGAAGAAAGAGATTTTCTTAAACTCTTTCTTCTTTTCCCGATTGACAAGCAGCACGCCAGTCTTTATTTGCAGGTCATGGCGGTTCAGACCCAAGAAGGAATTCAAAAAGGTATCATTCATCCTTTTGAGCTTTTGGCCATCGGAAAAGCACTTGATGTCTTACGACAACAAGTTAATCCGAGACTAGTAATTGAAGTTCTAGCTTTAGAATTATTCCAACAAGGAGGGGCTCTCTGTGATTGAGGTTGTGGGCGTTCGCTTTAAACACGCTGGGAAAATATATTATTTCTCTCCGGGAGACCTTAAGCTTGCTGCATCTGATAAGGTGATTGTGGAAACAGCAAGGGGTATTGAATTTGGGGAATTGGTCATCCCCCCTCGTCAAGTTGCTGACGAGGAAGTGGTTCTGCCTTTGAAGCAAGTTATGCGTAAGGCGACGGCCTCGGATGAACAGTTCGTCGAACAAAATAGAACCAAAGAAAAAGATGCTTTCCAGATCTGCTTGAAGAAAATAGCAGAACATCAGTTACCCATGAAATTGGTCGATGTTGAGTATACGTTTGACGGGAATAAGATTATCTTTTCCTTTACGGCAGAGGGGCGAGTGGACTTCAGGGAATTGGTGAAGGACTTAGCGGCAATCTTTCGGACGCGCATAGAGCTACGCCAAATTGGGGTGCGAGATGAAGCCAAAATGCTCGGTGGAGTTGGTTCTTGTGGGCGGATTCTCTGCTGTACTTCCTTTTTAGGGGATTTTGAACCCGTCTCGATTCGAATGGCTAAAGATCAAAAGCTCTCTCTTAATCCAACTAAAATTTCAGGAATTTGTGGTCGGCTTATGTGCTGTCTTAAGTATGAAAATGGCTGCTATAAATCCGAAGAAAAAGAGCATTGTCCACGTAACAACCCTCAAGCTGGGGAAAAGATGGTTGAAGACATAGATGAACAGACTATCCGGGTAGAGAGCACTTTCTCTCCTAAACCTGATGGGAGAGTGCAACAACGCAACCGGAAAGGGGAAAGGCCTAAGGGAAAGAGTGATCGAGTATGAGCCAGTTGACTCAGGCTCTTACCGAAGTGGAAGAAAAATTACGGTCCCTTCTTGAAGAGGTTAACCGTTTGAAGCCTTATGTACAAGCTTTGGAGGAAGAGAATATAAAGTTGAAACGGGAAATGGCCCTTCCAGAAAAAGAAACGGAACGTGTTATTGCTAATGCTGAACACATTCAAGGAGTCGCGCATGATAATCTTGTGCGACTGTATCAAGAAGGTTTCCACGTTTGCCACCTTCATTTTGGGCAACCATTGGAAGGGGATTGCCTGTTTTGTATGGGCTTTTTGAGGAAGGATTGATAACAAATTTGGGGGATTTGTGGATAACGAGGAGCCGAAAGCATGTTGACTAAAGGTACGTTATATGTATGTGCGACGCCGATTGGAAATTTAGGAGATATCACGTTACGGGTTTTGGATACTCTGCGGGAAGCAGATTTGATTGCGGCAGAGGATACTCGCCATTCTCGCAAGCTTCTGCAACATTTTCAGATCAAGACTCCCCTGACCAGTTATCACGAACATAATGAGAAGAAGAAGTCGTTGGAACTGGCGGAGAAACTTAGAGACGGCCAGACGATTGCGCTTATTTCGGATGCGGGTTTACCGGGTATTTCCGATCCAGGATGTGAAGTCATTCGTCTTTGTCGGGAAGAGGGTATTCCAGTCGATGTTTTGCCTGGACCTAATGCAGCACTCACGGCCTTGGTTTTATCGGGAATGCCGACGGAGCATTTTGCTTTTCACGGATTTTTGCCTTCGGGAACAGGGGAGAGAAAACGAAGCCTTGAACAGATGGTGAATCTACAGCAGACGCAAATCTTCTATGAAGCCCCTCATCGTCTGGTGGCGACCCTAAAAGGAATGTCAGAGTTCTTTGGGGAACGCGAGGCTGCTGTGGTGCGTGAGTTGACAAAATTGCATCAGCAGGTGCATAAGGGCACGGTCTTTGAGTTATTAGAAACCTTCGAAGAAACCGCACCCCGTGGGGAGTGTTGTATCGTTATCGCACCTTACGTCCCTGTTAAACCGGTTGGGGGCCCAGAAGAATGGTGTCAAGAGGTTAAAGAAGGAATAAATCGAGGGTTAAATAAGAAAGATGCCATGAAAGAAGTGGCGAAGCGCTATGGGGTAAGAAAGACTGAGGTTTACCAGGCGTTATTGGATGCGCCGGCCAAGGATGGCCAAGTGTCCCTGTAGCCATGACTCAAACAAGGATGTTTGAGATTAGACACCGCCATGGATGGCAAGGTGTCGTGAGGGCGGGAAGGGACCCACCCAAACGTTACACGTTCAGATTGGTGGAAAAAAAGAAGGCCTCAAAGGCCTTCCGAGATAAATTCACCGTTTAGAATAAATTTATCAATTAATAAGTTGGATTTTCGTCTATGTAATGAGCATTTTGAAATTATACGGCTTTTGAATCGGATTCTACATTGCCAGCAACGATTTCTCCCATGGCTGTTGCACACTCACGGCAGACGTTTTTACCATGAAAAAGTTGATTATAGCTGGCATTACCACAAAAGACACAAGCAGGCTCATACTTCTTAAGAATGATCTTTTCTTGATCCACATAGATTTCCAGAGCGTCTTTTTCGTCAATACCCAAAGTGCGGCGAAGCTCAATCGGTAGAACAATACGTCCAAGTTCATCTACTTTTCTCACGATTCCAGTTGATTTCATCATCGGATTTACCCTCCCCTTACAACAACATTCGACAGGAAACTACAACCTTATGATACCAACTGTTCCATTTAAAGTCAACCATTTTTTGATACCCAATCCATATATTTAAGCATTTTGTACATACTAATTCTTAATTGTGGATATACTTGACAAATCTGAGTTTCTATACTATTAATTCCAAAGATATTGAGATGGGAGACGTGAAGGTGAAATATTATATAACAACTCCAATTTTTTATCCGAATTCAAGTCCTCATATTGGAACAGCTTATACGACGGTTGCGGCGGACACGCTGGCCCGGTATCATAGATTGTTAGGGGATAACGTTCATTTCCTCACGGGCACGGATGAAAACGCCCAGAAGATTGTCCGTACAGCCGAGGCACACCACACGGACCCGAAAATTTATGTTGATGGCGTGGTAGATCGATTTAAGGAACTTTGGAAAGCCTTAGATATTTCGTTTGATGACTTTATTCGAACGACAGAGGAACGTCATCAAAAAGTAGTTCAACAAATTTTCACTAAACTATATGAACAAGGAGACATCTATAAGTCGGAGTATTCCGGCTGGTATTGTACTCCTTGTGAAACATTCTGGCTGGAAAATAAGTTGATCGAGGGTAAATGTCCGAACTCGGATTGTGGTCGAGATGTGGAGCTACTCAAGGAAGAAAGTTATTTCTTCCGTCTTTCAAAATATCAAGATGCCCTGCTTAAATTTATTGATGAGCATCCGGAATTTATCCAACCTGTGTCCCGTCGCAACGAAATGATTCGTTTTATTGAAGGTGGTCTAGAGGATCTTTGCGTTTCGCGTACCACGTTTCAGTGGGGAATCAAAGTCCCGTTTGACCCCAAACATGTCGTGTATGTATGGCTGGATGCCTTGATTAACTATATTTCAGCGCTCGGGTACCCTGATGGGGAAAACTATCAGCAGTATTGGCCAGCGGATGTGCATATCATGGGAAAGGATATTGTACGTTTCCATGCTGTCATTTGGCCAATTATTCTTATGGCTTTAAATCTTCCGCTCCCTAGAGCGGTCTACGGGCATGGCTGGTACTTAACTAAAGATGGCGGAAAAATTTCTAAGTCCCGCGGAAATGTGCAGGATTCCTTCGAATTGATTCAAAGATATGGCTCAGATGCCATCCGTTATTTCTTGTTGCGCGAGATGCAAGTGGGCACTGATGGAACGTACTCTGAGGATAATGTGGTTGAACGAATCAACAGTGATCTGGCTAATGATTTTGGGAATTTCATCTCTCGCAGTTTGGCTATGGTTGTCAAGTACCGAGATGGGGTTGTTCCTGGTTCTAGGCAAAACGGGCCTCTGGAGCAGGAACTGAACGTCTTGAGTCAAGAGGTTAAAAAGGCAGTCGAAGAGAGTCTCAATGGGTGTGACCCAGCGAGTGCGCTGGAACAAATTTGGCATTTTGTGGCACGCTGCAATAAATATGTCGATGAAACAGCGCCTTGGGCACTTGCAAAGCAAGAAGATCAGCGAGACCGTTTGGACACTGTCCTTTATACCTTTGTGGAATGTATCCGGATCATGGCGATTCTGACGGCCCCATTCATGCCAGGATTACCACCTAGAATTTGTCCGCTTCTCGGCAAGGACGAGAGACTCATCCGCTGGGAAGAAGCGGATCAATGGGGCATCATAGAAGCCGGAACTCGTGTGCAAAAGGGAGAACCGCTTTTCCCGAGAATTGATGTATCGCAATATACGACAGCAGGGGAGACGAAAACAGTGAATCAAGACCAAAACCAAGCTCTGGAGCAAATCGAAGAACATGTTCCAGCGCTCGAATTTGAGCCTATCAAAGAAGAAATCAGTATTGAAGAGTTTGCCAAACTGGACTTACGTGTTGCAAAGATCCTAAGTTCCGAGAAAGTAGAAAAGACGGATAAACTGATGAAGTTGGAAGTCGAAGTGTCAGGTGAAGTACGCACGGTGGTTTCGGGTATTGCCAAGCACTATGCCCCAGAAGACCTTGTAAACCAACATGTTGTCTTGGTCGCCAATTTGAAGCCCACCAAGCTGCGAGGAATCATGTCTCAAGGCATGATCTTGGCAGCCTCACAGGGAGAAGTGTTGGAAGTTCTTACGGTCAACAAAGATCTTCCCGGAGGGGCGCGGGTCAAATGATTTGGGATACACATGCACATTTAGATGATCCTGACTATTCTGAGGACTTTCAAGAAGTCGTGTTGCGAATGAAGTCCTATGGGATTTCGCGCGTGACAAATGTCGGATATGATCTTGCTTCTTCGGAACGATCTGTGAAACTCTCTCAAGACTATGATTTTATATATGCGGCGATCGGCATACACCCTCACAACGCCGAAGGAATTACAGCGGAAACTTGGGAAAGGCTTAAAGGGTTGGCGAAACAACCGAAGGTATTGGCCTGGGGCGAGATCGGACTAGATTATTATCGTGATCTTTCTCCGCGCTCGATTCAAAAAGAAGTATTTATTCAACAGATTAAATTAGCCAATGAGGTGGGCTTGCCTATCGTGATTCATAATCGGGATGCCCATCAGGATGTTTTGGAGATTGTTAAGGGCCACCCCCCAAAATATGGGGGGGTATTCCACTGTTATTCTGGGTCTCGGGAAATGGCAAATATTCTTTTGAAGCTAGGATTCTATCTATCTTTTGCTGGACCAGTGACGTTTAAAAATGCTCGGCATACAGTTGAGGTGGCCGAACATGTCCCAATTGATCGTATCTTGGTAGAGACTGATTCTCCGTATTTGACCCCCGAACCGCGCAGAGGAAAGCGCAATGAGCCAACATATGTAAGAGAAGTTGTTAAGAAAATCGCTGAGATCAGAAACTTACCGTTTGAAGACGTTGCTTTGCAAACTATGCGCAATGCTGAAACAATTTTTAAGCTTGTTAAAAAGGACCTTCGTTAGAGAAGGTTCTTTTTTTAGTTTGCTTCATAGGTTGTGTTAAGGGGGGATAAAATGTATTTGCTACCGGTTACCACCTATTCCGATTATTGGCGTGCAACCAGAATTTGGAGCTCGTACATTGGCGGGCTGGCAGTGTTCGCTGTCGGTACGCAGTATTCAACGCTGACCACTTCGGATAAAACGCAAACTACGCCACTGCCAGTTCAGGTAGCTAAACAATTCTTAAGCTCAAAGGAATCCGGTTTAGAAGTAGGCTTTTCGGAATCCCGGCTGAGGGCACTTAATCAGAGTAGCCGAGGAGTACTTGGTCAAGGCACACAGCAGAGGATTAGCCAGCCAAGGAGTAGTAACAAGCCAAGAGGCAATAGTAGCCCAGGAAGCTAGTACTAGGTTGACGAGCAAAACTAAAATTGAAGACAAAGAAATCCCATTTGAAACTCAATATGTAGAATCGGATGAACTTCTTCCTGGTAAGAGTAAGATACAGGAGGTAGGAGAAAAGGGAATATATCGCCGGGTAGTGAAGACGTTCGAGGTCGGTGGAAACCCTGTGGATCAGCGAGTGCAATCTACTTTCGAGCTTAAAAGCCCGAAAAAGGAAGTAATTCTTCAGAATTCCAAACCAGTTCCTAAGAAAAAAGTGGTTATTCAGAGATCTACATCAGTTGCCGATGCAGCACTTGAATTAGATAAATCAAATATTCAAAAAACACTGACCGTTGAGTCGACGGCTTATACGCATACTGGCAACAAAACGGCTACGGGTGTTGAACCACGAGAAGGGTTGATTGCGGTCGATCCGAAGGTCATTGCTATGGGAAGCAAGGTTTACGTAGAAGGGTACGGATATGCTATAGCCGCAGATACAGGGGGAGATATTCGTGGAAATCGAATTGACGTGTTCTTCTCGAGCTTGCGTCAATGTATCGACTGGGGGAGAAGACCTGTTCATATTTATGTATTAAATACCATATAATGTAAAATAATTTTGACAACAGACTACTTATCTATTAAAATGAAGTTGCTAGGCTATTTAGTTTTTGGAGGGATTCAATGTTTGTATTAATTCGAACCCGGGTTTTATCCTTGGTTCGGACGTCTCGTATTGCTCAAATGGTCGTTGCCGTCTTTGTTATTCTGCTCATTGCAATTGGGACACTCGCTTATAATTCTAAAACAATCGAAGCCCACATTGATGGAAAAACTGTTCAAATTACGACAATTTTTGGGACGGTCGGTCAGGCACTTGCCCATTCAAATTTGGAGACTTATCCTGAAGATATCGTAACCCCTTCTCGTGACACAAAGATCACCAAGGGATTGACAATAGAAATTACGAAGAGTGTGCCAGTTCATCTCTCAGTCGATGAACAAAATTTTGTGACACGGACTTCAGCAAAAACTGTTGGAGAGGTTCTTGCCGATTTGTCGAAGCGTTACGGGCTTCAGATTAAAGATGTTGATGAAGTCAATGTCCCACGTACGGCTTTAATCGCGGACCAAATGGAGATTAAAGTGCGGAGGACTATCCCCATTCTCGTGAGTGCGGATGGCAAGAATGAAAATACCTATATTGCGCCTCGAACCGTGGCAGATGCGCTCAAGAAACTTGGCATTGTCCTGGGAGTCAAGGATAAAGTCTCGCTGCCTCTTGATCACATGCTGACGGCTAATGAGCAGGTGCATGTAGTTCGGGTTGCGGAACGAATAGAAACTGTTAAAAGCGAGGTCCCTTTTCAGATTGTTACCCAGCCAGGGGATTATCCAGTCGGGTTACCGGACAAGATTGTCAGTCGCGGTTCAAACGGCCTTCAAGAGCAGACGGTAAGGATGACGCTAGAAGATGGTAAAGAGGTTGATCGTGAGATACTTGGCCAGCGCGTGGTTGTAACTCCTACCAATCAAGTGATTTCTCGTGGTGCGCAAACTTCAATTTCGCGGGGCGGTAATGTTATTAATTTCAAGCGTGCCTATGTGATGACAGCAACAGCCTATTGTGAACCTGGAGGCAGAACAGCTACGGGGGCAGATGTCCGTTGGGGGATTATTGCGGTTGACCCTAGCGTGATTTCCCTGGGTAAGAACGTCTATGTGGATGGTTATGGAGAGGCTCGTGCCTTAGATACTGGTGGAGCAATTATCGGTAACCGCATCGACCTTTACATGAATTCTCAAGAGGCAGCGGCAGCATGGGGTGTTCGCAAAGTAATGGTGTATGTTAAATAGTTAAGAACAGGGGGACAGGTACGTCGTTTGCTTGCAAACGACGTACCTGTCCCCCTGTTTCGCTCGCTCCCTGTTCCGCTTCTAACTTGATTTATCAGCACATACTCTTTAATAGTATTGAAACGGGGGAGTGCTGAATGCGATGTCCTATGGTGATCTTGGGTAAAAAATCTGCAGTTTTACTTGTACTTGGCGTGATGGGGATGCTGATGTTTTCGGTATTTTGGCAGGGCTCGAGTGCTGTGGTTAGCCATTTCGGGGGCCACCACGTGGTGATGCTCGACCCGGGGCATGGAGGATATGATCCCGGAACGATCACTTCTCAGGGTGTTTATGAAAAAGAAATTAATCTTCAGATTGCACAAAAGGTTAAGGAAATGCTTGGGCCAAGTGGAATTGAAGTTTTTCTTACTCGGGAAGAAGATATAGACTATGTTCCGGATGGTGTCAGAGGAAAAACGACAAAGAAGCAAATTGACTTAAATCGACGCATTGAACTGGCGAAGGAGGCCAAAGCAGATGTTTTTGTCAGCCTGCATGTCAATGCAACAGCGTCGGGGCAGCAGTCAGGTGCGGAAACGTTTTATCATTATCGGTCAGAACCTGGAAAAAGTTTAGCTGAATTGATTCAGCAAGAATTGATTAAAATACCAGGAATGAATCGTAGAATTGCCAAGCCTGGAGATTTCTATGTTATCAAAAACACGAGTATGCCTGCGGTCATAGTAGAAGTGGGTTATTTGTCCAGCCCAAAGGAGCGGAAAAAACTTCAACAATCATGGTACCAAGAACAACTATCCCGTGCTATTGCTAAAGGGATTGCCAATAATTTTGAAATCCATAATTAACCTTAGATGGATAAAAATAACGTTTATTATTCAGATACATAACGCCCTTTGAAGCGGGGAAAATAAAGTCAGTTACCGAATCTAGATTAAGGAGTTGAAGCGCAGCATGAAACGGTTTCTGACTTTTATGATGAGCAGTGCCCTTGTTTTGGGCCTTGCCTTGACAGGTTGTACCAATGTATCCCCTCCTGCTTCTCCTAACACCCCAGAGAAGACCACACAAAGTACAAAACCGCCGGAAGCAGAGGCTGGTGCAACACGAGATTCCGTAATAGGGCCTGAGAAGCGTGTGGTTATGGGATTTTACACTGATCCGGAAGGACCAACCCCTGGCTCAAAGGACTCAATGGTCAAAAATGCAAAATTATTGGATGAAGTTGCATTTTTCTGGTACTCCTTTGATGCAACCGGTAAAGTCATTCCGAACGGTAAAGTTGATTTAAGTATTAAGCAGAAGGCTCAAAAAAGTGGGTCCAAAGCCTATGCCCTGGTGCATAACATGAATTTAACTGGGGGTGTTGGCTTTGATGCTAACCTTGCTCACCGAGTTTTATCCAATCCTGCAGTTAGGGCAAACTTAGTGACAAACCTGGTCAATTTGACGACAAAAGATGGTTGGGACGGAATTTCTGTGGACATCGAAAAGACCCCTCCTGGAGATCGCAACAACTTTTCTGCATTTGTGGCTGAGTTGGGAAAAGCGTTAAAAGCCAAAGACAAAGTTTTGAACATTTCTATTCCGGCTAAATTTGTGGATTATCCTTCTGATTTGTGGTCAGGTGCTTATGATTATGCGGCGATTGGAAAGGCTGCCGACCAAATCATTCTAATGACATATGATGAGCATGGACTAGGAACGACCCAAGGGCCCATTGCCTCACAAGGCTGGGTAGATCGCGTAATTACCTATGCAGTTGGGAAAATACCTAAAGAGAAAATTGTGATGGGTCTCCCCGTTTATTCCTTTGACTGGGGATCGAACAAGCCCTTAATGCCAGATTATCTATCCCATAGTCAAACAGTTGATCGTGCTAAAAAGCATGGGGTACAAATTCTAACTGATCCAAGTGCCAAGGTTCCACAATTTACCTATACTGCCAATGGGGTTCGACATGAAGTCTTCTTTGAGAATGCCGCCAGTTTGAAGATAAAAATGGAGTATGCGCTCAAACACAAATTACATGGGGTTGCAATTTGGCGTTTGGGAATGGAGGATCCTGCGATCTGGGATTCACTTATTAAAACGTATGGGACAAATAAAGAAACGAAAAAATAATAATAGAGTTTAAACTCTATAAAGGACGAAAGAGGCATTTTCTTTCGTCCTTTATAAGTTTCCAACTGAAAATTTGAGTCTTTGAACATTCTCAGTTAAGATAGAGAGGGGAAACGGAGGAAATCAAGGAATGATTAAGGAACTTATAGTGGTTGAAGGAAAAAATGACGCTCATGCGGTACGACAGGCCCTCGGGGAAGTGGATGTCATTTGGACGGAAGGGTTTGGGTTGACTAAGAAAAAGTTAGAATACATAGCAGAAATGGCAACTCGTCAAGGGGTGATTGTCTTGACGGATCCCGATACGGTTGGAGAGCAAATTCGCAATCGTATTAGGACTTATGTTCCTCAGGCCAAACATACTTATTTAACTAGGAAAGTGGCAACAAAGCAAGGAGATATTGGGGTCGAAAATGCAGCACCCCATGACATACGTCAGGCTTTTGCCCATATTCAACAAGAGCAGGGAACATCCAGTGAGAATTTTACAATGGAGGATTTATTCACAGCTGGTATAGTTGGATCAAAGCAAGCGAGCAACTACAGACTAGCACTAGGACGGAAGTTGGGAATCGGGGATACCAATGCCAAACAATGCTTACATCGGTTGAACCGTTTTGGAATATCGCGCGAGTTGTTTTTTCAAGCGATGGAGGAGGTTCGTGATGGAGAGCGCAGCTGAATATACGCTACGACTCGTCAAAGGAGGGGCCCGTGCCCATAAATCGATGGGCCAAGTGTTCCTGATGAGTGATGAAGTGATTAACAGGATTGTATCAGCTTGTACCTTACAGCCGGGTGTTCCACTTGTGGAAATTGGGCCTGGTCTTGGGGTATTAACCCGGGTCTTAGCCCCGAAGGTGGAAAAGATGTGGGCGGTTGAGTTAGACAAACAAAAGATTAGTATTCTTAACCGGGAATTGAAAGGGTTGCCTATTGAAATTGTCAATCAAGATGCTTTAAAGGTGAATCTCGATGAGTTATGGGGAGCACAAAAAGGGTATTTAGTTGGTAATTTACCCTACTATATTTCAAGCCCACTCATCATGCACTTTCTCGACCAAGGGGACAGTTTGAGTGGGATGACGATAATGGTTCAGAAAGAAGTGGCTGATCGGATTGCTGCACCACCAGGGAGTAAGACCTATGGTATATTGTCAATTGCAGTTCAGATTTCAGCTCAAGTTACAAAAGTAACGGATGTTTTGCCAAGTGCATTTTGGCCCGCTCCAAAGGTTACTTCTACCGTCATCAGATTAGACCTTCGCCCTTATCAGGGCTTTGACGTGGATAAAAAGGACTTTTTCCGGGTGGTCAAAGCGGCTTTTAGTCAGCGGCGAAAAACTTTAGGGAATTCCCTGGCTGGCGGCTTAGGGATGAAAAAGGAAGAAGTTATCGAACGGATGCAGAGCGCAGGAATCTCGGATGGGCGGAGAGCCGAATCATTGAGTATTGAGGAGTTTCAAGTGTTAACAAGGGTTTTTAAGCTCTCCTAGGCGGAGAGTTTTCTTTATTTGAGGGCATAAAAGACCAGAAATATTCACACTATAAATAAGCTAAGTCAGGGCAAAAATGTTAAGGATTACGGAGGGTGAAAACTAGGAGTGGGTAGAACAAAAAACGATCGCTTCATGAAATGGTCAAGTATTATTGCCACTCTGGCGACAACCGTATTAGCACTTACGGCATTAATCACCGTTTATTTGACGGTTGCAGCTTGGAAAGTACAACAAAATGCTGCGCGCCCTTATTTCGTTCTTAAAGAGTCTCCAAAAGTTGATCTGGGCAAGGAGCTCGTTCTAGAATTGAAATTCACGAATGTTGGAATACATCCAGCTGTCGATCTTTCCAGCGAGACGATTGTCTTTGATGATCGTCTCGCTGGAAAGCCAATTCACCATGATGAATCGGCGATTGTCAACGAAATTCCTAAAGATTCCTCGTCAAGCTTGGTTATGACTGTCGCTAGTGATGAGATTTATCCACAACAACCAAATATTAACGGTCAGTATGTGGTTATTGACATACAATATGCGGATCCCATCTTGAATAAATCCTATAATCAATCGATTTATTTAAAGTGGAACGGGGTTATAGAGGGGAAAATACAACCCACCGTGCACGTGCGGATGGATGAGAAGGGAAAGATTCTAACCTATTTTCAGAACCATAATATTGATCCTAAAAAAAGGAGTAGTTAATTTTTATATGAATTTAGAGGGTCCAGGGATTATAACGTGCTGTTCGTAAAACATGTCCTGCGGCTTTAAAGATTGTTCCCAATGCTCAAGGAGATCAAAACGTCGTTCCGGGTGGTAGCCCAGTAATTCGTGTTTCCCGAGCGTTCGAGACAAAGGGGTATTTTGACTTAGTGCTAATCCCATGAGGCAGTCCCCGATAATGGTTTCGGCAATTAGACGAGCATGACGGCGGTGTTTCCTTGGAGAGTGCAATGCTTCGTGGGGGATGGATGTGGTGACTTTAATACTAAGACTGCTTTTCTTTGCCCAAAACAAGGTGAGTGGGGGAATTGCAATGGCTTGGAGAGGAAGGACTTGCAAGGCATGTTCTGAAAGGGCATGGGGCCCGTGTGTAGGAGTTGCAAGGCCGAGAGTTTTCAAGAGGTCAAGTTCCCGGTTCAGCTTGGCTCGAAATCTCAGGACGAGATTGGCAAGCTTTTGACGATGTGTGATATAGGGGTAACAATTGGTTAGTGCAACATCAATCCCAGATTCAACGGCTGTAATGAGGTGAAGAAGATTTTGATAGATATCTCCAGACATATCCCCATCGACAAAAAGGGCGCCTTTGACACCTAAATGACGTGCATAGAGCGCTCCGACTGCACGAGGTATATCAATTCCTAAAGGTTCTGTGAAATATAGGATGTGAAGCCGAGGATCGGGTATTGAGCGGGCAAGTTCAAATGTCCGATCCGTGCAGCCGTTGATAACCAAAATAATGTAACTGACTGGAAGGCGCAAAATGGTGGTCAAAGCTGCCAAGATGCTTTTTTCTTCATTTTTGGCTGGAATGACTACCGCGAACATCTTAGTTCCCCCTTTTTATCTTAACTTGTTATACTATATGCCGTTTGCCTTTGTTCGACATAGTATATAGCGTAAAACTATAAAGGGAAAAGGAGGTTCATTCATGTTGCATGTCGGGGATACTGTTGCTCGGCTTTCACATCAACAAGATATTTTTTTTCACATTGATCAGATTGACCAAAATCTAAATGGCGAAGGTTCGGCGATTCTTAAAGGGCTTAATCTAAGATTACTTGCAGATGCACCGCTTTCAGATCTAATTTCGAAGAGCCCGTTTGAAGTTGCCAACTATGAGCGTGTTGATAATAAAATGATTTATCAAAAATTACACAAACTAACGAGCCAAAGGAAAACAGATCAGGACGATCATAGGGAGTTCTTTGAGATTCCGGGACGGGTGTTGCAGCTTGACGGCGACCAAGATTATTTAAACCAATGTATCAAGACCTATGGACAAATGGGAATCGAGGCCAAGGGGATCTGCAAGTCTGAGAAGGAACAACCAAAAGTAATTCGTAAAATCTTACAAGAGAATCCAACAGATATCCTGGTGTTGACAGGTCATGACGGGTTTATCAGTGGGAAAAGGGACTTTCATAGTATGGATAGTTATCGGAGTTCACGTTATTTTGTCGAATCTGTAATGGAGGCGCGCCGTTTTCAGCATAACCGAGATAACTTGGTAATCTTTGCAGGAGCTTGTCAATCTAACTATGAAGCGATTCTTTCTGCAGGGGCGAATTTCGCGTCTTCTCCGAAACGCATGCTAATCCATGCCTTTGACCCGGTATTTATCGTAGAGCGAATTGCGTTTACCCCTACAGACCAGATTGTTTCCGTGAAGGATGTTCTCACGCATACGATTACAGGAACGGATGGGGTCGGAGGGGTTGAGACACGGGGGCAAATGCGGCGGGGGTATCCGAGGAGCCCTTATTAAGCGAGGGAAGCAAAGGGACGGTTCTCACGCTTCCTTTTAGGAAGCAGGAGAACCGTCCCTCCGCTTCCCCGCTTCCCCCTTTGCTTCCGTTAACGTTGAATGATTACGGGGGTTCCGACTTCGACCCGTTGGAATAAGTGTTCGACGTCGTGGTTATGCATGCGGATACATCCTTTGGATACGGCTTGCCCAATACTTGTCGGGTTATTGGTTCCATGAATACCATAATGGGGAATAGAGAGCCCCATCCAGCGACTGCCAAAAACACCACCGGGAAAGACTGTTTTAGTGGCAATGGTGTAGTGGCCAGGGGGTGTGGGAGTGGCTCCTTTACCCACTGCAATCGGATAATGCCTAATTAGCCGGTTTCCTTCATAAAGCTCAAGTTGTCGACGGGTCGTATGAATGACGATTGAACGACTGGGCATTGAGCAGAAGCCTCCTTTCTTACGCTAAGGGGGTATATCTCATGTTATGTGAGTGATTTCTGAATGTTCGTTGCATAATTTGCCCCATTTTATGTGGAAAATAAACGGACTGGAGGGATCAGATTGTCGGAACATGTGGAAGGAAGACTACTTATTATCGGTGGAGCAGAAGATAAAAAGAACGAGTGCAAAATTCTTAAGCGTTTTGTTCAAGAGTCAGGTGGTCGGAAAAGCCGTATTACGGTTCTGACGGCTGCGACAGAATACCCACTTCAAGTAGGGACCGAGTACCATGCTTTATTTCTCGAACTGGGAGCTCAGGAGGTACAAGTTCTTGATGTTTCAGACCGTACCCAGGCGAATAGACAAGGGATCGGTAAGGAATTTGAAAAGTCAACCGGAATTTTTTTTACAGGAGGGGATCAACTACGGATCACTGGTTTGCTAGGGGGGACGTTACTGGGGCGAATGCTCCAGCAGCTCTACGAACAGGGAATCATTATTGCGGGAACGAGCGCAGGGGCCTCTGTCATGTCAGATACGATGATTGTCGGGGGAGAAGCGGGAACGGCGAAGAAGAATACTTTAACGATGGCACCGGGATTAGGATTACTTCGGTCCGTAGTGATCGATCAACACTTCGCTCAGCGCGGTCGAATCGGTCGGCTTTTGTCGGCAATCTCTCAAAATCCTTACGTGCTCGGTGTGGGAATTGACGAAGATACAGCCATTCTAGTGCAATCCGATGCGCGTTTTTCGATCGTTGGCAGCAATACGGTAACTGTGGTGGATGCGTCTCCTTCAACGACAACGAATGTGTCGGAATCGACGCCAGGCCAAGCCCTGGTTTTAAGTCCTGTTTTAATGCATGTTCTATCGGATGGCTATAGTTTTGATCTAAAACGGCGTATATCCTTACTTTAGTTGAGAACGAATAACTCAATAAAGGAATACCAGAAGGAAAAAAGGTTAAAACTAGGTGAGTATAATATCCATTGCAGCCGAAGGAGGAACAACAGCATAATGGAGATTAGAGAAATCCAAGCGATCGAAGGGGCTAATGCTTTTAGTCATAGGCCCATTATTCGAGCGATTGTGGATCTCCAAGAATGGACAGAACGCTTTAGTAATGAATTGGGAGATTTTCGTCTTCGCCTCGTCGAGAATTTACCGACCCTTGCAGATCACTATTGTTCAAGAGGTAAACTTGGTGGATTCTTAGAGCGTTTAGAAGAAGGAACCCTTATCGGGCATGTCATTGAACATGTAACCATAGATCTTTTGACACAAGCCGGACAAACAATTAAATACGGTAAAACTATGGGGATTTTAGAACATCCTGGGTGGTATGAGATCATCTTCAATTACGAAGCAAAAGAAGGAGCTATTGAGGGATTTAAACAAGGGTTTGCTCTTGTAAAAACTCTTCTGGAACAGGGTCCTTTTGATGTAAGTCAGGCCGTAAATCGTATCAAAGAGGTGATGGCTGATTACGAACTGGGGGTTTCAACGCGAGTTATCGTTGAGGCATGTCAAGAGAGGGGAATTCCAGTTCATCGCCTCAATGAGGGTAGCTTGTTGCAGCTGGGGTATGGTCGTAATCAACGACGTGTCCAAGCAACCATAACCGGTGCGACGTCTAGTATAGGGGTAGACATTGCCTGTGATAAGGAAATGACCAAGAAAATACTGAGTGAGGGTGGGGTCCCAGTCCCTTGGGGATATATTGTTAGGACAGAAGAGGAGGCTATTCAGGCCTTTCGAGATATGAAAACACCCGTTGTCATTAAGCCCTTGCACGGAAACCAGGGGAAAGGGGTAACTCTTCGACTTAAGAGTGTAGTAGAAGTCAGAGCGGCGTTCAAGGTCGCCCAAACCTATGGGGATTGGGTGATTATCGAAGAATACATTGCTGGACAGCATTATCGGTTGGTGGTGGTTGGGGATCGCTTAATAGCTGCTGCCCAAAGAATTCCTGCCCATGTATACGGGGATGGCTCATCATCGATAGAGGAGCTGGTGGCCCAAGCGAACGCTGATCCGCGGCGGGGAGATGACCATGAGAAGGAGTTAACTAAGATCAAAATTGACCCTGTGGTGGTCCTGACTCTTGCTCAAAAGCAATTGACACTATCCTCAGTTCCTGAACTGGGCGAAGTAGTGTATTTGCGGGATAGTGCGAATTTGAGTACCGGAGGGATCGCCGAGGATGTGACGGACCTTGTACATCCTGATAACGTGGATTTAGTCGTCAATACGGCGAAGGTGATTGGCTTAGATGTTGCGGGAATTGACTTAGTGATTGAGGATATCAAAGAGTCCTATCGTGAAAAAAATGGGCATATCATTGAAGTCAATGCAGCGCCGGGGATTCGTATGCACCATTTTCCGAGCGTGGGTAAGGCACGAAATGTGGGAAAGGCCATTGTCGAGCAAGTGTTTCCTGCAGGAAATGGCAGGATTCCAATTATCGCGATTACGGGCACGAATGGAAAAACGACAACGACTCGGATGATTGGTAAAATGCTTGCAGACCAACAGCTTCTAGTAGGTATGACGTCCACAGATGGGGTATATATTGATCAGAAACTGTGGGTTAAAGGGGATATGACTGGGCCAGAGAGTGCAAGGACTGTTTTGAGGCACCCTGATGTTCAGGTGGCCGTTCTAGAAACAGCAAGGGGCGGAATACTACGTGCTGGTTTAGGATATGACTATGCGGATGTAGCTGTAATAACAAATGTTTCCAACGACCATCTAGGTCAATATGGTATAGAGACCATGGAAGACATTGCTCATGTTAAGAGTTTGGTGGCAGAGGTTGTTAGACCTCATAGTTACGTGGTATTAAATGCCGATGATCCTTATGTAGTGCAAATGGCTCAGCGTACGAAAGGAAGAGTTATCTTTTTCAGCACAGAAAAGGATAACATTCATGTACGTAAACATTTAGGGGTAGGCGGTACTGCAGTCTTTGTGCGTCGAGGTATGATCTTACTTTGTCAAGGTTCGGAAAGTTTTCGGATCTGTTCTGTGAAACAGATTCCTGTGACTTGGGAAGGAAAAGCCAAGCACAACGTCCAAAATGCCTTGGCAGCAATCGCGGCAGGATGGGCTTTGGGGTTAAGTGCTGTGACAATTCGCCATTCTCTGCAACACTTCTCATCTGATGCGGAGCACAATCGAGGACGCCTGAATCTGTATGAATTAGATGGAGTACGTGTTTTTATTGACTATGGACATAATGCCGCGGGGATTGAAGAAGTTGCTAAGACTCTTAAACAGTTTAAAGGCGGATCTCTTGTAGGCTGCATAACCGTACCGGGTGATCGACCGGATGATTCGATACGTGAAGTGGGTCGCATAGCAGCACAGGGTTTTAAGCGTCTAATTATTCGAGAAGATGCAGATTTGCGTGGACGTAAACCAGGTGAAATTGCGCAAATTCTCTATGAGGAAGCAGTACGGATCGGCATGAACCCCAACAAAATACGGATCGTACTTCCTGAAACGGAGGCTTTTCGTCAGGGATTAGACAGTTGCGTTCCGGGGGACACCTTCGTCATGTTCTACGAGCACATCGAGCCGATCGAAGAAGAGATTCAGAGAAGAATGAAATTACAGAAGGTTGTTGCCTTTGACTCTACACCGAAGGTCGTCGGGGTGTAGTTTTGAGAAATTGTTAATTGAGAATAGTTATGTGAATTGAAGGGACGAGGAATATCTTCGTCCCTTTTTATACCAAACAGAAAGTATAGCTTTCACTAAGGCTTGGCGTCAGCCAAGTTTTCTTTATTCAAAGATTTTTGCTAAGAAGAAATGCTGGAACTCCAACCCGAAAATATGTATAATGAAGGTTAATACATCCGTAACGTTCGGAAAGGGTAAGGCAAATGGAACAAACTTTTCTAACAACGTTCGCATACGCCAAGATTAATCTGGCCTTGGCAATTCGCGGAATTCGGGAAGATGGGTATCATGAACTTCAAAGTGTCATGCAATCCATCGACTTGCATGATATTGTAAGGATTCGTCGTCGTGGAGAGAAGGTTGTATGTCGGTGCGGGGCATTAAGTGGTCCAGGAAATTTGGCGCATAAAGCAGCTGAGCTCTTTTTGGAACAATGTGGTCAGTCTGAAGGAATAGAAATCGAGATTCAGAAAAATATTCCCATACAGGCCGGACTAGCTGGAGGGAGCACGGATGCCGCAGCGACACTTCGTCTACTAAATCAACTTTATGGGAACCCTTTAGGCAAGGACGTACTCCTCAAGCTTGCGGAGCAATGTGGAGCAGATGTTGGATTTTGTCTTCAAGGCGGCACAATGTGGGCAACTGGGCGAGGAGAACGGCTGGAATTATTGCCTACCGCTCCAGAGATGGACGTTTTGTTAGTTAAACCGTCGGCTGGCGTGAAAACAAGAGAAGCTTACCATCGATTTGACGTGTTTGGGCAGGGTGGGAGTTTATCGAGGACGGATTGGGAAAAGGCCTTAAATCAGGATTCGGCGCAGCAAATTGTGGAGTTGCTTTATAACGACTTAGAGCCCGCTTCAATTCAAATGGTTCCGGAAATTTTGGAACTTAAACAGCTTTTACTAGAGGAAGAGTGTTATGGGTCCTTAATGTCTGGAAGCGGTTCTTGTGTCTTTGGAATTGCTCAAGGAAAACAGCACGCTCAAGAAGTCGCCAAAAGGTTGAGAAAAAAAGGCTTTCAAAATGTTTGGGTTACAAGAACAGTAAGCGGAAATTAAAGGTTGAAAGGGGAGGCATTCGTGGGAAAACGTTTGGTGCCGGTTATACTTGACGGGTATAAACCATTACGGGAGATTGTGTTTGAATCTATGCGTGATGCAATTCTCAGTGGAATTCTTGAGCCAGGAGAACGGTTGATGGAAATCCAATTGGCCGAAGAAATGGGGGTTAGTCGAACCCCGGTGCGTGAGGCAATTCGGAAATTGGAACTTGAGAATTTTGTAGTCATGATTCCTCGCAAGGGGGCATATGTTGCAGGTGTCTCCTTAAAAGATGTTGCCGACGTTTTTGAGATTCGTTCTGCATTAGAGGGTTTGGCAGCAGGGCTAGCGGCGGAACGGATAACGGAAGATGAATTGGAACAAATGGAGCAGGCGCTTTTTTATAGAGCCAGCGAGGGTGAAATGGATTTGGAACAGATTGTGAAGTCGGATACGGATTTTCATGCTTTAGTTTATAGGGCCAGCCGCAATGAACGGTTGGTACAGATTTTAGAAAATTTACGGGAACAGATTCAACGTTTTCGTTCAACCTCACTGGCTGTTCCAGGGCGCAACAAACTGGCTATTGAGGAGCATAGGATGATTGTCGAAGCCTTAAGAAATCATGATACTGAAGAAGCACAGTCTTTGGCGATGGCCCATATTGTGACAGCTGAGAATGTAATGTTTGAGACTCTTAGAAAGAATGATACGGACAAGGTGGATCAATAATCGTGGAGAAGATGAAAAGGGCGGAACGGATGGTGGCCATCACCCAAGTGTTGATGTTAAAACCGAACGTTCTAACTCCGCTAACCCTATTTGCAGAACGGTTTGGTACAGCTAAGTCCACGATTAGCGAAGATTTGATAGCAGTCAAGGAAAGCCTTTTGCTTTCAGGCCAGGGTCATCTTGAAACAATTTCCGGGGCGGCAGGAGGGGTACGCTATATTCCTGAGATTTCCAAGAACGAAGCTACTGAATTTCTGGGCAAGCTTGCTGAACGTTTGAGCGACAAGGATAGAATTCTGGCGGGCGGTTTTCTATATATGACGGATTTGTTGTTCGATCCAGCAATTCTACGGCAAGTGGGCCTTATTTTTGCAGGTGCTTTTAGAC
>NZ_MLBF01000002.1 GCF_001936615.1 Desulfosporosinus metallidurans
AGTTATAGGTTAAATTTAACAACAACTTTACATTCAGTTCATTAGATCTTTACAAAGAACAATTATTATATTGTAAGGATGTACTTACTGATAAATATGCTCGAAATTATATACCACGTTTTGGTTAGGAGAAGGAGCATTCGAATGTTTATGACGATTGATATGAGCCAACAAAAGCTATACCGTCTACTTAGGGATGAAAAAACAATCTGGGTATTGTATCTTGACATCGTTAAATTTCATGAAGTGGAATTTCGTTACGGCTACATAATCTGCCGCCAAATTCTGGAAGAAATTGAAAATGAACTTAATCTTACTCTTAGAAAAGAACGCAATCTCTTCCTCTACTCTCAATCGGAGAGCAGGGGGGGGGATGACTTCGTTGTTTATTTTGTCCCTGGAAAAAATATGCACTGGGAAATGAAGGAAATCATTGAGCAATGGGTTCTTCCTTTCGAAGAACGGTTTAATCGTAGAATTAGAAAACTAGTTAACGAGAAAATAAGCTTGCGTTCTGGACTTGCCCGGTGTATCAACGAAGTCGGCCGTAGTCCCGATTATTTAATCTACGCGGCTGTGAAAGAGGCTTTCCTCCTCAACAAGTCCGAACCAGATCCCCATTTTTTTGCTCGTCGCGATGAGATTTCCCACCTAATCGAAGAACCCGACACCTACTTGAAAGCCGCTTTTCAACCAATCATTGAAACCCGAAGCGGAGAGGTGTTTGGTTTTGAAGCGTTGGCCCGTATACCTGGCTCCACATGTTTTAACAATATTGCTGACCTCTTCCCATTTGCCGAAAAGATAGGGCAGCTCTATCCAATTGAAACACTTTGCCGGCGTCAAGCTATTACTTCCTACCCTGCTATTGCCCAAAACAGAGAAATGCTCTTCCTAAACATTAACCCCCAGGTCCTAATTGACCCCGAGTTTGCCTCGGGCCATACTAGAAAACTGCTTAGTGAAAAGGGGTTAGCCCCAAAGGATGTCGTTCTAGAAATTACCGAGCGGAGTGCCATAGAGGATTTCTCCACGTTCCGGGATGCTTTAGATCATTATCGCAATCAGGGTTACCTAATTGCTTTAGACGACGTTGGGGCCGGCTACTCCTCTTTACAATCCGTCGCGGAGCTACATCCAGACTTTCTTAAAGTAGACCGGTCTTTGATTCAGGGAGTGAATGCTGATCCGATCAAATGGGCCTTGCTGGAGACCTTCGTCACCTTTTCTAAGCGTATAGGGTGCCGTATCATTGCAGAAGGGGTGGAGACGGCTGAGGAAATGCGCACAGTGGTCCAATTGGGGGTGGATTACGTACAGGGATTCTTAGTTGCAAGACCCACCTTTGAACGAAAGAGCATTAATCCCGCCGTTATGCAAATCCTAGATCGGGTACATCGGCTTAAATCGATAGATCAAAACCCTATTCTTTCCATGGTGGAGCCCTTACCCTTGTTTGATAGCAACGCCCTTGTCAATTCCGTTGAAACTTACTTCCGTGAGCACCCACACCAATGGCTGGTGGGGATAACCGAAGACTCCCGTTTAGTCGGTGTATTGCAGCGCGACAGACTTTTTGCCGCCCTGGGTACCCGCTATGGTGTATCCCTTTTTTCAGAACGAACTGTTCCCATTTTAATGGACACAAATCCCCTAATTGTGGAAGACACCACTCCGTTAGAAGTGGTGTCTAGTTTAGCTATGCAACGCTCGGATACCCAGCTGTATGACGGCATTATTGTGGCTAACCTACGAAAGCCGATCGGCATGGTTTCAGTGGAAAATCTAATAAAAGCCATATCCGAGAGGCAGATCCAGCTTGCCCAAGGAGCTAACCCGCTGACCGGGTTGCCAGGCAACCTACGCATTGATCAGGAGATCAGACAACACTTAGAACGAGGTTTAACCTTTGGCCTTATATATGTTGACCTTAACAAATTTAAATATTATAACGACTTATACGGTTTTCAACAAGGAGACTTAGCCATCAAGATGTTAGGCGAGGTTTTACTGAATGCATCCTATATAACCGCTGAGAAAACCTTTATTGGACACATCGGTGGCGACGATTTTATCGCAATCTCTTCACCCTCGGACCTAGAAAAATTAGCCGTTAACATCCTCGCCCAATTCGAACAATCTTGCGAGCAGTTAGCCGGTACAGAAAACCTTAGCGTAGCCCTAGCCGGCCTCATTATAAACACTACTGACCAAAGTTGGACACCCTTACTTGTCTCTGAACGAGCTGCCCAAATCAAGAAAGAAGTTAAGGCAATGGGAGGCAACTCTTTTTTATTACGATAAGAGGAGTGATATAAATGAAATGGAAATGGAAAGATTGGAAATGGAATTGGTTTTACAACTGGAATACGTTCTACAAAATTAACGCTTTGGTCCTTGTCCTGGTAGTCTTCATGCTCGGTTTAAGTTTCATGGGTTATTACTATTATCGACAAGCCAAAGTAGCCATGAACGATGTCTATTCAAGTTCTTTGATTTCTGTAAAACTAATCAATGAGGCCAATGCCAATGTTCGAATGATCCGTAGTGTCAATATAGAGCTTCTCTCGGCACCTCTAGACACTTCCAAGAAACAAAACCTACTCATTCAGACCACAGTACTAAACGGCTTTATCAAGGAATCCTTGGATAACTATACCCCTCTTGCCAAAGAACCCTTTGAAGTAGCAAAACTAGCGCAAGTGAGAGACGCACTGCAAAAATACAGCGACGAATGGCAGAAAGTTGTTTCTCTAATGGATAGTGGGGACAAAGAAGAGGCCTATCTCTACTTCTTCAATAACGCTACCAAAGATTTAGATGAAATAAACACCCTACTTCCTGAACTCGTAGACTTTAGCACTCAGAAAGCGAAAAGTACCATTGTACGCGAAAATCTTAATTTCGTCCGGGCAGAGAAATTTCTATTCGGCTTCCCGCTTGTTGCCGCAATTCTAGCAGTTATCATTGGGGCACTGGTGGCCCGAGCCATCGCCAAACCTCTACAAATAATGCTAGCAAATGTACAAGGGCTTGCCTCCGGAAATCTTAGGGTGACCAAGATAAAAACTACCTCCAAGGACGAAGCTGGACAACTAGCACAGGCTTTTAATCTGATGACGGATAGCCTGTCGGACCTAGTCAAAGAAGTCTCAGTGTCTTCGGCGGACGTAGCTGCTTCTGCTCACCAGCTCTTAAATATTACGGAACAAAGTTCGAGTGCCTCCGGCCAAATTGGAGGGGCTATCGCCGAAGTGGCAAGTGGAACGGAAAAACAAGCTAGTGCAGTCAACGAGACCGTAGCAGCTATAGAACAAATAAACGCTAACATTCAAATGATAGCCGAGGCGGGCCAGCGCGTCACCGCCTTCACCACAAAAACGACTATAACTACTGAAAATGGGCAAAAGGCTCTCACCCAGGCAGTTGAACAAATGGCCAACATCAGCCAGGGTACTCAAGTTGTTAAAGGGGCAATCAATTCGCTGGCTGATGGCTCTGAACAAATAGCAGATATTGCGCACTTAATATCTGGTATCAACGAACAAACAAATCTTCTAGCCTTAAACGCCGCTATTGAAGCTGCCCGAGCTGGCGAGCAGGGACGTGGCTTCTCAGTAGTGGCTGAAGAGGTTCGTAAGTTGGCCGAAAAGGCCAAAGTTGCGACTGGACAAATCACTTCTTTGGTGGTAGTAAACAGGGATAACATCAATCATGCTATCGCTGCAATGGATGCAGAAGAAGTTCACGTTAACAATGGAATTAAAGTAGTGAACACCGCAGGTCTTGGCCTAAATGAAATATTGAATATGGTTAATGAAGTTTCCGAACAAGTAGGTGGGATCGCCTCTTCCATACAGCAAATGGCGGGCGGAAGCCAACAAATTGTCTCAGGGATTCAGCACATCGGTGCTGTCAGCCAGGTTACAGCTGACCAGGCAAATACCGTTTCCGCGGCCATTGACAAATTCACAGCTTCTATCGATCAGATTAACGTGTCTTGTCAGAGTCTGACAGACTTGGCCAAGGACTTACAAACTGGGGTTAGCACTTTTAGGATCTAACGATAAACTAAAGAGTTAATCTACAATTTTAACCTTAACTTTAATTCGCGATAATTTCTCGTTAACACTTACACTATATAATGAATTAAACAAGTAACTATTCATGAGAACAAAAAAAGTAATGAGGTGTTAAAATGGAACTGTTGGTTGATTTGCATACCCATACCATTGCAAGTGGACATGCTTACAGTACTATTACAGAAAATACTCTAGCAGCTTCACGCAGAGGACTTTAAATTATTGGGAATGACGGACCACGGCCCAAGTATGCCAGGTGCTCCTCACCTTTTTCATTTTGACAACTTGTCAATTCTTCCGGATGAGCTATCTGGGGTTAAAATTTTACCTGGAGTTGAAGCCAATATCACGAACCATGAAGGCGAATTAGATATGCCTTTGAAATATTTAGCGTATTTGAAGCTTATCCTCGTCGGGCTACATCCGATCTGCTATCCGGGTGGGACATGCGAACAGAACACTCAAGCTTATATTAAGGCGATGGAAAATCCCTACACAGATATGATGGTTCATCCTGGACGACCGGATTTTGAGATGGATCTTGAAAAAATTGCACACGCTTCTGCCCTTTTGAATATCCCTGTCGAGGTTAATAATAGTTCACTTTCGACGATTAGAGAAAAGGGTGGAGCTCGGGAAAATTGCCGTTCTATTGCCCGTTACATGGCAAAGTATAAAGGTCCCGTAATTTTAGGAAGTGATGCTCACTTTTGGGACCGGGTCGGTGAGTTTAGCGAAGCTGTAGAGTTGGTTCGGGAGGTCGGGATTTCTCAACAGCAGATCCTTAACACTTCGCCTGAGCGAGTCTTGGATTATTTAACTTCACGCCGTAAACACCGCACTGAATTTGAGGAAACACAGGGACAGGTACACCGTTTCGCCTGAGGAAACACAGGGACAGGTACACCGTTTCGCCTAAAAAGGCAAAACAACGTACCTGTCCCCTTGTTCTCTATTCTAGTATTCGAAAACATCAACTGGAACATCAATAGCTGAGGTATCACCATCTATTACTATCTCCGCAACTGCCCATACATTGGGAACTACATTGCGCACGTAGTATTTGGCGGCGGCTACTTTACCAGTGTAGAACTTATAATCAAAGTGGTTTGGTCCCACTTCTTTGGCTTTCTTATCAGCCAATATAGCCTGATCAAGAATCTGGCGGCCACAGAATAGCTGGGCAGTAGCAGTTAAGACACGGTGGGAATAGAGTGGAATCATGCTCATATTGGTCTTGGAATATCCAGCCAGAGCCTTGAGCATATCTTTGTAAGCATCAAGAGCCTTGCCCAAGTTAGCAAATTCCTTGCCTAAGATTTCATTGCTCTTGTTAGCTTCATAAAAATCTACCATTTCCTGCACCCAAGCGCCGAATACTGAACCGCCCTTCATGTTCATCTTGCGGCCAACCAGATCCATGGACTGGATAAAGTTTGTTCCTTCCCAGATGGAGTAGATCTTCATGTCGCGCGCGATTTGGGATACGGGATACTCTTCGCAGTAGCCGTAGCCGCCATAAGCTTGAATAGCTTCACCAATGAGCCACCAGCCTTCATCAGAAGGATAGGCCTTGCAAAGCGGGGTGGCTATTTCAATCAGGTCGTTGGCAGCTTTTCTTACTGCCGGATCGGGATCGCGATGCCTCTGGTCAAAAGCCAGATAAACCCTGTACATCATGGCTCGAATGGCTTCAATGTGAGCTTTGCCCATCATCAGTGTACGCTTAGTATTTTCATGGTTAATTATGGCTACCCGACCGGCCTTGGGATTGGTCATCAGGCGTCCCTGAACTCTTTCTTTGGCATTATCGCGGGCATTAGCAAAGGCGTTGATAATACAGGACAGAGCCATATGGCCGGTTTCCATGCGGGCCATGTTCATCATTTGGAACATCTGAGCCATTCCCTCGCCCTTGCCTTCGTTTTTAAGAGGGTCAATACCCAGCAACCAACCGCGACAATTACCGTTTTCCCCGGCAGCCAAAGAGGCAGTGACCGAACCATGTTGGCCCAGCTTATGTTCTATCCCAGTGTTCTCGAAATCGTTGTCTTCAAAGCTACCATCTTCGTTGACCCATAACTTGGGAACTACGAACAGAGAGATACCGCCAGTGCCCGGCTTGGCACCTTCAACACGAGCCAGGTAGAGGTTGATGATATTTTCGGTAAAATCATTATTCCCGCCCGTTATAAATATCTTATTGCCCTTGATCTTAAAAATCCTCGGATCGTCGGTCGGATAAGCCTTAGAAAGAATATCACCTACATCAGACCCTGCGCCGGGTTCGGTAAGACACATAGTTCCAGACCATGTTCCATTCATCATCTTAGGAAGGAACATGGCTTTTAATTTATCATCGCCAAAGCTTTGAATTAAACCGGCAGCTCCACTGGTCAGCAGAATATATGGCATAAAGGTAGGATTAGCGGCACAAATTAGTTCCCAAACGGCGGCATGCAACATATCCGGTAATACCATGGCATCCGGCGAATCATCGATATTGCTGGTACCCCAGCCCTCTTCCTGCAACTTGTGGAAAAGCGGTCCAAAGCTTGGCGGAGTAGTTACCTTGCCGTCAGCAAACGTTGCTGGGTGGGTCTCGTTTTCGTCGTTGGTCGGCTCAATTACTTCCTTGCACATTTTTAGAATGGGCTCCAGGATTGCTTTAACATCATCTTTGGAATAATAGTCAGCAAACTGTGGGTAGTTAAAAACTCCCTCAGTTGGAAGCCATTCTTGAATAATAAATTCAAAATCCCTAATATTATTAACTGCAAAATTAGAAGCCATATTTACATTCCTCCTGTTTTAATAGTTCTTTTAACCTATTTTTTGCTTCATTTTCATAAAGCGGTGATGATGGCCTAAATGAACCATCACCCACAATATAGCTAATAGAATGGAAGCTCTATATATCTCTAGTCCACAGGGAAGCCATAGCTGCTCCGCCACCTACGCAAAGGGAAGCTCCGCCTGTTGTTTTTCCGAGTCTTTCCAACTCATAATAGAGGCTGACAATTATGCGCAGTCCAGTAGCACCAACCGGATGTCCTAAACCAATTCCAGAACCATTGGTGTTAATGTTACCATCCTGCTCAAAGGTACCTATGTTCAAATCGATACCTGCTTCTTCTTTAATCTTTTTGCCAACGCCAATTACTTGGGCTGCAAAGGCTTCGTTGATTTCCCAGTAATCAACGTCTTCATACTTCATTCCTGCCTCTTTCAAACATTTGGGTATAGCAGCTGCGGGGCCTAAGCCCATAACGCGAGCTTCTACCCCTTCATCACAGACATTTATAAGTTTCATCAGAGGTTTAATTCCTAGTTCTTCAGCTTTTTTCTTAGTCATCAAAACTACAGCAGCGGCAGCGTCATTAAGACCAGAAGCGTTGGCAGCAGTTACCACTCCGTCCTTTTTAAATGCGGGTTTCAGTTTGGCCATAGATTCTAGGCTTGCTCCACGAATAGGATGTTCGTCATTTTTGAACACGTATTCTTTCTTTCCCTTTTTGACTGGAACAGGAACAATCTCTCTCTCGAAACGACCTTCATCACTAGCCCTAACTGCCCTCTGATGGCTGAGAAGTGCTAGCGCATCACATTCTTCTCTGGTAATTCCATACTGTTCAGCAATATTTTCAGCAGTTCCGCCCATGTGGGAACCAGCTAGTTGGCATACCAGTCCATCCGCAAGCATGGCGTCCTGAAGTTTGACATCGCCCATTCTTGCGCCCCATCTGGAAGTCGTAGAGATGTATGGGATATTACTCATACTTTCTGTACCGGTTACTAATGCAATATCGTATTTACCCAGTTGCAGTTTCATGGCAGCAATTTCCAAAGCCCTCATTGCTGATGCGCAGTTCTGGTTGACCATGCAGGCACTTGATTTGGGATCCATACCTATTTCCATAGCCACAATACGGGGTGGACAAGAGCCATTACCATGACCTAGGCACATTCCTGCCACGATTTCATCGACCTGTTTCGGGTCAATTCCCGCGCGCTTAATAGCCTCAGCAGCAACAATCTTGGTCAATTCATTGGCCGCTACTGGTTGGAGCGAACCTCCATAAGCACCAATAGGTGTTCTGCATGCGCTAACCATTACAACTTCATTAAGTTCCATTGACATATTTTGAAATTCCCCTTTTTATTTAAATATTACACCCATAAGGGGTGATCAACTGCCTCAAGATATCTTGTTGCTTCGTATCCAAATTTTATTGGCATCTGCTTCTTTGATTAGTTCATCACGTAAATCAGGATGAGCAATATTTATCAAGGCTTCGGCTCTTTGCCACGTACTCTTTGACTTAAGCATAGCTATACCGTATTCAGTGACCACACAATAATTTATACTCCTAGGAACGGTAACTATCGCCCCAGGAGTCAGCATAGGCTTGATTCGTGATTGCATCTTGCCCTCACTATCAATGAAGGTAGATGTAAGACAGATCAGACCCTTACCTCCCTTGGATTTATAGGACCCATAAATAAAGTCTAACTGGCCGCCTGTTCCTGAAATCTGCCTTATTCCTGATGACTCTGACGCGACCTGACCATAGAGATCCACTTCTATAGCGTTGTTAATGCACATCATTTTATCGTTTTGACAAATTATGTCGGGATCGTTGGTATAATCGACCGGGTAACTTGCACAACTTGGATTATTATCCAAGAAATCATAGAGCTTCTTGGTTCCCATGGCAAAGGTATACACCATCTTACCTTTGTCAAGCTGTTTGCGCAGACCTGTAATTCTTCCAGCTTCGTACATATCCACAAATGAATCTACCAGCATTTCGGTATGAACACCCAAGTCTTTTAAGTCTGATTGGGCTATCATTGCGCCAACTGCATTAGGCATAGCGCCGATCCCTAACTGCAGGCAGGCACCATCCTCGATTTGTCCTAGTATAGTTGCAGCGATTGTTTTATCCACATCGGATATAGGTGTTTCGGGAAGCTGAATTAGGGGTCTATTGTCGCCCTGGACAAAATAGTCGATTTCGGATACATGTAAGGTCTCCCTTGAGCCACCCAGACACCTCGGTACGGACTCATTTACTTCGGCAATAACTATTTTAGCAGCATCACAGAAGGCATGAGTAATGGAATTAGATGTTCCCAAGTTTACAAAGCCATTTTGATCGAGAGGAGTAACCTTGATCAAGGCTACGTCAACAGGTACCCAACCCCGGTCATAAAAACTGGGACCTTCGTGATAGGTCAGCGGAATATAGTTGCACATATTCTTATCATGTAGCTTTCTGCTAGCCCCACTAAAGTGCCAGTCATTATAAATAAAATGTTTTCTTTCTGGATCATTTACAACTGTTTGCGGTGGAAAAGGACAGGTCACCGTTCTAATGTTTACCCCTTCTAATTCATCTTTTCTCTTGGCCAAAGCCGCATCCAAAACATGAGAAGTCATCATGAATTCACCATAATGAACAACATCGCCGGATTTAACAACCTTTACCGCTTCATCAGCAGAGACGAATTTGCGCTCGTACTCGCTCTTATAATCCAAGTCAATCCCTCCTTGTTATTTATTTTCTGAAGGTTTTGGCTATATGCTAACGATAACCATTCTTTGCATCTGAGCTACTCCCTCAAATATCTGCATAATCTTGGCATCGCGGAAATATTTTTCGACCGGATAAATGATCCGTCTCGCCGGTTCTGCCTACTTGCTGTAGTCATAGAAACCTTTGCCAGTCTTCTTGCCTAGGTGTCCAGCACGTACTTTTTGTCTGAATGCCAACGAAGGACGGTATTTGGAATCGGCAAATTCTTTTACGAAAAATTCACATACTGCCAAAACAATATCTATTCCAACCAGGTCAGCCAACTCCAAGGGGCCCATAGGCATTCCTGCGCCCAGTTTCATGGCCTTATCGATTTCTGCAGCTGAAGCGATACCTTCATGGAAAACGTTAGCAGCTTCATTCATATAGGGAACCAAGATGCGGTTAACGATGAAGCCAGACAATTCTATGACTGTCTGCACAACATCATCGGTTGTTACAACGCCCGGAATGGTGCCAGCACCCAACACTCCAATTTTCTTGACCTCTAAATTAAATACCTCCTCAAACTCGTCATAGTTCTCCCAACTACTCCTCTCAGCTTCCCTCCTTTTGATCAACTCAATATGCAAGAACAGATCCAACTTTCTGACTTTTATGACTAATTATTCAGAGAAATAAAAAAGACCTGGAAAATCCCAGGGCTAAGCAATCATCTTATATGCGTATATTCACTCGACTTGTGTTGATTTCAGCCGATATTCTGACAGTGCGTATCTTTCTTAGTGGGGATTGAAGCGCATGTTAAGGAATACCACAACCATACCAAAATCATGCCAATGGCAGCACTTTCATGTCTCTTATTTGAGACAATATTCTCCCGAAAAGGACACCTTGTCTCGATCAGGCAACACGACTATCATTCAAATTACAACTCCCGAGACAAAGTCTCACCACCAAGCCCATATTTAGTTAGTTTCCTATACAGAACCGATCTGTGAATTCCCAAGATTTTAGCAGCTTGCACCTTGTTGCCCTTAGCACGCCGCAAAGCGTCGACCAGCAACTCTTTCTCAGCAGAATTTAAACCTTCCTCCAAGCTACTTTGTTCCCCGCTCTGATTCTCATCCACACCCATTTTGGACTGCAATATTCGAGCTGGTAAATGTTCGGGAAAAATAAACGGCTCGTCAACCATGTTCATCGTTCGTTCCAAAACACTCTCCAATTCCCGGACATTGCCTGGCCAAGCATAGCTTTGTAAAATTTTCATAGCTTCGCGAGAAATGCCTTCCACATCCGTCTCCAGTTTCCGGTTTAATTTGGTCACCATGTAATTTGCAAGTAATTCAATGTCACCAGGCCTTTCCCGTAAGCAAGGTAACTCAAGGACCATAACATTTAACCGATAATAAAGGTCGTCCCGAAACGTCCGTTCCTGCACCATGGCGTCTAATTTACGGTTAGTAGCCGTAATAATACGCACATCGATTTTGCAAGGTTGAGTTCCGCCTACCCTTTCAATTTCGCGTTCCTGAATGACACGTAAAAGCTTGGCCTGCATTGTCAGACTCATATCCCCGATCTCGTCCAAAAAGATTGTGCCAAGGTTGGCCAGTTCGAATTTACCTGGTTTCCCGCCTTTGCGCGCCCCGGTGAAGGCCCCTTCAGCATAGCCAAACAACTCAGATTCCAAGAGCTGTTCAGGAATCGCGGCACAATTAACCTTAATGAATGGTCCATGGCGCCGCACGCTATCATTATGAATAGCATGGGCGAACAACTCTTTTCCCGTTCCACTCTCCCCCGTCAACAGAACGGTTGAGGCTGTACGAGCCGCCCGTTGAGCTAAGCTAACGGTTGCTGTAATTTTGAGGCCTTCCCCGATAATATCATCAAAGGTATAGCTGGCACTGTGGATTTTACGTAACTCTTCTTTATAGAACTTCAGGTCATCTTCCAATTGGGTCAGTTTACGCGCGAAGACACGAGCCAAACTCATATCTTTAAAAAGGGTCTTGCCAAGTGCGCCGATTATCTTGCCATCTTTTTTAATCGGTGCCCGGATAATCATGAATTCCCGGTCTCGCACTTTCCAGTGCTCGCCGAATTGAGCCTTGCCCGTACGCACAATGTCTGGAAGCTCAGAATGTGGGGTTAGTTCGAAAATATGTCGTCCCATTGCTTGTTCCCTTGTGAACCCAATGCTCTCTAGATAGAAATTATTAATCATAATGACATGGCCTTTTTCGTCAACGACCACAATGCCTTCATACGGACTTTCTACAACCGTCTCCAAAGTAGCTGTCAGCTTCTTGGTTTCGTTAAGCTCTTGTTCCAACCTCCCCAACTTGCCTGCCAGGTGATCAAGCAGCGACCAAAGCTTTAGTACTCCAATCATCCGCCCCGCCTTGTCGGTAACCGGAACTTCGTTCACTTTCTGTCTGAAGAAGAGGGAGACCGCATCATTAGCCGAACTGCCAGAGACCAGGCACATCGGCACTTGACACTCAAGCTCTCCAACAAGTTTTCGCATAATCTTATGAGATCCGACCTGTAACATAGTTGCCTGATCTAAAACACCTACCAATAACCCTTCTTTGTTTACAACATAAACATATTCTAACGCGTGACCGAATACTTCATAGACCTCATAAATCTGCCAATCCATAGAAACTTTTGGAAAATCAAGTGTGCTCATGCTATCCACCGTATCTAGCCCAGACCTAATGATCTTATCCAAGAAAATATCCACCCCGCATTCCCATTTTCCATTTCATGTATAGTAAGCAGACGTACTTATCCTCTAGTTTTTAGTTGACACTTGACATCTTACATTTGTTACAATATCTATCATTTTCGAGAGATCTGCGACATCATGTTTGAACATATTTCCTCCACTTTGACTCTATATTTCTATTTTTATGATTATAATCCTCTTTTATCTCGCAAAAGATAAGCCAACTAACAACTAGCTCCTTTTATGCAAACGCTGTATAAAAACAAAAAACCCGCAATCACTTGCGGGAGTAATGTTTATTTGGTGCGCCACCCAGGGATCGAACCAGGGACCTGCCGATTAAGAGTCGGATGCTCTACCAGCTGAGCTAGTGGCGCAATAACAACAAGGTTTATTATACTTATAAATCATATAATAGTCAAGAACTTTTTCAGCATGGTTAGCAAGGTACTATCTGTTCTCAGGATCGGCTGCGATATTTAAAATAGCTTGGGCATATACTTTGGTCGTTAAGAGGAGGTTGTCAATCGAGATATATTCATCGGCACAATGAATTACTTCTGGTTCACCAGGAAAAACGGGTCCGAAGGCAACTCCTTGAGGAAGTGCTTTAGCATAAGTTCCCCCACCAATGGCAAAAGCAAAGGGTTCAAGCCCAGTAACATCAGAATACGCTTTAAGCAAAGATACAACTAAGGAACTGTCCTTGGGAACATGATGTGCTTCTTGGTGGGTCAGAATTTTAAGGCTAAATTGCTCGCTCTGGGCTATTTTTTCAATGGGTAAAAAAACATCGTTCAGTTGGTACGTAACAGGATAACGGATATCAATGACGAAACGAACCTCGTTTGAAGTCAACTCTAAAATACCAAGGTTAAGCGAAAGTTTTCCAGAGGGTTCATCTCTTAAAGTGACTCCAAAACCTTCTCCATTAAAGCCTGTACCTGGGTGTTTCAAAATATAGTCGATCATCTGCTGTTCTTCGGAGGTCAGAGGAAGCGTGCGAAGAAATTGTAAAGCATAAAGGATAGCGTTCTTACCATTTTGCGGGAGACTGCCGTGGGCCCCGACTCCTCTAAAGGTCAGCGTAAGTTCATCGTTACCTTTTAGACTGGTGAGTTTGCCGCTAACGCTCTCTGTAAAAGGGAAGTCTTTCAATTGCTTGGCAATGACCTCGCTAGCAATTCCCTTTAAGGTAACTTCACAAACATCTGGAACAACGTTGGCCCGTTCTCCACCCTGAACGCTGACAAGATGCGTAAAAGATCTTGCATGGGATTTGCTTAATTCGAGATGAAGAATTCCTTTTTCCGCATGAATCACTGGAAACTCAGCATCTGGTGCAAATCCAATCTGCGGAATTTCTTCCTTTTTAAGATAATAATCCATATCGGCCCATCCAGATTCTTCATCAGTACCTAAGATCAAGCGCACTCTCATGTTTAAGGGGATATTGGCATCTTTAATGGCCTTCATGGCAAAAAGAGCGGTCAAAGTTGGCCCCTTATCATCTAATGCGCCCCGACCCATAATCTTACCGTCTTTTATAGTCCCACTATAGGGAGGAACAGACCACCCATCCCCTTCTGGAACGACATCAATATGACCTAGAATTCCCAAAAGATCTCCTGTCCCCATTTCAATATGACCAGCATACCCTTCGACATTTTTTACAACAAAGCCAAATTTCTCGCCCAAGGCCAACGTCCACTCCAAAGCCTCTTTAATTCCAGGGCCGAATGGGGCACCAGGGGTAGCATGTTCAACATCTTTGACACTCTTAATCCGAATACATCCTTGGATGGCCGCAATTATATCTTCTTTCATCAAATCAATCTGTCGGTCGAGACGCATTTGTCATTCCTCCGTTATTTTGTGGTTTACAACTTCTAGCTTACCCAGATTGACCACGAAGTTGTATCGTTACTATTCTAAGTTCATGGAGTTAAAGAAGAAAACTTTATTTCGATGGTTGTGCCCTTAGTGACAACTTTTCCCGCTTGGGGTGATTGTTGATTGACTAACCCGCTACCCGTAAAGTTGAAATGAAGCTCTGATTTCGCGAGAGTTTCACCAACCTGGCGCATTGTCATACCCGTTAAATCTGGAATAATGACTTCCCCGCCTACGGGTGAACGCTCAGGGATTACCGGTTTGGGTGAGGGTCTGACTGCAGAATCGCTGGGAGAAATAGTAACAGTGCTTTGTGTATTGTTGGCCACGGGAAGTCCATAATATTGTAAAGCTCCTTCAATAATGGCTTTAGCCGGAGGTCCTCCTAATGTTCCGCCTTGATGACCTTCAGCCGATTTTGGCGTATCTATAGTCACTAAAACTGCAATTTTTGGGTTTTCCGCGGGGGCGTAAGCCGTGAATGAGGCAATGAAATCAGTCGTTGAATATTCTCCGGTCTTCGGGTCTACTTTCTGAGCCGTTCCCGTCTTACCCGCGACGCGAATGCCTGGAATTTGAGCAAGATGTCCTGTTCCGCCTGAAACGACTTGTTCCAGAATGTTGGTCATTTGTGAAGCAGTCTCTTTTGAAATGACCTGGCGAACGGGGGTCGGTTTTTGTTGTTGAACGAGTTGTCCATCAGGAGTCGTAATTTTGTCTACAATATATGGGCGATAAAGTGTACCTCCATTGGCCACAGCTGAGATAGCCGACAATAATTGGATTGGTGTAACTGAATTGGCTTGTCCAAAGGACATCGTTGCAAGATCAATGTCGCGAGCTTTGTCTTGTGGAACGAGCAATCCACTCTCTTCGCCGGAAATATCGATCCCTGTTTTAGAGCCAAAACCAAACGCTTTTAAATAAGTATAGAAGGATTCTTTACCTAACTTCATGCCCACTTGTGCTAGTACGACATTTGAGGATAACTGCATCCCTTGCGTAAACGTCGGGTAACCATGCGGCTTTTGATCAGAGTCCCAGTTTGTAATTAAACGTGGTGGTATCCTAAGATAGCCGGGATCGGGAAACGTATCATTTGGGTGGACAGCCCCTTCTTCCAGCGCTGCTGATCCTGTGACAATCTTAAAGGTTGACCCTGGTTCGTAGGACATGCCAATAGACAGGTTGCGACGGGCTTCAGGTGTTGCTTTAGAATAATCCGTGGGATCAAATGTAGGACGGGATCCCATACCCAAAATACGACCTGTCATCGGATCCATGGCTAGTATCGTTACACTATTTGCTTTAGTTGCATTCTCAATAGTATCAAGTTGTTGTTCAATAAAATATTGAATAGTAGAATCTAAGGTTAAAGTGACGGAGTTTCCGGGGCTTGATGGATCACTATGATGGAGGGCATCCAAAATGGAACGAGCGCTGGTATCCTGTTCTTGGGATTGAAAACCAGGCTTACCAAACAAGACTTTATCATAATAGGACTCGATTCCTTCCACTCCATGACCGTCTTGATTCACAATTCCTAGCGCTGATGCTGCAAATTTCCCCATAGGATAGACACGCTTTTTTTCATCATTAAAACCAACTCCGGGGATTTTCAGGGCCATAATTTCGTCAGCTTTACTGATCTCTACTTGATGGGCTAAGCTAATCCAAGATAAATTTTTATTAAGTTTATTGAGTAAGTCTTGCGTGCTAATCCCTAGGATGTTTCCCAGCTCCTTAGCAACCTCTTCTTTTGTGCTCGCGAATTTTTTGTTGCTAATCAAATCACTCAACGTCTTTGGATCCGCATAAATTTCTCTGACAGGGATGCTTTGGGCTAAGACATTACCTTGGGCATCAAAGATGGTACCTCTTTCCGGGCGAAGGCTTTGATCACTCGTCCTACGCTCAATTCCTTTAGCTTTTAGCTCGGAAGCTTGGACGATTTGAAGTATGACGAGCCTCCCTAACACAAGAAGAACCACTGCAAGCAATAGGAAGTGGACCAACCTATCACGCGAAAAATATCTAACAGTCCGTTTGCTTTTATTTCTCAAAAGCGTCCCCTCTTTTCTCTTTTATATTATAGCATTTAACAGCTTTCTTCCTAGTCCTTATTTAACAAATCTCTGAATCGAATAGGGCGACACTTAGCACCCTTTACCGAAAGGCACCATACACTAACAATAAAAATGAAAGAAGGGAGATCACGATATGAATAGCCCTCAAGAGATTGCCACTCGAATTACCATGGCTTGGCTAAACGCCTTTGCAACAGTAACTAAAGAGTTGGGTCACGTTGATCAACATATTCCAACCCCCCAAGAAGTGAGCGAGTTTTTTACCGAAATACATCGTACAGCGCAACAAACGAATACATAACGTATTCTCTATTTCTCACATTTCACAAATCATAGTCAATAAATTGATCTAAAAGAGCTCACGCTTTCTTAACTAACGATGGCATTTTTATAGCCACCTTGCTAAGAAACCGCAAGCTCTTGATTGTATTTTGTCCCTTCAGTGGGGGAAACTATGCTGCTAAACAAGAGGTATATTATGTAACTTTCGAATTATTTTTTGCTAAAACCATACTGGTTATCGTTCCTGTAAGCAGTCCTCCAAGATGGGCAAAGTTATCAATTCCCGGTTGAAGGAGGCCGAACCCGAAATTTACAAAAATCACAACAATGAGGTTCATTCCTAGGCCAGATTTCCAAAGATAGGGCCGTTTGTAACTAAAATATAACAGCGCACCCAGTAAACCAAAGATTGCACCCGATGCCCCAGCCGAAAGCGCCGTGGTGAATAGAAAGCTGGCAATTGATCCACCGAGAGCGCTCAAAATATAAATAATCAAAAACCGTCGATGTCCAAAACTCTCTTCGGTTAAGGGACCTAAAGCCCATAAAGCATAAAGGTTAAAAACGAGGTGCATGATGCCAATATGAATAAAAGCACTTGTTAAAAAACGCCAAATCTGACCCGCTTGAATTAAGGTGTTGACTTTAGCTCCAAAGGCTATCAGGACACTTTGGTTGGTCGATCCCCCGGCAAGGGTCATTAATAGAAAGACAATAAGGTTAATTCCTAAGAGGGTGTACGTGAGGAATGGGACAAAATGTTTCCCCACTTGGGAATTCGTCTCCAGAAAAACTGCCTCCCCGCTGGAGAGTTGCCTTAACCATTGGGGAATCCTCTGATCGTTGGTTGGCGGAAACGGAAATAGGTTACCTTTTTGTGTATCCCAGTACCAAAGCTGGACATTAGGAAAACGATGTTGCTTCAAGTCCGAGGAATCAATTCCCTTGGGGCAAAAAACCACAGCGTCCCATTGGGAGATATTAGCATAATTACGAATCCACGGCTTAAATTCTTGAGGAAGTTCACTGAAATTGCCGAATAATAGCCCCCGTTGCTGCGAAACGTGCGTTGCGCAAACCCAATTACTTTCTAATGTCACAATCGACCACCCAGATTGAATGAGGTTATTGATAATTTGTTCGAACATAATATCACCTCTGGCGTTAAATCTCCCCTAAAACCCCTCGCAACAGACTTGGTAGGCCATAATCATTTTTTCCCGATCCGTACCCAACATTGAGCAATGTCATCTCCGGAAACGCGGATTGTTGAGCCAAGGCACGAATGAGAGATGCCCCAGTTGGGGTAATAAGTTCGCCCGTGATCCCTGATTCCTGGAATTTAAACCCCCGTAAAAGCAGTAGTGTAGCTGGGGCTGGCAGAGGCAATGTTCCATGGGCACATTGCACAAAGCCGTGTGACCAGGGAAGCGTAGAGACCTTAATCGTGTCAATCTCCAGCTGGTCCAAGGCGATACACGTTCCAACAATATCAACAAGAGAATCAACGGCCCCCACTTCATGAAAATGAACTTGGTCAATCGTCGTACCGTGAACTTGGGCCTCTGCCTCCGCCAAAACATTAAAGACTTGAAGAGCATTTTTCTTAGATCGTTCTGATAAGCTCCCACTCAGTATCATTTTCTGAATATCAGGGAGACGGCGATTATGATGTCCGTGAACGTTGTGATCTTCGTGCTTGTGATGGTTATTTCCATGTTCCACCTTATCCTGTTTCGAAGAAATGACGACATCTATGTCTGTTGCTTGAATTCCCTGGACTTGGCGTGAACGAACATCAAGCACAAACTCCGTCAATCCGATCGAGTGAAGTTGCTCTACAATTAGTTTCGGATCAGCCCCAAGCGCAATCAGGGATCCGAGAGCCATATCACCGCTAATCCCAGCAAACGTATCCCAATATAAAAGTTTCAAGTCAATGTCCTCCCTATTTATCTCTCGTAATACGACGTATGATTGCCGAGGCTAATGAAGCGGCCCCAAAGCCGTTATCAATATTAACAACTCCAATTCCGGAGGCGCAACTATTTAACATACTAAGTAAAGCGGCTAGGCCTTGAAAATGGGCACCATAACCCACACTAGTAGGGACTGCAATAACCGGTTGTTCGACTAATCCTCCGACAACACTGGCTAAGGCACCTTCCATTCCTGCAACAACAATAAGCACCTCAGCACGATCCATAAGCTCTCGCTGACCAAGCAAACGATGTATACCCGCTACCCCGACGTCGAAGAGTGTATCCACTTCGTGTCCCATATAACGTGCCGTCACCCAAGCTTCTTGAGCCACAGGTAAATCAGCCGTTCCAGCCGTCATAATGAGGATCTTTCCGGCAATGCTAGGCTCAGCTAAAGGGCGAAGTAAGAGACAACGCGCCAAGGAATCATACTCGGCATTCGGAAAATAGGGCAAGATCTTGTTGGCATTTTCAAGGTCAAGACGAGTCGCTAATACATTTTCAGCCTTGGCGCCCAAGTGATTCAAAATGGAAATGATATGGTCTGGTTGCTTCCCCTGACAAAAAATTACTTCTGATTGTCCAGTACGAAGTGCCCGGTGATGATCTAAACGAGCAAACCCTAAATCTTCAAAGGGAAGATCTTTTAATTTAGTTAACGCGTCTTCAGGGGAACATGAACCCTTATGAACGGATTCGAGTAGGAACTTTATTGACTCTTCATTCATACTTAAGCCTCCTGCTGGTCAGGGTTTAGGCTTCCTGAACGCAAGCCCATTAAGTCTAGTGTAACAAACCTAAAACCCACTTTAAGCAAATGTGCTGTGATTTCTGGACATTCCTGGATAAATCTTGAGAAGTCATCCCTAGGTATCTCGATACGAGCAATATCACCATGAGCCCTGACACGACATTCTACGTAGCCTTTCTGATGAAGTATGGCTTCGGCATGCGCAATACGTTGAAGGAGTTCTGCTGTGATCGAATCTCCGAAGGGAACCCGTGATGCCAAACAAGCCATGGAAGGTTTGTTCCATGTTGGGAGATTTCGGCGTTGGGATAATAGACGAATCTCTGCTTTTGTGAGACCCACTTCTAATAGGGGACTCAAAATCCCCAATTCTTGAAGAGCTAGCCTCCCAGGGCGATAGTCCTGTGCGTCCGAGGCATTTGTACCATCAATCACTGTGGAATAACCCAATTTTTGGCTAAAACTCAAAAATGTCTCGAATAGTTTCTTTTTGCAAAAGTAACAGCGTTCGGGAGGGTTTTCTCGAAATTCCTTTAGTGCCAAAATATCTAAGTCAATCACATCGACTGGGAATCTATAGTGTTCAACCAGAGCCAGGGCTTCTTCTTCTTCTTGAGAAGAAATCATGGCTCCGCGTGCAAAGACGGCTCTACAATCTTGACCTAAGGTTTCTTGAGCAATGGTCATAAGATAAGTAGAATCGACACCGCCTGAAAAAGCTACTAAGGCTTTTCCGAACGATTGTAAGCGTTTGATGAGTTGGGCCTCTTTTTCATAGACGTTCTCTTTTATTGCTATAACCATTTTTGATAATACCTTTCCTTATCCCTTTTATCTATTCTACCTATAAGATAAATAGCTGTCAAAGAACTTTGCATACTGTGCCGCATTGCTTTCCTGCAAAACCAAAAATCAAAGAGCAGAGGGGGCCTTAAGCCTTCCCCTGCTCTTAGTCTTCACTGAAAAATTTCTTAGGGCTTTAAGTACGTGAAATAGTTTTAACCGTTTTTCCACGAGACCCCAAATCCACCTCTGGGGTAGTTCCAGTTAATGTTGCCAAATGGGCAGCCTATCAGACATGTCCCACACTCAAGACATCCCTCGTACCCAACTGATATGCGTTTTTCTTCTTCATCCCAATCATAAACATGAGCCGGGCATATACGAGTACAAGGCTTGTCTTGACACTGTTTTAAACATACCTCAGGGTCATTGATCTTAATGTGACTTAATTTATCCGTGTTAAATCGTACCAAAAATAGTTTATCATCTAATTTCATAACAGCGCCCTCCATGCTCCATAGACATCTTTAATTAAACCGCCTTTAGAACGGTTTTCGAAGACCATCTTGATGATTTCCTTTTGACGCTGTTTCTTGGGTGTCCCATCGGCAGATAAATACATCTTGGCCGCTTTAGAGAATATTTTAGGATACAATTTTAAAAGGTGCGGATTATTTTCAAAGAACTTACCCATATGGCGATAATGGTGAAGGTCTTTAAGTACAAAGGAATCCCGCAAACGGGTTTCGTATACTGTCATGGCCTGGTCACTCAAATCACCGGTTTTAATAGCTTGAGCTGCGACTTCGCCCGCTATTTTACCTGATATCATGGCAAGGTTCGAACCTTCCCTGTTCAAGGAATTCATAAGCATTGCAGTATCCCCGACGACAAGCACTCCTTGACGGTGAAGTCTCGGTACCTGAGTATATCCCCCTTCAGGTATTAAGTGTGCCAAATATTCCTTAGTTTCTCCACCTTGAAGCAGACGTTTGACATAAGGCTTTGATTTTAAATTTTCAAGGAGATCATTGGGTGTCCAATTATTACGAATCATGGGTTCTAGAATCGCTCCAACTCCGATTGAAATTGAGTCCTTATTGGTATAAATGAAACCTACACCCATTAACCCTGCCGTAGAATCTCCATATAATTCGATCGTGGCCCCTTGACCCTCATCAAGACAGAAACGATCTTCAATTTTTTCTTTGGGTAAAGCAATTATTTCTTTTACGGTCACAGCAACTGAGTCTGGCTTTAATGGTTTAGCAAGTCCAGCTTTAACTGCTAAGAAGTTATTAACACCTTCGGCTAAGATAACAACCTTTGCTCCTAACTCCCCTTCAGCCCGGCCCGTCTGAACCCCTACGACATTTCCATTTTTGTAGAGTAGATCTTCTACTAGAGTTTCCGTAATGATCATAACGCCAGCTTTTTCAGCTTGTTGGGCAAGCCAACGGTCAAACTTAACACGTAAAATTGAATGTGCATTATAGGGGTCGACTGCCCAATCCGGATCCCGATAACCAGCCATAATAGACTCATTACCACTTAACATGGCAATACGTTGTTCAATGATGGGTCGTTCTAAAGGCGCGTCTTTCCAAAACTCCGGTACAACCATGTTCGTAGCTTTTGTATAGAGTATTCCACCCATGACATTCTTGGTTCCTGGATAATCCCCGCGTTCAATTACTACAGTTTTCATGCCTGCTTGGGCAGCACTGATCGCGGCAGACAGGCCAGCAGGACCGCCGCCAACGACGATCACATCAAAGTTTTCCATGTTTGCCCCTCCTTAATTTGCCACGCCGTGCTGAAGGCGTTTTTTAAATTCTGCGGTCATCGCAGGTACTATTTGAAATAGGTCTCCGACAATACCATAATTGGCGACACGTAAGATTGAAGCTTCAGGGTCATTATTAATAGCGATAATGAAGTCTGACGTTTCCATCCCAACTAAATGCTGAATAGCGCCGGAAATTCCGATGGCGATATAGACTTTAGGACGAACCGTTACCCCAGATTGCCCTACTTGTTGATCATGATTTAGCCAACCTGCCTCTACAGCTCCTCGCGACCCTGCGAGAGTGGCCCCTAGTACATCCGCCAATTCTTCTGCAAGCGCAATATTCCTTTTCGCTCCAATACCCAGGCCAACGGCCACGATAATTTCAGCTTTGTCCAAAAAAGCGCTCTTCGCATCGGAAGGGATAAACTCGAGAATTTTCGTACGGAAATCGCTTTCGTTAAAACCGAATTCCTCGTGAATGAGTTCTCCTTGGCGACCTTCGACACGTTCTGGCATTGCCATGACTCTTGGACGGACAGTCGACATTTGAGGACGTCTGGTACGGCAAAGAATCGTTGCCATTATGTTTCCGCCAAAGGCAGGTCGGGTTTGTTGTAAAAGTTTAGTCTCGGGATCGATACCAAGTACCGTGCAGTCAGCAGTCAAACCAGTTTGGACTTTAGTGGCCACAGCCGGAAAAACATCTCTCCCCATCGACGTCGCACCCATCAGAATAATCTCTGGTTGATATTTTTTGACGAGGCCGGTTATTGCTTCAGCATAAGGCTCTGTACGGTAGTCTTTAAGTACGGGGTGATCAATGACATAGATCTTCTCAGCACCATATGCAAAGGCTTCCGGGATCACTGCATCCACCTGATGACCGGTGACTACCCCACAGAGTTCACACCCAATTGCATCAGCAAGTTTACGGCCTTCACCAAGTAATTCCCAGGATACTGGTGCGACCTTTCCATTACTATATTCGATAATAACCCAAACACCGCTCCAAACATCTCCACCTGCGACGGGTGTTACTTGGGAACGTATCGTCTTTTTCTCATTCCCTTGAGCATAGTCCTTTACGGATTCTGGCAGAGGTTCCTTTAAATCAAATTTGGAACCTGCACCTGGATCACGATTTTCGCTACGACTCGCTGGCTTGTCCGGTAAAGAGAGGGTATCGGTCGGACATACTTTGACGCATTTACCACAGTCAATACACTTAGCAGGATCAACAACAACCAGCCCATCAACGAGGTCAAGCGCTTCTACTGGGCATTCCACGACGCACGCGCCACACCCTATACATTTTGATTTATCGATTGCGACCGTCATTAGTGTTTACCTCCCTTCGCTAGGGGATTAACCATAATAATATTTTGTTGGAAGATTTTTTGGACGACTGAGGCTGCAGTTCCTGCAGGGTCTTTCATTCCGTCCATAATTTCTCCTCCAGTACGACTGGGTGGGGCGAAAATCCTTGAGACACTCGTCGGAGACCCCTTAAGACCCATTTGAGTTGCATCAAACGGGAGGGTCTTGGCATCCCACATCTCTGGTTCATACGCGGCAGCTTTCATCATATTCGGTAAGGTTGCGTAACGCAAATCGTTAAGTTCCTTTTCCACAGTAAGTAATGCTGGTAATTGCGACTGAACAACTTGACGTCCACTCTCAGTTTTGCGTTCCACCGTCACGGTCGTATCCGTGAGTTCTTTAACTCTAATCGCATACGTCAATTGCGGGAATCCGAGACGTTGTGCAATGCCGGGACCAGTTTGGGCGGTATCTCCATCAATCGCTTCTTTTCCTGTAAAGACGAGGTCTATCGGTTCAGTTTCATGTATCTTTAGTAGAGCAGATGAGAGAATGTAAGCAGTCGCCAAAGAGTCAGAACCGCCAAAAGCACGGTCACTCAAGAGAATTGCGCGATCCGCTCCAAAAGACATGGCTTTTTTCAGTGCTTCTTTGGCTTGTGGAGGTCCCATGCTTACAATGGTTACCTTCCCCCCAACCTTTTCTTTAAGACGAATTGCTTCCTCCAAGCCATGGGCATCGTAAGGATTAATGATGGAGGGTACACCCTCCCGCATGAGAGTGTTGGTAACCGGATCGATCCGAACTTCGGATGTGTCAGGAACTTGCTTTAGGCAGACCACGAAGTGCACAAAAATTCCCTCCCCTTTATCGAGATTTTTCGATGTTATTTGCAAAATTACGACTCAATAAATAAATATACTTGTATCAGCATAGTATAAAGTTGATAAAATATCAAGTCTTAAACTAGTTTAAAATCTTAATCTGAGTTCAACTTTATACAAAAATGAATCAAATCCCTTATTTTATAATTCAGAAAGATACTTTTCCACTTCAACCGCAGCTAAAGCACCGTCTCCAACTGCCGTTGCTACTTGACGTAGTGGAGTGTTACGGATATCTCCGGCAGCATATACACCTTTAAGATTGGTTTGCAAGTACTGATCGGCAATAATATACCCTCTGTCATCCGTCTCAATTTCCCCCTGGATAAATTGAGCGTTAGGATCTGTGCCAACATAGATAAAAACGCCATCAGCCGCAATTTCTCGTGTTGCACCACTCTGCACCTCTTTAATGCGTACGCCTAAGACATGATCAGAACCGAGAATTTCCTCGACAACTGCATTAAGTTCAAATTTTAGTTTAGGGTTATCCTTAGCTCTGCTGATAGCAATTTGGGAAGCACGGAAACCTTCACGGCGATGGACAATGATAACCTCTTGCGCAAATTTAGTAAGGTATATTCCTTCTTCGATGGCCGCATCTCCCCCACCAACGACGACAACTTTTTTATCTCTAAAGAAGGCACCATCGCATGTTGCACAATAGGACACACCACGACCTTTGAAAACTTCTTCTCCAGGAACGCCCAATAACCGAGGTTTAGAACCAGCGGCAATAATGATGGAACGTGCTTCAAGGACTTGGTTTTGTGTTTGTATCTTCTTAACGTTCTCCATTAGGTCGAGTTTTAGTACTTCTTCAAAAATAAATTCCACCCCAAACGCCAAGGCTTGCTTATGAAAGGAATTCATAAGTTCATATCCGTTAATTCCATCTGGGAATCCGGGATAGTTCTCGATATTTTCCGTTGAAGCCGCTTGCCCTCCTGGCATCGCTAATTCCAATATGACAGTTTTAAGTCCCCCGCGCGCAGCATATATTCCAGCTGTCAGGCCTGCAGGACCTGCACCGATAATAATGACGTCATACATGACTTTCAACTCCTTCAATAATGCAAATTCTATCATACCCCTTTAGGGTATTTCTAGATCAGTATACCATATCTTACCCAGATTTTAAAAGTAATAGGTGCAAATTCTCTGAACTTAATGAAGGGATTTTCATTTACAGGGAAGAATATAGTTAAACTAGTTTAGATTATATAACTTAGTGTTGAAAACAAGTTTTGTAAAAAGTTTCAAGGGAGGAATCACTATTGCAGCGTTTGATCAAATTTATAGTTAGCCTCATCGTAGTAGTCTCATTATTAACCGCCTCAAGCGGTTTATTTGAAGATTGGTTATGGTTTAAAGATCTCGGTTATTCTCAATTGTTTTGGACGCCACTCCTGAGCAAATTGCTTTTTCAAGCAGTAAATGGAACAATTCTTTTTATTTTTATTGCCGGAACCTTATTTTCTGTTCGCCATGCCATCGTTACCTTCGTAAATGAACGCTTGCGCCTGCGCTTACGCTTAGTTCAAGATATGAACCGTAAGGTTCTAAGTCTAAGTCAACGAAGGGTAACGATTTGGTTACTTGTTATTTCTGCCATTGTAAGCTTTGGAGTGAGCTTTGTTGCAGGGTTCACAGGCTGGTTGGATGTATTATCATTTATCCATGCCACACCCTTTGGTAAAGTCGATCCGATTTTCGGTAAGGATTTAGCTTTTTACTTTTTCCAATTACCTTTCTTAAAGACCTTGTTCAATGCTTTTTTCGGTCCCTTGTTTTTACTTGCCTTGTTTACCACAATTTTTTACATTGTCACTGGTGTCTTACGATTTCATTCGAGCAAACTATGGCGAAACGGTGCAGTTGAAATAACCGCCAGCGCTCGGCGTCACCTTGCATTATTGATCGGAATTCTCTTTGCATTAAAAGCTTTCGGTTATTTCCTTGATATTTATCAATTACTTTACTCTGTACATGGGCACGTTGTTGGTGCAGGCTATACAGATTTAACTGCAACCCTTCCCGCGCTAAAAATTCTAATTGTCCTGAGTGCTTTGGGATTTATTTTAACTGGTATCTCCTTGACGTTTAAAGATTCGCGTTTTTTGACGGTTCCGGTAGTGGGTATCTTTACCATAGGAATCTTAATCTATGGTATTGTTCCCGCACTCATTCAATCGTTTATTGTTATTCCAAACGAGCTGAACAAAGAGCAGCCTTACATCCAACGTGAAATTGAATTGACGAGATTCGGCTATGGCTTAGACCACATTAAAGAAGTAGATTATCCAGGAAATACACCCATCACAATGAGTGCTTTAAAAACTGATCAAGCGACACTCAACAACATCCGGCTAAACGATACTCGACCCATGTTGCAGACCTATAACCAGAAACAAGGCATTCGACTCTATTATAAATTCAATGACATTGATATTGACCGTTATACCGTCAATGGCGAATTCCGCCAGGTAATGATGGGTCCACGAGAAATTTCAACGCCTGATTTAGATCCTAAGGCAAAAACATTTGTAAATTTACGGTTTAAATATACACACGGATACGGTGTAAGCGCTTCGTTTGCCAATGCAGTCACCTCAGAGGGGCTTCCCTCATTTGCCATTAAAGACGTTCCCCCTGCCAGCGAGTTCGCGGAATTTAAATTGTCTGAACCCCGGATTTATTACGGCGAACTGACCAATGACTGGGTTGTCGCGGATACTACAGTTAAAGAATTTGACTACCCTCTTGGGGACACGAATGCTGAAACATCTTACAAGGGTAAAACCGGGATCCCTTTAACCCCACTTAATAAGCTGATGCTTTCCCTTCGCCACGGGACGCCTCGCTTCTACCTTGCCAATGAAGTGACAGCAGCCAGTAGAATGCTAGTCTATCGCAATATAAAAGAGCGAGTCCAAAAGCTTGCACCATTTTTAACCTATGATTCAGATCCCTACATGGTCATTGATAGTGGGCATCTCAAGTGGATTATTGATGCCTACACCACGTCAGATGCCCTTCCCTATTCTAATAAATACCTAGATAAGGAGTTTAACTACATCCGGAACTCGGTTAAAGTCATTATCGATGCCAATGACGGAACCGTCGATTTCTATGCAGTCGATCCTCAAGACCCAATTTTAAAGACATATATGAAAATTTTCCCTGGTGTATTCAAAGACTTGACGAGTATGTCGCCGAGTTTAAAGAGCCACCTCCGGTATCCTGAAACTCTTTTTAATGTCCAAAGTAATATGCTTAAAACCTTTCATATGACAAATTCCTCCGTTTTCTATAATAAGGAAGACGCTTGGGATATTGCCAAAGAACTCTTCGAGGCAAAACCTCAAAATGTATCACCCTATTACACTATCATGAAGATTCCCGGAGAAGACAAACCAGAGTTCGTGCTCATGCTTCCATTTACACCCGCTTCCAGTGCAACGAACACACGAAACAACATGGTTTCCTGGATGGCAGCGCGAATGGACGGAGAGCATTATGGTGAGCTATTACTTTATAAAATGCCCAAAAATATTGAAATAGATGGCCCGTTGCAAATTGAATCACGTATAGACCAAGACCCGGAAATATCAAAACAGCTTTCTTTATGGGATCAGAAAGGGTCAAGCGTGATTCGAGGAAACCTCTTGGCCCTTCCGATTGGCGGAAACTTCCTCTATGTCGAACCGATCTATCTACAATCAGATAAAGGCGGAAGCATTCCGGAAATGAAACGCATCGTTCTCTCCTACCAGGACCGTTTGGTAATGTCCGAAAATTTAGGTTCAGGATTAACTCAACTCTTCGGTGAGGGAACGCCACAACCTACAACACCCGGTCAAAGCACCTCTAACCTTGTCCCGTCGACTCAAGCCAAACCCCCAAATAGTCTTAACGCATCAAATATTAATTCAATAATTGATCAAATGAACCAAATGCGCACCTTACTCGATAATCTAGAAACCCAATTAAAGGGGTTAGAAAGTTCTTCGAACCAAACTCCTGAAAAGAAGTAATTGTTCAGCCCACAAAACGACCATACTGAGCGAAATTAGTTTAGAAAAGGAACGACCAAGGTCGTTCCTTTTCTCTTATTATATTTTAAGGAGACTTCTTCAACCTCGAAAATTTACTTTACGGGTTGAGGGGTTGTAATTCTGCGAGAGTCGATGTTCCTTGCTTTGTCAATTGCATCAGCTCAGCGCCATCGACTGAGACGTAATTCTCATCCCCATGCAATTTGACCTCCGATAATTGACCAGCCTTTACTATATAGGCCGTCTGATGATCATAGACAACCATTTGTCCCTTTGCACCGATAAGTGTGCGTACGTTTTTGTTAAATGGAATGGAGCCTTCCCACACGGTTTTTAAAGAAGGGTTACTGTTCAATTCGGAAAGGTCTGCAGTGGTCTTTATCTTGACAAGTACATTGTTTTCGACTTCACCGATATATATGTTTCCATCTCGAATTCCCAAAATTCTATCGCTGGTATTCTTAGAGATGATTTGGCGCTTTGTCCCTTCTAAGGCTATGACTTGATGAGTTGCACCGACTTTACTGTCAATAAAAAGAGTACCGTAACGATCTGATGCAGCCATAGTATCGATGGACTCTCCTGATTTGCTCAATGTGCGTACGTTTTTCATGACGTCAATTTGCATGAGTAATTCTGTTGATTCGTTTTTTACAGTTAGGTACATTAGATTGGTAGAGGTTGAGACAACGAGTTCTTCAATTTTTCCACCCGCTGGAAACTGGTCAATTGTCTGATTAAAACGATCATCTGGAGCAGTCTCTTCATCGCTATTTGGCAGTTCAAGTGAATAGAGTTCTGTTATTTGCGGATTGCCATACCGCTTTTCTGTCCGAGGTTCGGCAGGAACTTCTTTGGGTACTACTTTAGGAACTTCCTTATTGACTTTTTGGTTGGGATCTTCTGTTTTTGGGTCAGTTGATGTTGATGTTGGAGTCTGAATTTCGGTTTTCGTTGTGGTTTTTTGGGGGTAGACGGTAACGTACGTAACAGGATTAGGGTTTTTCTTAGCGTAAAAATAAAGCAAGGTATTTCGATCAGGCAACCACTGGTACGTGAGAACGCCAAATGACTTATCATTAGAGGGCGATTTCTTTTCAAAAACAACCTTATCTTTTTTCAGGTTAAATACTTTAAGGGTTCCATTCTCCATGTACGCTAAATAATCCTTAGCGTAAGAAATTTGAACATCAGTTAGGTCAGTGCCTGGGATCGTTGATTTAAGCTGAAGAGTGATGGGTTCGCTATCTACGGGTGCCATAACCTTTTGAACTTTATTGTTCAAAAAGGAGTAAGCCCCAAATTGGAGGAGGAGTGAAACCAGTGTCCAGACAAGTATGATACGCAGTTTCTTCTTCATGCGATTCTCCTTTTTGGTGGAAGTTTATATATGCAAAGGACTTATGGAGTGACCACAAAGGCGGTCGGTATATATCGTTCCCCGAAGATATCCCAAAGTCGATTTAAGACTTTGGAGTTGTAGACAAGTTCTGATGAAGAGCCGCCATCTAAATTGACGGCATTCACGGCATTATAATCTTCAAAAACATTCATTAAATCTCGCAATGTTGCTCCAATACTCCAAGTGGGTTGACGACCATCAATAACTACAAAAATTACAGTTCCGTCAGCCATTTGACCTATTCCTGTCCGAGGGGCAATACCCCACCCCCCGTCTCCAGTAATTACAGATTTCCCATCTACAATCAGATTAGGTTCAAAAGTAACAGCTTCACGAATGTGTTTCTCTTCTAACTGATTAGCTGTCATCTTGCCGAGAACCAGTTTACCCTGATCATCAAAGCCGACAATATTGACCGCTTTTTCACCTACATTATTGTGCACAAGTATTCCGTTATGCATAGTTAACCCGTCTGGAAAGGCTCCATTTCCTTTACCATTTGGGTCATAGAAGCCTCCGGCATTAATTCCGGCAATTGCTCCCATATCTTTAACTAGGTCACTGACCCGTTCACCAGTAACACCGATTTCTTTCGTTACGGCCAATTTGACTCTTTTCGGATCTTTTATCAGCATTACTTTGCCTTTGAAACTTGGACCTTGAATATCTTCAACCGTTATTCCCGAACTGGCATCTGCAACTACCTTTGTACGAGCAATGGCTTTCCCATCGCTTAGCCCTTTAGATGCTTCGCTCATAATACGATCTATCTCAGCTTGAGAAAGAAAGGCTTTTACTACCTGCGGATGCCGCGAGGTGTAGACTGAACCAACGGCCACAGTTTTGAGAGACTGAAATGGTCCCCAAAACAATACGAAAGGGGCAAGAATAGCAGCCAAAACTAGATTATAGATAATAAAGGCTAAAATCTTCTTTAGTCGAATTGTACTCTTAGTTCTTCTCATTCAAACACTTTCTCCTTCTTTAAGATTATATACTATATATCACGCAGCAAAAAAACAAGCCGCAAATTTTGTTAAGATGCGGCCCCTTACCTTTAACGTTCAATGACGTCGTCTTTTAAGCTCTAATGTTAATTTCCACAAGGAATAAATAATAAGAGCAAAATAGAGATAGAAACTGATCTGAATGGAGTTCCAACTAAGATTTCCAAGTTTAACTTCGGCTAATTGACTTATTAAACCAGCAAGCATCCCTACAACAATAGTTGACCACATTTGAATTACAACATTATGTTTCTTACGTCGGGAAAAATAATAAATATAAAGTACGACAGAAATCAGAAATATACTTCTCGCAACCATTAAAATCAATGTCATTTTTCTACCTCTTTACGACGCGATTCAGCAACCTCGTACCTAGTATAACAAAACATATTTGTACTATCAAGGATTGTGTGTTTGGTATATATAGGGAGTTACATAATCATATGGAGTTGGGGTTAATTTCAATACGGTACGTAAGATCGGCTGCTTTATCAATCATATTAGCTACACTACAATATTTATCCATGGAAAGCTGAACTGCACGCTTGAGTTTTTCTTCAGGAAGGGATTCGCCCCAAAATCTATAGACAACCTCTATGTCTTTAAAGACACGAGGATGATCACTGGCACGTTCACCTTCAACTGTAGTCTCAAAGCGCTGAAATTTCACCTGCATCTTTTCAAGAATCGTGACAACGTCCATCCCGCTGCAGCCAGCAATAGAGATTAATAAGAGTTCCATAGGACTGGTTCCATGCCCAGTTCCCCCAGCCGTAACACTTGCATCTAAATGAGTCAAGACCTTTGAGCTTCCTTCGCCCTGAAAATGCATCCCTTTAATATGTTTAACTAACACTTTCATTAAACAAGACTCCTTTCTGTCTGATCAATTCAGCTCAGGTAACCATACGCCTTTAAGAACATCACGGGCCACAGCTCTCATGGATTTACGCGTAACCATTGCTTGGGTACGTAGTGCAGTATAAGCAGCCTGCTCAGAAAATCCCCGTTGTTGAATGAGGGAAAGCATGGCTTGAAAGATTATCTTTCGTGTTTTAAGTTCTTCCTCTAAACGTTGAATTTGCTGGGAATGTTCCGTTTCACGGACAAAGCGATGCTCTGCTAGCTGTATAGCTGCTGCCATTTCAAGCGCACGCCATGGATATTGAATAACGTGGTGGGCATCTGCCTCGATCACTTCAGATAAAACGTGATGTTCCTCTTGGGTAAGAACAACAATAATTGGACAAAGATGTTGCTCAACCAGATTTTGAAGAACCTCCGAAGAATTAAGGCCGCGTAAATTCCAACCCATAATTATTAAATCAGGCTCAAATCGGTGAGCGAAACGCAAGGCTTCCATGCCATTATCCGTTGTCGCTATGATCTGATAACTCACAAGTGGCAGAACCACTTTTATTTCAAGATTTAATGTAGGGTTTTCTGAAACTAATATTGCCCTCTTCATCTTATATCACTCATTTCACACTCTCCTAATGACTAGCATCTTACGAGGGCATCATGGTAGCTACACTAGCTATTTTGCTACTACGCCAAACTTTTCTTCTTCAGAACGGATTTCAGGGTCTTGTTGAAGAAAGGAATGAGCAGGCATAGACGTATCCAAACGCAGTGGAAAAATCAAAACAAATAAAGCAGTCCCTCCGACAGCGAGTGCAAGATATTGTAGGGATACAACAAAGAAAATGACAGATGTGAGGTTAGAAGGAGTACCCATCGCATAATTAAAGGGCTGAATAAGCTTCAAATTTGCAGTTTGTCGTTGATTTGATGTCCACTCAGTTTGCGTTGCGTCACTGGTTTTAGAATTAATCCAAACTGACTTCCCTACGAAATCCACAGAATTGATAAGCTGATGCCCAATTTTGTAAAAGGGATCTAAGGAAGAAAAATAGATAAACCCCTTGGTAGTGAAGATTCGATCCATTTCCACCGGTGTCCCTGTAATGGCAGCCTTAGCATATGTCCTTTCGATTCTTAAAATATCATTAGTGTTAATATTTACAGGGCCCTTGTCCGTAACAATTGTATACAAGTCATTGTCGACCAATTCGATATTTGTGACTTTAACATCCAAAAACCTAATGCTAACCATCGACATTAGAATAATAAATAAACTAATAAATATAAGAGCTCCCGCTAAGCGTTCGCGATCTATCTGCCTTCGTTTAATAACCACTGTTTGACACGTCCTTTACTTCTGCTTTCTTACTCTAGTGTAACCACAATACTCATTGTACTATAAATAATATAGTGAAACAAATGAACTTTTCTTATAACATGTCAAGGAAAGACATTTCGTCTTTCCTTGACATGTTCCCTTATTCTACACAGGAACTTATGGCCCTACTGGGCGTCTCTTTGAATGAGTACTTATTTTGAGCCACCCTGTTTTCTAAACTTGGAGAGTAATTGCAAAATGTCATTCGACGAGAAGGTTAGAGGATTGTTCGGCTTAATCGTCCCGGGCTTAGAGAGTGGCTTCGAGCCCGTGGATTCAGGTGGTACAACTGCTCGTACAAAGATTGTGGCAAGCAGTTCAAGTATAAGGAGTGGAAGCGCTCCTCTGATGCCGGGAAACGTGAGTATGGGAAAAAGAAACCAAGCGCTGGGCGAATAAGGATTGTTTGAATAGTCTCCGTTAACAAATAAAACAATTGTGAGAGGTGCTTCCGGGGTTTCGGGAGTTAGAAAACCGCGGTTAGGCATTATCCCCGTGTACTCTCCGGCAGATCCGTTGGACATCCATTTTAAGAATCCTTGAAGCTCAGAAAGGGGCATTTGTACTGTTTGCCCATTCTTCACATCAAGAACTGGTAGACTTTCAAGCCGAAAAAGGCGCTGGGCAATGAATAGGAATAGTTCTGAGCCGATTATAACAGCAGATGATGCAAAAACGCGACCATTTATGAGAGGTTGCGTAAAAAAGAGAGTTGCGCTCCCGGCCACCGAACTAATCGGTGCAAATAAGGCTATGCCCATGTTAAGCGGTTCTGTACATTGACCTACTGGCTGATTACCCGACACCTCCAACGCCCTCCCTTCATGACAGTATATGGAAGGCAAAGAGATGGTGTACCTACTAATTGATAACTAGACGGTTTCTGCGACGTGTTGCTAAATACTCTAGAACACGATCAGACGAAGTGTTAAGTACCTGATGTTCCTCAATCCCTACCTCGTGAACCAATTCAAGTGCATGGCTAAAATCACCGACCCTGTCCCAAAAGTGAGCATCACTTCCCAGAATAACAGGTCCTTTGTACTTTACCATATAACGGGCAAAACGGCGGCAATTTCCCCATGCTCCACTTTTTTCCTTTGACAGTGAACTATTATTAATCTCAACTGGAATATTTAATTGAGCTGACATAAACGCAATTCTTTCGAGATCGAGCTCAAATTCTGGCCGACCCGGATGAACCATCATATCTGTCAAGGGATTTTCCATGGCTTTAATATAAGCCTGTGTATTTTGTTCAGACGTTCCTCCGGGATAACAGATTACATGAAGTCCGACGAGAACGAGTTTCATCCGCGCCAGATAAGGCATGGGGATATCCAATTCTCCTTCATAATTTATGATATTTGCTTCAACTCCAGGTAAAATATGAACACCGAAAAGTTCTTCTGGAAGGATCGCCAAGTTCCCAAAATGATAAAGATGAGGGGCACCCGGCATACTGGGAGCATGATCAGTCATGCCTAGTAATTTAAGGCCCTTACGTGAGGCCTCCTGTGCATTTTCTGATAGAGTACTATAGGCATGTCCACTTGCTACTGTATGAGTATGTAAATCTACTTCTATTTCCATATTTCAGCACCTCAAACCTATTATACCCTTATCGAGAAAAAAATAAAATAAGTGCCCTACAATGAGCACTTATTTTATTAGCCATGTTTATTGTTTCTTTACAGTGGTGGGTGCTTTAACCGTCGAATCAACATTAAAACGAAAACTTGCTTCTGTAGCTTGTTCGACTCCCCCCTCAGGATTAGGTTTAATGCGCAGTGTCATTAAGTGTTGCCCAGCTGTAGCGCTTTTACCTAATGCATCTCCTAAAGCCTTAATCTGTTTAAAAGCAACACGTGCTGTGCCTCCAGGCTCTAATAAAGTTAAGACTCCAGGTGAGATTACCTTTTTGCTGTCATCACCTATAAGATTCACTTGCAATTCCACCGGAACATTCGTCATCTGCTTGGATGTTGTGTTTTGCACCGTGACCACTAGGTCAAAAACTTTAGCGTTGATCACTTGTGACCCTTTTAGCACAACACTTCCATACGTTAGATCTTTTACGATTGAATCTGGTACCACCGTGACACCGAGCATTTTAATTTCGGGGACTTCGTTAATTTTGCTTACACTCGAATGTGTGTTTTGCCAAAGTGAAAATCCGGTAAATCCGATCAGACACAACACAATAACACTGGCAATCATAACAAAGTATTTACGGTCAATCGCAATAATTTTAGCCAAAACTGACACCTCCAATAATTAAAATTTTACTCCTGAAAAAACCTATGCATGTCCTCTTAAGGACATGCATAGGTTTGAAAATATTTATTTTTTACCTTCACGCTCATAATACATTTGATGTCGTATATCTTTCTCAACGGTCAAACGGAAGATACGAGTGGACTGAATTATCCGAGAAGTCGTACGCACACCTATATAGTCTTCCATTTCATCAAGCGTAAGATTTGAAGTTATAACAGTGGGAAGCTGTTCGTTCGTACGATAATTAATTATAGAATAAAGGCGATTTCGTGTCCAATCAGTGTAATTATGAACACCCAGATCATCAAGGATTAGGATAGGAATTGTTCGAGCAGTGTCTAATAAATCCAGCTCATTTACTTGTGATTTATAGGTTGCTCTTAGTTCATCTAATAGATCGGGAACGACCAGAAAAAGAACTTTTAATTGTGCCTCCATAAGTTCATTGGCAATAGCTGCCGCTAAAAAGGTCTTCCCTGATCCAACAGGTCCGGTGAACAGAATACCAAGACCGTGGGGATTCTGTTCACAGTCATAAACAAAGCTCTTAGCTGCATTTAGGGCCTTTGATGCCCCTTCTCGATGGGATTGATCTCCCATCTCCGATGTATAATAATCGAATCTGAATTTTTCAAAACGGCAGTTCATCAAATCTCTAGAAATTCGAGCATGACGAAACTGATTTTCTAGTTTTCTCGTCTGCATACAACTACAGGGATAAGCTACATCCCCTTCAAGATAGATTCCACGACCTTGGCAGTGGGGACAAACTAAGGTTGACATGGAATTTGAAGGATCAGTCTTTCCTTGATCTTGGAGAGCTCGAGAGGAGTTCGACTCAGTGGTTAAGATGGACTTGGAGTTAGCATTGAGTATTTTTGCGTCTAAACCATTCCCTTTCAAGATATCTTTTACACTTTTCATTTGAGCTATTCCCTCCTCTAAAATCCAAGATATCTTATAGCTTTAAGAAACTATAAATAGAAATTCTCATATTTATTTGAAACTGTTTTTGAAACCTTTTCGTTAGCTTTTGACAGTTTTTTCTCCTGACGAGACTGAAAATAAGCGTCTTCTGCCTCAATTTCGATTCGCGTGCGCAATCCCTTTTTTTCCCATTCTCGAAGTATAGAATCTAGATAGCGAAAGTTTCGAATACCTGCACTTACTCCCCTTCTTAAGGCTTCGATGATAAGCTCTTCCGAAAAATGGGATGACAGCCATCGATCCAAATTCTCGCACTCTAATTTAGTAAGCGGTCGACCAAGTTCTTGCTCAAATGTATGAACCAAGTTTTCCATAGGTGAGTTTATTGGAGTAGAGGTAGACTGTGGTGAGAATTGGCTTTGTTTCAGGGTGCGTTCTTGTTCCAGCGTCCGAGAGCGATCAATAGCCCAAAGTTCGGCAAGTTCATCGATTAAACCCACAAGACTATAGCTATTAAACCACTTTTGTTCATTAGAATTCCAGTGCCGTTCAATCGCTAGTAATTTTCGCTCCACTAATCGGCCTACAACCTCCTCAATGTCTGATGGAGAATCGGTCATGCGCCCAGCTAAGGTGGTGATTGACGGGTAGGGGTTGGTTTCCGCTTCACATAAAATCTGTATCAGAACCATCATATCACGATCATTTAATCCAATTTCTTTATAATGGGTTAATAGATATTTTGGAACTGCAACGACACCGGAAAAGAAAAGAGCCTGTGTAAAGCTCCCATAAACACTTACTTTATTCATTGGCGTTCACTCCCTAATACCCATAAAAAATATTTCTTAAGTATTCTCTCTTTATCTGTAAAATCCTTCCATGAAAAATAGTGTATCTACAATAAAAAGGCCAAAAAACGCTCTTTTTACATGAAAAGATAAAAACAGCTCGAGGGAATGTTACCATATTATGGCAGGATAATAAGAGCACTTTGGCGTATATAGTTTCTAAACGAACAAAGGAGGACAAGTTATGGACTTTCGGGAAGAACTCATTCATATCGTCGATAAATCAGGTGCTCATCCAGCTTGGGGTGTTAAACATTGCTATAGGGTCTATCATCTAGCCAAAGAACTCTCAAATCATTTAACCCTTGATGATGAAGTTCTTTATACTGCTGCCTTGCTACATGATACAGGAAAATACCCTGTTTATGCGCTTAAGAACATTGATCACGCTTTACGTTCCAAAGGGGTTACTACAAATCTTTTACAACAAATGATGTTCTCTCCAACCAAATTGCCCATGATCTTAGATGCTGTAGAAAACCACATGTACTATTCAGAACCGGGGCGGAGTGACGAAGCAGTCTATATACGCGAGTCCGACATCTTGGACAATTTAGGTAACATAGGTTTGATGCGATTATTTAGTCTGGTTGGGCAAGATGAGTTAATTCAGACCCCTGAAAATGCTCTAGATCGAGCACGTCTTTTTGCTGATGCCCTTCCTGACAAAGTATCAACAAAAGCAGGAAAACGTTTGGCAGTAAAGAGGCGAGAAGAAACCCTTCGCTTCCTAGCCGGTATTAAACGACAAACCTCAGAATATGCTTGGATCTAATGCCCTGCGCTATCCTTAATGCCGTCTTTCTCGTTCTTGTTCTTGTTCTTCAAGCCAGCGTGTCATACTATCTAGAAGATTAACGACCCGGTCAAAATTCCGGGTTCGTTGACCTTCATCCAAAAGCCGTTTGAGATGATGACGTAACCGGATATAGGCTCTATTGACTTGAGCGCGGGATACGTGGGGATCTGACATTTTTGATCGTTGAGATGAGATTGGGGCACTCTGAAGTGTTGATTTTCTATGCGTTATTTCGGAAGCAGGGCGCACTTTTTCTTCAATAACCTGAGTCGAATCATTCGGCGTCATCCATAGTTTTTCTGGGGCATGCCGTACAATCTGGTTGGATATGAATTCAATAGTTTCCCCTAGTTGCGGTATAACTGAAGTTTTACCGAAAGTTTCTTGGATTTTGTTAGAAAAGACAGTTTGTCCTTCTAATTCCCCGTGTACAAGAATGATTTGCTCTGCCTTTTTTCCTAAACGGGAGAGCCAATGAAGAAGTTCAGCTTGATCAGCATGTGCAGATAAACCGTCCATGTGGCTGATACGAGCTTTAACCGCAACCTTTTCTCCATGTATAGTTACTACATCGGCACCATCTGAAAGAATTCGACCGAGAGTACCTTGAGCCTGATATCCTACAAACAGAACAGTAGCCTTTTCCCTCCAAAGATTGTGTTTAAGATGATGTTTTATGCGTCCTGCATCAGCCATGCCGCTGGCGGCAATAATGATCGATCCGCCTTCAATCTCATTAAGAGCCATTGAATCCGCAGCAGTTTGACTGAAATGAACATTGGGCATATTCAAGGGACTATTGCCCTGTTGAATCAGTTGACGCGTTTCTGTGTCGAAGTGTTCAGTGTTCTCTTGAAATATCTTTGTTGCTGCGATGGCTAATGGACTGTCAATATAAACAGGTAACGTTGGTATGCGATGTTCGTCTTGTAATTTACGCAAATAATAAAGAAGGTCTTGGGTACGTTCTATCGCAAAAGCTGGAATAATTAAATTCCCTCCTGCTTCATAGGTTGTACGAATCGTTTCGGCGAGTTGGTCTGCACGGTCAATTTTTTCCCCATCTGCGTTCTCATCATGCAGACGATTTCCATAGGTTGTTTCCATGATGACAACTTCTGCTTCACTTAAAATGCTTGGATCTTCAAGGTAGGGTTGATTAACATTCCCAATATCACCAGAAAATACGATTGACTTAGAAAAATCCGGTTCTTTTATATGAATCACTACGTGTGCCGAACCTAAAATGTGACCCGCATCATAGAGTTGAAAAGAAACAGTGGGAACGAGGTCCATTTGTTCTTGATAGGGTATTGGTTTAAAATATGGAAGAGTATCGAGCGCGTCTTGAACTGTATAAATAGGGACCAAGGGTTGAAGACCTGCTCTTAAACGCTTACGATTCTTACGTTCTACTTCCATTTCTTGAATATGGCCACTATCCGGGAGCATTATTGAACATAATTTAATGGTTTCAGGGGTAGCCCAGATAGTACCCTTGAAACCTGCCTTAATCAGTTTAGGCAGCATTCCAGAGTGGTCAGTATGTGCATGGGTTAAAATGACTGCGTCAATACTTCCTGGGTTATAGGGAAACTTATCGTAATTTAACTCTTTCAGTGCTTTGGATCCCTGAAACATTCCACAATCGATTAAAATACGCGATTCGCCAGATTCAACGAGAAATGATGATCCCGTGACAACTTGTGCTGCACCGAAAAAGCTAATTTTCATACAATAATCCTCCAAAAATAGCGTCTGAATGGCTTCTCTTTTCCAATGAAAATGAGAGAAAAAACTTTAATGACGCTATTGTGTTTTTATATTTTAATATTCATGTCTTAAACTCGTAATTATAATTTTATCTAGGTCTATATTACCCGTTTAACACTTGTTACGCAATGGTAATTGAAAATCCACTAGTCATTAGTCAAGTTGAACGAATTTTAGTTTAACCGCTTTAAGAGCTGCTTGAGTGCGGTCCTCAACAGCTAATTTACGATAAATGCTCGAAAGATGATTCTTCACAGTCTTTTCACTAATAAATAAAGCAGTTCCAATCTCCCGGTTGGAAGATCCACGTACCACATAATAAAGAATTTCCATCTCACGTTCACTGAGTCCACAAGTATTTTTCAAAGGGCTTGGTTGTGTAAATTGCTCCAGCAATTTACCTGTAACGGTTGGAGACAATATAGGTTCTCCTGAGTACACCTTACGTATTGAATGAATCAATGTTTTTGAGTCTACATCTTTTAATAAATAGCCAGCCACGCCAAGTTGAAGAACTTGGAAGATCTTTTCATCCGAATCATCAACGGTCAATACTAAAATACCAATATGGGGACATTCTCGTCGAATAACGCGACCTGCGTCTAAGCCATTCACTCCGGGCATATTAAGATCCATTAATAAGATATCGAACATATTGTTACGCGCAACATTAATGGCACCTTGGCCGTCTCCTACTTCTGCAACTACTTCAATTCCATCTTCAAATTCCAAAATACGACGTAACCCTTCTCTTATAAGTGGGTGATCGTCGGCAATTACGATACGAATCATGTTGTCGTTCCTCCCTTGAGTCTCGATGGAATTGATAGTTCTATCGTTGTTCCCTCCCCTATAGTAGATTGAATGGAAAAACGTCCAGAAAACATTTCTACACGTTCGCGCATACCAACAAGTCCAAAATGTTCCTCAGGAGCGATCATAGCAGAGTTTACTTCGAATCCTTTACCAAAATCACGGATCCGAGCAATTGTCCATTCATCTTGAAAAATTAAACATATATCTACTTTCGCCGAGTTAGCATGTTTCGCTACGTTGGTCATTCCTTCTTGAATTAAACGGAAAAGGGCCACTTCCATGGCCGAGAGAAGCCGCTTTTCACGACCTTCGATCCTTAACTCACATTTAATTCCATAGTTTTCTTGGAAGTTTTCGAGGTATTTAGAGATGGCTGGTACAATTCCTAAATCATCTAAGGCCATGGGACGGAGATTGAAGATGATCCTTCGAATATCTTGAAGATTTGATCGGACTAGCTTTTTTAGGTCTTGGAGTTCAGCCTTTACCTTGCTGGGATCTAAATCAAGCAGCTTTTCTGCAATTTCCAAGCGCAAGACAATATTTGCAAGCGTTTGGGCGGGACCATCATGTATTTCTCTTGCAACACGACGTCGTTCTTCCTCTTGCGCTTTAATGACCCTTAGACCCATTTCTAAACGTTGTTCGTGGTTCTGGGTTTGTAACGAGTCTTCTAATCCACCTTGTAATAAACTAATCGCCATACAGATCTGAGTCATAAGGTTCTCGGCACGCTCAATTGTCGCATTCATCTGGCGCAAGGCATGTTCAATATCATCTCGTCGTTTGCGCAACTGAACTTCTTGGGCTTGCAAAAGCTGCAGTTTGACCTGAGCATCCTTTGCGTTTGCGTAAGCCTCTATCATATCTTTCTCAGTGTGTTTTTGATGTGCTCGACTCACTTCCATAAGTTTCTGACGCATGAGTCGATCTGTTCGTACCTGAAAATCAACTTGACGAATAATTTCTATAATATCCGATTTAAGCTGAGAAAGTTCATTAGTCAACCGTTGCGTTTCAGAGCGTGATGTCTCTGCAATAAAAAAAATCTCTTCTTTTCCTAACTCGATTGCTTTCAGGGTAGTTGTTAAGATTTCTCCCAACTTATCAGCCACAATTTAATACCTCATTTCAGATATCTTAACATAATATTTGTCCCTCCTATATGTAATTCGACAAAGAAGTAGTATTTCCTACTTCTTTGCGATAAATGTTATACGATTGTTGAATTCTTTCCAGAACGTAGAATCTGCCGAATTCCTCGCTCTAATCTACGAGGAAATGATAAATCCTCTGCGCTACATACAAAGACCTTCCAGCCCCTTTTATTAAAGTTTTCCACCAGACAAGGATGCTTGGGATCATGCAGGTAAATCAGAATATCTTCGACTTGGGCCAAAAAAGTTTGATTATTCACTTTTAAGTTCCAACAAACTGGGCCATTTGGAAAAACTTTGTTAAGTACATGTCTAAGACGATTATCTAGATCAGGAACTTGCAACTTACACAATATATCATCAGATATGGAGTCGATTTCAGTCATCTCTAGTTCGACGTTTCTTCGTTTATCGTTTATACGTTCGAAATCTAATGCACTATCCATTGTTATAACCGCAAGATCGAGTCGTTCAGGCCCTTCCTCATTTGACTCAGTATCAGCCTCAGTTTCAACTACAAATTCGCCTTCCTGAATATCATGGTGAAACGCGTTTTCAATAGCTACGGCTGGAATTACACTTTCTATCACATTTTCTTCGTTAAACGTTTCCCATGGTCTACCAGTATTTTCGCCAAGTACTTCTCGAATAACCTCTTTGGTATTTTCTTTAGCGTAAGAAACCGTACTGTTCAAAGCTTCTTTGGGTTGGGTATCCATCGCCTTCGACATTCCGTCACGCAACATTTTGTCCATTGTATCCTGGAATAAAGGAAAATTATTAATAACACGTTCGTCAGGAAGTTGTTGTTCAAGAAGTTGTCTAAGTCCATCCTCTAAATATTCAGTTGGAAACATTGAAATTCCTAGTAACAATGAAGTGACTTTTGTAACTATTTGGCTACCCCTCTGAAACTCAGCATCCGAATCTACTCCTGATAATAAGCACACTGTGAATATCTTTTCTGTAATTTGGTCAATCCACTCTTCAATTCGCGGATCATTATGAAAATAGGCCTCCACACTTATCCACCTCCTGAAAATATACCTGTTGATAGCTATGCTTGTTTCTTGGATGGTATGAATATCCAGATGAAATAACCTTGGGTGTTAAAAACATTAGCAAGAAGCTCCTCGAAATTTCGAGGAGCTTCTTGCTAATTACATTTGCCTACTTCCGTAAGGTTTAGCGTGAACGGAAGACTTTAAGATACGAATCCGCATAGATGCTCTTATTGAGCAGGATTTGGGCAGTCGCTGCTACATCGACAAGATCATCGTCGTTAGCATCCATAATAGCTGCATCAAGTCCGGAAGCAATGGCCATGGCAAGATACGTTCGATTAATTAAATTACGGTCAGGTGACTTTTGCGATACGTTCGATAAGCCAAGAACTGTACGTGGAGCTGGGTTCGCCAACATTTTTACTTGACGTAGACTTTCTAAAACTTCAGGAGCATGCTCCTGAGCCACATTAACAGGAAGAATCAGGGGATCAATGAAAAGGTCTTCCATTGGCAAGCCGTATTCATCTGCAGCTGCTACTAATTCCATGGCAAAAGCCACTCTGTTCTCAGAGTTTTTCGGAATACCTTGTTTGTCCATGGTCAAACCAATAATGCCGGCGTTATATTGTATGGCCATGGGGAATACGCGTTCAATTTTCACTTGCTCTGCTGGGCAAGAGTTAATAATCGCAGGACGTTTACAAACTTTTAAGCCAGCTTCGATCGCATTATAGTTAGTTGAGTCTAAGACAAGGGGCAGATCTGAAACTTCTTGAATGACATTAACCATCCACTCATATGCTGCGACACGCTCTTCAGTTGGGATAGCAGGGCCTGAATTAACGTCAAGGTAGTGTGCTCCACCTTCATGTTGCTTCACAGCCCAATATTGTAAGGGCTTTGGATCTTTATTGCGAAGTGCTTCTCCAATATCAGTAAACATCCCATTAATCCGTTCGCCAAATATAAGCATTCGGTCACGACCTTTCATTTTTTTAAAGTCACATCTCATGGAGCTATTTGTTCATCAAATCAGCGATGTTCTTCTGGACCAAACGTACTGCAGCTGGGTTACGCATCACAAGAATACTAGCTCCAACTTGCAGCATAGCGGAAGCGGTCAATGCTTCCCACAGTACGCCACGGTCTTGAAGATCACCCCACCCAGGAAACTCATCGGCAGATACGTTTGCTTCTTTGCAACGATTAGATTCATAACCAACGGTACATATCATGGGCATAGAAAGCATTTTATCATTGGCTAATGCCCCTAAGCGGGCCCGTTCCATAATAGAATACGCATACTCGATACCGAAGCCAAGCCCTCCGATCATAGGGTCAATGACAATTTTGTTTAAGGGTAGTCCCATTTCGTTGATTAAGATATTAAGCTGTTTACAGATATTGATATCAAGTGGTGAACGCGCAATCACAGTATGTTTGTGAACCATCGCGGCAGCAGCAATGGATTTGTAGTTATCCTGTTCAGCAAGGCCAAGCAGGAGGTTTTCCCCAGTTGTAGCTTCTGCAATAGCCGCTATAACCTCGTTATTCTTTTCATCATCATCGCACCCTGCTACGATGAGAGGCACTCCAACAGCAGCCAAGACCTCTTTCACAACACGAGTACAATCTTCCGGAGAACGATTCTCACCTTCTGGGTCTGCTCCGATTAGCTTCAAATAAATAACATCTGCGCCATATTCATCCACACATTTTTTTGCCCAAGCACCCGGGTTATTTAAAACATCACCAAATTGATTTTTAATCGTATCGTTCCATTCCGGGACAATGTCATTGACTTCCATGGCAATTATGGGACGATTCTGCATTTGTCCTTCAAAATGGAGAAAAGGTAAAGTACTATCCCCGCCAACTGTCACTGTAGAGGTTCTTGTTCCTCCTTGTTCAGGAGTTGCTCCTAGTACAACCTCTCCGACTTTACTAGAATATCTTTCTTTCACTAATGCTACGGACATGAACTTCTCTCCTTTCTAGTTAAAGATTCCGGCTCGGTTTAAAATACTTTCAACAGCCTTAACCGAGACGGCATCATCAGGTAAATCAAATAATGGTTTACCCGCCAAGTCATATTCCACCACTAAGGGATCCAACGGAATGTCTCCAATAAGAGTGAGTCCTGTACGTTCGATTTCTTCGCTTAAGGATTCTATGCTGCCCTCTGTGGTTTTGGTGACGACCAAATATATGGTATTTACAGCAGACTTAAGTCCCCGAATGAGATCGTGAACCCGCCCCGCAGAACGTATACCCCGTGCCGAAGAATCGCTGATAACGAACATCTCGTCGATATGAGGTATAGTACGACGACTAATATGTTCCAAACCAGCTTCTGAATCTACAGCCACAAAATCATAGTTCTCTCCGATGCTCTCAATATGTTTACGCAAAAGGTCATTGGGATAGCAATAACACCCTGCCCCCTGTGGACCTCCCATGACGAGAAGATCAATATCTTTAGACTCAACTAGTGACTGCTGAAGTTTATATTCGATAAAGATATTCTTCGCCATTCCAGGAGGGATTGCTTTAGGGTTTTTGCTTTCTTCAAGCAATTCCGAAATTGTTGTTGTAACGGTTAATCCCAAAGCCTCATCCAGGTTTGCATTCGGATCTGCATCGACAGCGAGAATTGAAATTCCTTTTTTTCGATGAACCATTTGCCTTAGTAATAAAGCGGTGAATGTGGTTTTCCCTACGCCACCTTTACCAGCAACTGCTACATAGTTTGCCATGTGGAAGACCTCCAATTATAACGTTATTGACAAGATGGAAATAGGGATAAATCCGTATGCGGTAAAAACAGAGCAGAAACGTACTCATCCATAAATGTCGCTCCAACCGAAAGCTCAACATAGGTCATTTTCCGTCCCAACTCTTCTGCTTCACGCCATGCATTCTGTGAGAGTAGTGCAAGGCGCGCTCCTTTAACGGAAGAATTCCCGATAAATTCAAACCGATCTGTGTCAAGATCTGGAAGCAGTCCAATTTGAACAGAATCGTGCACATTGAGGTAATTACCGAATCCTCCAGCAATGACGATCCGACTGATCATTTCAATATCGACAGCAACCATGTTGAGTAATGAGCGGATACCGGCATAGATGGCCCCTTTAGCTCGGATGACATTCTTAACATCATTTTCTGTGATAACCACATCTTTTTTTCCACCAGATTGATGAGCCCAAGCTAGGACAAATTCTTTGTCATCCGGAGTAGCTCGTATCCGTTCCGAACCCGAGTGATGAGCCAATTGGAAATTTCCAGCGCGGTCAATAATACCTGCTCCGAGTAGTTTGGCCATACAATCCACAAGTCCCGATCCACATATTCCAACCGGGGGAAGGTTGTTAATCACCTTAAGGGATACATCCAGAGTTTCGGAATCAATAATAACTCGTTCAATCGCCCCTGGCATCGCACGCATACCAAATGTTATCCCGCCACCTTCAAAACTTGGACCAGCTGAACAAGCACAAGTAACGAGCCAATCTTGGTTTCCGAGGACGATTTCCCCATTCGTTCCAATATCTATAAAGAGAATAATATCTTCCCCATTGGCCAAATCCGTGACCAGTGTTCCAGCTACAATATCTCCACCGACATAACTAGCTACCGAAGGATAACAATGCACCAAAGCTTCAGGTATCATATGAAGCCCGATCTCCCTAGCGGGAACAGAAGGAACACTTGTCATTGTGGGAATATAGGGCTCTAACCGGATATACCGAGGATCCACACCAAGAAATAATTGTGTCATTGTGGTATTTCCAGCTACTATTGCAGAAGAAATATCCAAATTGCTTATTGATTTTCGAGCAATAATCTTGTCAATAAGCTCATTGATAGTATCCACGACTGCGTGCTGAATTCCTAGTAAGTGCTCTTCATTTTCTACGGCATACACTATACGAGAAATAACGTCATCGCCGTATTTGGCTTGTTTATTGTATGATCCCTGCTGTTCCTCAATTTCTCCAGTCAAGAGATTGATGAGGTAGACGACAACTGTAGTGGTTCCAATATCAATTGCCAGTCCATATGGGGGGTGATCGTTTCCGGGTTCCACACGAGTGACGGTAAAACCAGAATCAATCTCTGTTAAAGTAACAGACACATCCCAGTTTGCTTTACGAAGTGATTCTGGCAGATGTTTCAGAACGGATAACGGTATGTGAATGGGCTTGTCTTCCGCTTTCAAGACACGACGCAGCTCCATGTTCAGTCGGGCCCAATCACTCGTATTCTCCGTTAAAGTTGGCACGGATAGTGAAATCCTAAGCTTAGTCGCTAAAGGGTGATGCCCGAACCTTTCGAGTAAATCATGTTTGCTTTCTTGCAAAATCCCCTTATGGACATCCCCCATTAAAACCTGATGTTCTTGTAACCGGGATTCTGGAGGAACCTCAATCGTCATATCCCCTTGGATCAAGGTTTGGCAGGCTAGCCTAACGCCTTTGGAAATTTGCTCGGGTGTTAAGTTTCCGGTCCCAGTCACTAAAGGATCCCCACTTAGAACGACAACTTTACAAGCACCGCAAGTGCCCTTACCACCGCACCCTGATTTAATGAAAATTTCCGCTTTAGCAGCCGCTTCGAGCAGCGATGTACCGTCCTCAACATCAATTATGCGGTCCTCGGGCATGAATTTAATATGAAATGGGGGCATCGTTTTCACTTCCTTACTCTACCAAGAAATCCCTTTTCACGAGTTTCATGTAAGAGATCATCTTTATTTTGTCTCTTCATAGCTCAACTGATGTTCAATCCAAAAGGTTTTATGACAGGGTTTTTGAAAAAGAAAGAATTCCACTGGATTCCCGTGGCCCTACAATAACTTTAAAACCAGATAGTTCTGCGAGTTTACCCGAGATCACGGCAACATAGCCAGGTATTATAACATTACGATGTTTCACTTTATCAGCGATGCCACAAGCAACCATTGCTTCAGCGATTTTCTCGGGTTCAAATTTCCCTGCTGCATAAGCCGTAAGAACTGAAGTTCCGTCGGTATCGATGGGCAGAATATAGCTAGGGATTTTGGAGGTTTCCACTTCACCCTCAACACTGTAGTAGGTTAGAGAGAAGTTTGTGGTAATGTAAAATGGAGAATTTTCGTTAACATCCCCCACTGAATGGAGGATCGGCTCAACTTGAATTGGTTTCTGGGGATCAGTATAAAGGTTTTGACGCAAGGTCATTAAGGGTAAAAGATGAGCTTTGGTACTGGTATTTAAAACAACAGCGCTAGCATATTTGGACACATAAACGGAACCCTCCATGATTTCGTCAAGTGGCTCAGTTTGGCTGGTGTAAGCAATAACAGGATAACCAAACGGTCTGAATTTCTTCTTGATAGCCAAACGTCGTAAATGGGTCAAATTTGCTAACGTTTCAACTGGAGTCCTAGAACCGGGATCAAGTACAAATTCCTTGTAATCCAAGGCTTGTGCCTTGACAACGAGATCATTGAGTGCATCGAGTCCCTCTGCTTTTATGATTACCGGAACAGAGTTTTCCTTGGCAAGGTTAACGATTGCTTCGTAGTTTGCTTCAGTCGCCTCTCCGATTAATGGCTTGCGGGATGCCAAAGGCACAAGGGCTGCCTTTAAAGCTACCGGATCACTACTAAGTAAGAGCAATGATTTTTCCGTTCCTGCAGCAACAATTCCAGCAACTTTTTCGAAGCGCGCAGCATCTCCTGATTCATGAACCACTGCTACACCATCGATGGAATAATGAAGTCCGACGCGGTCAAATTCCAAACCCTTGATTTCTTGAAGTTTTAGACTCAATTCGTCATCACTCAAGGAGTCAGATACTCGGATGAGCAAAGTCGTGGGGTGGTAGAATGTCTTATCATGACGGAAAAGTACATTCTCATCTCCAATAACAGACTCATTGCCAAATTTAATGGCTTTGATCGGAGGAGCTGAAGCAGAATCCAACGCTTCCCGTGCAGCAGCAGTGACATATGGGCAGGTGTCCAAGGACGCTTTTCCTGAAGCCAAAGCCATAGCAAAGGCTAAACAAGTAGGTACGCCGCACTCTCCGCAGTTTTTCTTTGGTAGTTGCTTATAGATTTCTAAACCTGTTAGAGCCATTTTGAAACCCCTTTCTAAGTTGACTTAGGTAATTCGGTTGTCTACCAAGACCCCTAAGAAATTCAAGTAGGGGTCTTGGTATCATGTTTTCTAATACTACATTAGTGGTTCAAGAGCAAAGCATGGGTGTCCATTTTCCTCAAGGAAAGGTATAATTTCCTCTACGGTGGTTCCGATGGATTCATCGGCAATCTTCTCAATAAAGTCTGCACCTAACCCTTCGTCGATGGAGCGTTGAACAAAATCTTCGCGCAAGAATTCTTTCAGTTCTTTGGGCATCCAGACAATACGGGCAATTCCACCATCAGCAGGAATAAATTTCTTACTGAGGAGATAAGTGCGTCCAATACCCATAAAGCCAGGAGTTTGCATCCCACCGCCACATGTTCCAGCGAGCGAAGAGAACGTCATACCGCAAGGGGTCATTCCGGAATGTTCACGTGTCGTAAGCATAAGACCGTTGGCTTCTGGAACGATTGCCATGATGGCCTCGAAACAACCGCACGAGGTCATTGGTTTATCCATTAACGTATAGAGGTTTACTTCCTCCAAGGTGTTGTTAGAGGCTTTAAATAAATAATCATTACACGTTTGCCACATACCTTTTAATTCATCAATCGCTGGGCCTTTTGGGATAGGTTGATTCGGTCCATTTGGCGTAATCTCAAAAGATGCTTTGGCATCCAACCAACTCACCGCACCGCACAAGCCAACCCGCTCAGGAGTGACAATACAGACGTGGTTGGGGGCAAAGGACTGACAAAGTAAACAGGAATAGAAATCTTCGACACTCTCATCCGTTAAGCTCTTCATACGATCGTCACGAGCCCGATAACGCTCACGAGCTTTGATGAGACCTTCATCTACAGCTGCCTTGTCTGTCGTAATGGTTACTTGGACACGGTCAACAATAGCTGGGAATTCTTGTTTCAACTTGGCCAACAGGAGTTCACCAAAGTGTTTCATTAAGAATCCTTTTGCTCTAGCATCTTTGGAAACCCGTATCCAGCACAAATCACGTTGGGCTACATGCCAAATACCTTCTCCATAGTTCGCAAAGTAGTGGATTCGACGCTCTAAAACGCCTTCAAAATCTTCCTGCATCTTACGTCCGTAAATGTCGACCCTTATTCCTAAAGGAAGTTTGGATCCTTCTGGAACACTATCAATTTCAGGACCGATAACCGTGACCTGACCGTCAACGATTTCATCTGGTCCCACCATATGGACGAGTTCAAAGGCTGTTGTCCGTCCTCCGCCAAATTCGACGTACGTATCCCCTTTGCGGATAGTTTCTCCTTCAAAGGCAGGGCCAAAGTTTACTGGAATTGGTATTTCAATATTTGTTAATTTGATTCCACGTACTTCTAAGGCTAAAGGAACAATCTTTTCATAATCAGGTTCAGAAATATACCAATCAGGGATTTGCATATCTTCACTGAGGGTTTGATCCGTTAAAACTGGGAAACCCATGAAAATTGCACCCATTTCAGCAGCCACTTTGACATCATCAAGTTCTCCTAGATGAAGAACGAAAGCCCGAATGCGGCGCCGTTGATAATCCCGATGATTTTCTCGTTCTCCAGCCGGAATTCCGCCGAAAGCGAGACCTGCCCGGAAAGCATAGTTTACAGCATGAATGACCTGAGTAAAGTTTCCTAAGGGGAAAGCAATGTAGTCCTCCCCAATTTTAACGTTCTCTTCGAGTAACTGTTCAATGACCTCATCACACAGAAAGATCATAAACCCTTTACCCATTAAATTATCAACAATTTTCTTCGCAGCTTGTGAATCTTTAGCGCGTCCGAGAATAACCGCGACCCCTGGTATGGTCCAGTCAACCATTTTGATTCCATGTTTCCGTACAACAGGATCACCTAAAAATCCTGTCCATGGTTTAACTTTAGGTTCATCTCCACGCAGATAATTAATTGTCTCAATGATTTCAGCGGCATACAGGACGGATTCTCCCCAAAGTCTTCCATTTTCAAAGGTAAGTTCTGTGCGAACCTGAGTACGCATGCGGTTTAGAATAGGAACCAATTCACCCAATTTGGTCACCTTTTCGCCAGAAAGGCAGGTGATGACCGGGAGGTGGTAGGCAGTATCCGGATAACCGATGATTTGTTCGGTTCCAAAATCTTTGATCGCACGATTCAGCAGGATTTCTGCATACGTCATGGCAATAATCGTGCCGTCTAAAGCTTTCCGTAACAATTTTTTAGGTTGAATGCTTGGGTCTTTAATTGCATCTGCGTAAATTTCTTCCATCGACATAAACGTTCCTCCTTTCTTACCAACCTTGGGCGAGTGCCGTGTTATTTTTTTCTGCAGCCTTTTTATGGATACCCAGCTTCCAAGTCCGATACTCTAGCGCATCTAAGAGTTTTTTTGCACCAATGTTAGGGTCTACTTCGAAAATAAAATTACCACCGAACACGTCATGAGCAATTTGGGTCGCGATACCATAGACAAGGTCACTTCCTTCAAGAGGCGGCAGAGATCCGACGTGAGTAGGTAACCCGAGTGAAACACACCACGAACCGATCGCAACAGCTTTTTCATGCATAGCTTCCGGAGCAGAGGCTACAAAGGGAACTTTCGGGATATCGACACCCAGTTCATTAGCCATTGCGACAGCCAAATCTGCGCCACGGCTGTTATCCACACAAGAGCCAACATGGAAGACTAGTGGAAGACCAGTTGACAATTGGGGATTTGCAGCTTCTAGAGTTTTAAAGAACGCTTTAAGACCTTCACCCGCATAAGCATCAACAGCTAAGGGGGACATTAGACCAAACTTAGCATAAGCTCCTGATGAGCAACCGGTAGAAATAACAAAAACGTCATTTTTCACGAGTTCTTTTAAGACAGTAATGTGGGATTCATCTTGGGCACGTTTAAGATTATTACATCCGGCCATGAGAGCGACCCCTTTGAGCTGTCCGCTCAAGATAGCATCTGTTAGCACAGAAATCGGACGTTCCGGGCAGATCTTTGAGAAAATTTCCATGAGCGCTTCTACACTGAACCCAGCTACAAGCTTGTGCTTTTCGCTAGGAATGGAGATTTTCTTAGGATCCCGATGCTTATATGCCTCAATAGCGATACTAATAAGTTTCTTGGCATCAGCCATAGCCGAGGTTGTATTAAAGGCGATATGTTGGGCACCAGGAATTTTCATAATAGATTCTGTAGTAATAACCTTGGTATGGTAACATTCCGCAACGGTTTGCACAGCAGGATAGATACACTGAATATCAACGACCATTGCATCTAAAGCGCCAGTCAATATGGCCATTTCCTGCGAAGCGGAAGAGGTTGCTAGATAAACTCCTTCGCGCATGAGCAGCTCATTACCGGTACAGCAAATCCCTACGATATTTACCCCTTCAGCTCCAGCCTTAATGGCGTCTTCTTTCATGGCTCGCGCTGCCGCAACAACCATTTCGCTCAAAACCGGGTTGTGTCCGTGGACAGCTATATTCACCATTTTTGGGTTGATTACTCCTAGATTGGCCTCCGAGACGATGGGTTCGGGGATTCCGAACAAAACGTCGCTGAGACTTGTTCCAATATATTCCCCGCCTAAGTCGGCAAGAGAACTTTTAAGACCCCCGAAAATGATATTTACAGGATCACTGTCAACACCCATGGCTGTTTGTGCAATGAGCTCAGTAATCGATCCGTCAATATTCTTCGGCATGATATTAGTGTGCTGGAATTTCTTACGTCGTCCCTCGGTCAAGAAGGAGTCCAGAAAGGCAAGTGGACGATCTTGGTAGCGTCCGAAATCTGCATACCCAATCTCTACAACGTCTCTAAGGATGTCTTTCTCCTCACGGTCGAGGGTGGCAACTCCTAGTTTTTCAGCTAGTTTTTGAAGCTTAGCAGGGGATTTAATTTCATAATCGTCGGCATGTCCGTCGACTAAAGCATGAGCTGTATGCAGGACATGGCGCGCGTGCTCTGAGTGAGATGCGGCTCCTCCGGCAATCATTCGGACTAAGTTACGGGAAACGATGGTGTAAGCAGTTGCACCGCATATTCCTCGACTACTAGGACCCTCATCCTTTTTCACGCGGCAAGGACCGGCAATACAAATCCGGCAACAAATTCCATTATATCCAAAAGTACACTGCGGTTGTTGTGCAACTACGCGGTCATAAACCGTCTCGATTTTTCTATCCTGAATCATTTTTAACATTTGCAGTGCGCCAGGGTCGGTCGTACGAATGGGATTCTTAGGATCAACGACTCGTGGAGCGTCCGAAGGACGGGCGGTGTGGGTCAAATCCCGATATCTAGGCATTTTACAACCTCCTCTTTTTTAATATTTCTTCTCATTACTCTCATTTCTCCAAGCGAAAACCTCTTTCATCTCCCTTCACCGGTAATCTTTTGATAGATTGTATTGAGCTTAACTCCCAGAGACCCTTCAGGCAATTCATCACTGCCTGTATTTATGGACATTTCCAACAGTTCGTCGCTGTAAGGGATCAGGCCGATCAGCTGTTCTGAAGAAAAGCGGTCTCTAAGAAAAACTTCATCTTTAGCATTGCGTATTTTATTACCAATGACAACCACACGAGGAATACCCAATTCAAGTGCGAGTTGTTGAATAACTTTTACAGTTTGTACGCTAACTTTACTTGGTTCGGTAACGATGACTAAGACGTCAACGCCCATAGCTGTACCCCGTGTGAGTTGTTCAATGCCTGCACCCATATCTAAAATAACGGTATCTTGTTCCCCAAGGATTAATGAGTTGACCAAAGCTTGGAGAAAGCTGTTTTCCTTACAATAGCACGAGGTTCCTCCCCCCTTGATGTTGCCCATACGAAAAAAACGAATTGGACCCACCGAGACACAGTAATCGTCAAGTATATCATCCACATTGGGGTTTAAAGGATAAAAGGTACCGCTGCCACCCATTCGTTCTTCAATTAGTTCTTTCATGTCGACAATGGGTTTTAAATCCGCTAGAACATCATCTGAGATTCCCATGACTGAGCCAAGGCTGGCATCGGGGTCCGCATCGACTGCCAAAACTGTTGTCCCCTGTCGCGATAGCCAGCGAGCAAAATTTGCAGCAAACGTGGTTTTACCAACCCCACCTTTGCCCGAGATTGCGATTTTCAACGGCTTGCACTCCTTCTGGGTGTTTATTCTAAAGACTTCTTCTGAAAGACAATGTCCTTTAAATATTATATTCTTTTTTTATTTTTCAAATCCTGCAAACTTTCTGAATTTATTTGTTGTTTTTTTTTCTTTTTAATGAATAATTAAACCTAAGGACAATTGTAATATTCAGTAAATTGTTTAATATTTAGAATTTTCTTATATTTGTTATTATTGAGTATAACTTTAGGCTAACTAATTACTACGTAATACCTTAAGAAGGTATTACCTCCCAAAAAACGGATGTGTTGCATCTCTAGAGAACTATTCGTTAAGTAAATCAATTTTCCTTGGAACAGTTGTTAAAGTTTTGTGAAAGAAGAGGAAACTATCGCACGTTCCGCCCATTGCGAATCCTTGAGAATCGCTCTTCCTACGCCGATCAAATCAGCCTTTCCTTCTGCTAATAACTGTTCCGCGGCTTGGGGTTCGGTAATTCCACCTGTGAGAATTACTGGAGTGGATACTACGTTCTTAATGGCTTCTGAAAGAGGGGAAAAATAACCTTGACCGACGAGTCCAGGCACCTGATATCCTGAGAACCCTCCTGTAATATCAAGAACATTAATACCAGCCTTCTCAAATTCACGTGCTGCTACTTGGCTGTCCTCAATTCTCGTTCCACCCTCAAGATAATCCGAAGCACCTAATCGCAATAAGATTGGGAAATCATCCCCAACTTCTACCCGAATTGCTTCAATAATTTCTAGGTGTATTCGTATTCGGGCGTGAACGTCCCCCCCGTATTGATTAATCATCTCTTTTAGTTCCTGCAGGGTTAGTTCGCGTGGGAGACTACCTTTTCGAGGGTTCATGATAGCGGAAAGGAGCCATAGGGGGCATAACTAAACGATTCTTGAGATTTAAGGGACCAGCTTGCAGTAGTTTAAGTAAATTGGACATAAGGCTATCTCTCCTTGCAATTTTTTAATTTTTATACGAGGGGCCAAGGATGGAACGTCAGTCCAAATGCGCCAGATCCGACATGGGTCGCAATAACAGCTCCGGCTTCGAATAAACGAACCTCATGCTCTGGAAAGCGAATCTGAAGTTCGTTAAGTAAGGTTTCTCCTTCTTTAGGTATATTGACATGCATAACACAAATACGGTAGCGTTTTCCCGTAGACAAAGCCCTCGTTAATTCATCGAGGACACGTTGCCAAGCCCGCGAACGTGACCGCACTTTATCAAAGACGTCGATTTCTGCGCGTTGGTTAAAATATAAAATTGGTTTAATTTGCAGTAACGTGCCCACCAATGCTGCTGCCCCTCCGATTCGACCGCCTTTACGCAAATTTTCGAGCGAATTGACTATGAAATAGAGTTCAGTCTGTTGTTTTAAATTATCAAGGTTCATCATAATTTCCGATGCACGTAGTCCTTCTTCTGCCCATTCTGCTGCAGCCCAAGCGAGAGCACCTAGCCCCAACGCAGAGGACTTCGAATCGAAAATGTGGATATTCGGGCTGGATGCCAAATCTTTCGCCATCTGAGCAGAGTGCAGTGTCCCACTTATTGCTGCAGAGAGATGAATGCTTACAATCTCCTCAATGCCTTGCGAAAATAACGATTCATAGGTTTGAAGAAATGAGCCGACGGGAGGTTGTGAAGTTGTGGGCAAACCCGAGATATGACTTAACTTTTCAAAAAAAACAACATTGGATAATTCAAGTTCAGAAAACGTTTCATCCCCGATGTTGACTGTGAGGGGTACGACGTTAATCTGAAATTGTTCTAGGATATCGTTGCTCAAATATCCTGTAGAATCCATGACGATCCCTATTTTCCTCAAATTTCTTCTCTCCTCTATATAAAGCACCTCAAAACATTTTTGTGTTATAGGGTCGTATAAAGTATATCCTAAAATATAACACGTAGCAATCTAGATAGCCTCTCCGTGTGGGGATTAGCGGGAGCTATTTTTCTCATACGATGTCTTAGCGTGTGACATAATGTAGAGTAGAGTGAATAGCTGATTTAAGCATTATTGACTTTATTTATATTAAAATAGTAATTACAATTTGCGACTAAATCGAACTACGACAAACAACAAAAAACCACTATAAGTTAAATGTAGGTAAAAAAGGTGTCAACTCTACAAGTTTCAAGAACGCCAAAGGCATCACCTTAAAAGCAAACGGGGTCTTACGTTGGGCATTCCGGGGACTGGCGAGAGCTACAATTTTGGGAGCAAAATAGCCCGAAATCCCTCACCTTCAACTCCACCCAATGCCAAGCTCTTACGACGCGAGAAATCACTCGAACGCAAAATGGCTAAAATAGAATACAACAGGGGTTGGAAGGAATCAAGCCCCCGGCAACGAGGGACGTTTCATTGAAAGGATGATCCCGCATAAACCAGACGAACCAATCTTCCTCATTTGTAAGAAATGCCATGGTAGAGGAAAGATACTGACCGATGAAGGGAAACAGCCTATGGAGTTTGTGAGGTTTTGGTTGAATCCGAACTACTAAATGAACTAGATTAAATCAAGATCATTGTTTCTTTTCTTGGCAATATAAAACTGGTTAATCAATACGTCAAGCTTTTCGCTAACCCCTACCACTCTCGTGTCCGTAAGATCTTTATCTGAAGCAATTTTTTGCATTTGTAATCTTAGTTCTTCTATTCGTTCGAGGACAGTGAGTTTCAACTTAGAACATCCTCTTTCATAATAAATTTGCGCACTCGGATATTCTAGTACTATGTAGCGATAATATCAACCGTATAAAAGGTAATGTATTGTCGTAATATGTAGATAATAAAGGTCCCCAGCATTGCCGAGGGCTCCTTTAGTCTCTAATTCTGATTTACCTTCTTCATTAACACTTCTTGGTAGTTATTTAAGATAATATCCAATATTTGACTCTCAATCATGATTCTCTGATCCGTTAAAGAATTACCCTTTTTTATCTTGATCATGCTTAAGTGCAATTCTTCGACTTGCTTTAATAGTTCTTCGATTTCAGACATATACTACCCCTCCTCATTAGATCAGACATACTATTCCCAATCTTAATAATACCTCTGTCGTAATAAATACAGCTGGTAATAGAAAAAGAGAGCGTGACGTCTCATCACTGATGCCGAAGTTAATTTCCGTTGTCTTATCTTTAGGCTAAATGTAATATTAATCACAAATGAAGATTATCACTATTTTAACATTGTGTCGATAGGATTTCGATATGTCTACAATCGATTTACGTTATGGACAACTCTTTAACTATTTGGACCAAGCCACTAACTTACAAGAAGTTATCCGTTCATTTATATAACAAAAAGGGCGAGCTTAACGAGCTCCCCCTTTTCTACATCTTATACCAAAAACCATTTGTACATATCCAGCTTAAACTAATCTCGTAACCTTTTTGGACAAGCAAGCATGAGAAGAGGCTTCCAGAGCGTGCTGATTTGGATAAAATTTTACTCTACTCCATTTGTATGAGGTGCGCTTGATTTGTTACGAGGCTAGCACACTGATTGCCATTAATATCCATATATTGTATTAAGCTTTCATGGAAGCTCTGACTAAATAATGAATATCGGGAGGTGAGCGGGTGAATTGAGAACAGGTCTTAACCATGTGCACGGTTTTTCTTTTGTAACATCAGTCAATGATCAACACTCTCACACTATGGCAGGGGAGACTAGTTTGGGGGTAGCATACGGCGTCTCTCATGTCCACTGTTACAAGGGGACCACTTCGTGGAACAGAGGGCATAAGCACAAGAAATATAATATGACCACGAAATGAGTCTACTCATTTTCTAGGCAACCAATCAGAAAAGCCGTCCATATCTTATGGGACGGCTTTCTTAACGGGCTCTCCCCTTCTACATCTTATACAAAAACCACTTACAAGCACTCAGCTCAAACTTAACATGAGATGGGATAAAAACTAGATATTACCCATCATCAAACCAACCAAATCCTCAAGAGTTATCTTATTACCATATTGTTCCACATACCCCAGCCTGTGCATATTATGTACTATCTCTTAGCAAAGGAGGAAATGCAAATGGCATTCGGTGGTGTTGATGTAGATGATTGTCGTCGCGAAAAATTCCATTTTGAAGGAATTGCTGTAGTTGTCGTAATTATTCTTCTGCTTATCGCTATGGGAATTGTATTCTAATTTGAAAGGAGGAAATTGCCAATGTTCGGAATGGGTTACGGTGGAATGGGTGGAGCATGTTGTCATCCACCAGTTGCTTCTTATGGCTATGGCGGCGTTGGTCATGGCGTCGGTGTAGCTATCATTGCAGTTGCTATTTTAATTCTTATCGCTTTAGGAGTTATTTTCTAAAAAATTCTACTAAACTGCTCCGGTATTTCCTGTGACAGGGTCTTGAACTATCCTGGTGCATCCACCTATCTGCTACAAGCACTACACCATTATTTACTTTTAGAGAAATTGCAATTGCCAAAAACTACTCCTAATTTTCCATTAAATTTATAATATCATGCCCTTGGGGCGAAATCGGGTAGGAGGCCACCCATTATTTGAGTGGCCGACCTCCCACACCACCGTGCGTACCGTTCGGTACACGGCGGTTCCTCAGTTTACGCTGTAACTTCTCGATAATACTCTGAAAAGAACAGGAATCCAAATCCTTTAATCATGTTACAATAAATACCTAAGTATTCCGAAGCCCCCCAGCGTTGCCGGGGGGCTTTCTCTTATCTATTAATCGTTGTCAACACGAGTAACCATGCGTTCAATCATTTGTGGGAGCTTGCTCTTAATCTGAGTTGCTTTGTCTGCAGTGACTTTTTTATCTTTCACTGCCTGGTCCAAATTCGCTTTCATAATGGATTGCACATCGGAAACCAAATTGTCCTTCGCAATTCCTTTATCTTGCGCAATTTGGGCCAGAGTCTTACCGCTTTTAAGTTGTTCTTTTAGTTGGATAGCATCCATACCAAGCAAAGCAGGAATTTGCTGCCTTACATTCATAAATACGTTTTCTTTGCCAGCTTCTCCTTTATGCCCTGTCCAAGGTTCGTTTATTGCGCTTGCCACTTTTTGAGAAGTCTTCGCTTTAATGGCAGCCGCTTTGTCCTTGGTCTGCTTTCCGTTTGCTACAGCCTTGTCAATTTTGTCGTTAAATTGCGCTTCAACCTTTTGCGTCAAGGTTTTGATATCAATTCCTTTGTCAGCCGCTATTTTAGCTAGAGTCTTTCCAGATTTTAGTTCCTGACCAAGCACCTTGGCATCCATGCCAAGAATTCCAGCAAACTCCGCGCCGCATTCTCGATGTTTTTCAACCTTGTCCTTAGCTCCGACATTTTCAGTAACAGCATTAACAGTAGGGCTCGAAGTTGGGTTGTTGCCCGGAACCGCATACGCAACCCCAGCGCTCAGTGTAATCGCTAAGACCTCCGTTGCCACTAACAAAGTGATTTTTTTGAACTGCATGTGTTTTACCTCCTAAAATTATTTATTTGGAACGTCAATAGTATCTGTACAATTTCGGTAAATAATTGAACTTAGTTCTTTAGATTTTGTGAAAATGTTGTTAAGATTTATTATCCAGACATGTTGAATCATGAAGCCCGGAGTGTGTAGGGGTGACCTTATCTTATAGCAGTTTAACTTAAATAGCCTTCACCTTTGGTGAGGCTGAGTTTATTTACAAAAAAATCCCCTCACTAGGAGGGGTATAGAAGAATAAGGAGGAGTCAAAAGGCCCTTTATGTAAACCGTTAAATTAACGGGTAATCATCCGTTGTGCTTATCAAAGTAATTAGTCTGAGTACTCATAAATAGATAGCAACATTCTAACTAAAGAGGGAATCAAACCGATTAATAATAAGGCGATACTCAATTTCATTCTATACAACTCTTTCTTAACTTATTTTGCAGTGCTTACTTGTTGTATTTATCATAAACTATATTTGTTACCTTTCCATGAACGTTGTGTAAAGAATATGTTAAACCTTATATTGGAAAATCTGACTGAAATGCTATGAAAAACGTGAAAGGCCTGTTTTCTTTTTGTTGCTGTGCAATAAACCTCGGAAGCTCCTTCACCAAAAGCCATTTCTTCATAGCTTCCAACGCATGAAAGACTTTGTGACTTTGTGTTTTTACGGGCTACTTGCCAGTAATATTTATTGAATCGTCGGTATCCTGTGTCTCCATGGATCCATCCGTAGATGTTGCCGAATACGAACTTTTGTATGATATGGGGCTCAATGTGCTGACCCTTGAGCACACCTTTACGGTGTTTAAATAATCGCATCCAGTCAAGGAATCGCTCGGCTTTTTCCTCGACAAAAACAAAAGGAAACTCTTCTGTTCGCTCTCTGTCTAAATCCCTTACGAATCTTTCGCAGGCCTATTTATGTTTTTGGCAAGCTACAGTTTTGCCAGAAATAACCACGCTGCCTTGCTGATCCTCGATATTTGTCACGTTCATTGGCTACATGTATGTGATCAACACAGTACCCACATGCATCCCTTGTTAACTGTGGGCATCCTATCTGCTTACAACGGCGCAATGATCTTAATGGCACTATGCTCACTCCTCTGTTATCCCGCATCATATGATCAATCGCTTTGAACTTTTCTGTATCCTCATACTTAATCTTCGGTGGAGGTTTAGGCGGTTCTTTTTGCTTTGGATTCTTTTTGGCTATGTTCCCCCCTGAAGAAGTTAGTCTCTGAACTCATGCCAGTTACTCTAAACAAAAAAAGGTATTATCTATTCTTGAACTTCACACACTTTTTGAGGCAATGAAAAATAGTCGCTGGATCTAGTCCATGCGACTAATACTTGTAACCGCGGTGTGCAGAGGGGAACTTCTGGCACTCAGGGATACTGAGATTGAATTAGAGAATCGGAGAATCGTGATTGACGAATCCGATAGTTCAACAGGCATCGGAGACACCAAGTCGACGAAGATTCACTACGTCCCGCTGTCAAGAAAGGCAATGGAGTACCTCAGTGAGCAGAGAAAAATGCTTGAGAAAGAAGTTAATCCTATACTTTTCAACGAGGACCTTAAGAAGACGGGACTTTTGTTTCCTAGCGAAAACGGGACGATGCTCCGGGCAGATTCTTTCACAAAAATGATGGGAAGATTCGCTGCGAAAGCAGGAAGAAAGGCAAGTCCGCACTGCCTAAGGCATACTTTTGTTTATCTGAGTCGCAAAAAGTTGAGTCTAAAGGAATTGCAATATGTACTAGACCATGACGAAAAGCACAACTACTCTGGACATTTATGGTGATATGATCGAGGATTCATCCGTAGAAACTGCCAATGTCATTGATAATATTTTTGACAAAATGGAAGAAGAACTTGTGAAAATTGCAGAGCAAAAAACAGAGGATAAGAAGAAAATGGGTAAGGGGTAAGGTAATTGAATTCAAACGACGAAGCAGTTAACCATCTTTTGACCTTAATATTGCAAAGCACACTACTGCAAATAAGTGGGTCAGAAGATGGTCAACTAAAGTAAAATTAGGGATCTCCAAAACTGGGGATCCCTTTAAAATCAGTGGTCGGGGCGACGGGATTCGAACCCACGGCCTCTTGGTCCCGAACCAAGCACGCTACCAAACTGCGCCACGCCCCGTTTTATAGAACGTGTATTATAATAACAAATCGCTTCAATTCTGTCAACCTTTAGTTTTTAAGTGAATAACAAGTTTCTCCCCTATAGTTTGTTCTTAATCTTAAAATAATGGTATGATAAGTGTCAGCGGGAACTATAATTTTAAGGAGTCCTTTAAATGCTAAAAGGTCAGAAGACGGCCATCCGTTCACTTGAAGAAGATGACATTGACGCTTTGTATAAATGGTACAATGACCAAGAGGTTAATCTATGGTCGAGTGGCGCTTGGCCGCTAAATACACTCTTGAGCAAAGATGAGATCGCAGCTAAGTTTCTTGACGGTTCACCGGATACCTACCGCTATGCCATTTTGGATGAGAACGATTTACTCATTGGAACAATAGGCTTTAAAGAACTTAACATTCCAGGTCAATCTGCTACCCTCTTCATTGTTGTTGGAAATAAAACATATTGGGGCAAAGGGTATGGCACAGATGCATTAATTACGTTTGCACGGTTCCTTTTTACCCAGTGGAATTTCCATCGAATATCACTGGATACTTGGGACGAAAATATCCGGGCGATTAAGGCGTATGAAAGGGTCGGTTTCAAGATTGAAGGACGCCAGCGCAAGGCGCGTTTCGTACTGGGAAACTATCACGACGTTATTCTCATGGGTTTACTGCGCGATGAGTTTCTCGCCTTACATGGAAAATAATAGGGTTGCTAAAATCAAAACTAAAGAGTAAACTATAAACTAATTTAATAAACTGCAATAATCCTCTGGGGTTGGGTGAAATTCCCTACCGGCGGTAAAGCCCGCGAGCCTTTTGGCAGACCCGGTGTCATTCCGGGGCCGACAGTAAAGTCTGGATGAGAAGAGGAACACCAGGAATAAGCGTATGTGCGCTTTTTTTGAGCTGTGACTTTTTGACCCAACACCTAGAGAAAAACGGGTGTTTTTTTATTTTCTATTTTTACGGTTTTTGGGAGACACTAACTCCTAATTTCTAAGAAAGGAAATTTACATGCACGAATCAAGTTCTTCTAATTTCAACGATGAAAAATATATGAGAAGAGCACTTGAGTTGGCGGAAAAGGCAAGGGGCAGAACGAGTCCGAATCCTCTAGTGGGGTGTGTTATCGTCAACGATGAACAGGTCGTCGGAGAAGGGTATCACCTAAAGGCAGGGACTCCTCACGCGGAAGTGCACGCTCTGGCAGCTGCCGGAGATTTGGCACGCGGTGCCACGGCTTATGTGACCTTGGAACCATGTTCGCATTTTGGCCGCACACCACCTTGTTCCGACGCTCTGATAAGTGCCGAAATCAAACGAGTTGTCGTGGCCATGAAAGATCCCAATCCACTTGTCGCCGGTCGAGGTATAGACCGCTTGCGTAAATCCGGAATTCAGGTAGACGTGGGTCTTTTGTTACCAGAAGCCTCTACCATGAATGAAGTCTTTATTAAGGCAATTACCACAGAATTACCCTTTGTTGTTTATAAAACAGCAATGACCTTGGATGGCAAAATTGCTACTGAGACGGGAAATTCCCGTTGGGTTAGTAATGAAGAGTCACGGCATTATGCCCATCAACTACGTGATCGCTATGATGTCATCCTAGTCGGCAGTGAAACAGTCATCCAGGATAACCCTGCCCTCACCTGTCGTCTTCCCGTTGGAAAAGACCCGATTCGGCTCGTTGTAGACGGACAGTTACGCCTTCCTGAGAACGCTCAAGTGCTTACTGCCTCAGCACACAGTCCCTGTATCATTGCCACCACCCAAGCAGCCTCGGCTGTCAAGGTTGAACGTCTCAAAAGATTGGACCAAGTCGAAATCTGGCAGTATAACTCGCCACGACATGTTCCACTGGAAAAGCTGTTGCGGGATCTTGTTTGTCGCGGTTGGACAAGTGTCTTACTAGAAGGGGGCGGTGGACTGGCAGGCTCACTCATCCAAGAGCAGTTGGTTGACAAACTCGACCTTTTCATTGCGCCCAAGCTAGTGGGAGGAAATGGTCCTTCTCCCCTTTCTGGTTTACATGTCAAGTCTATGTCAGAAGCCAAAGCACTTCAAAATCTTCAAATTGATATGGAAACTGGCGATCTTCATGTTACAGGTTATCTATGATTATTGGATTTTAACTAAACAAAACTATGCAGGATGCCTTTGGGAGGGAATATAAGTGTTTACCGGAATTGTAGAAGAACTTGGCATCGTTCGAACTCTTCGTCTTTTGCCCGAATCGGGGCAGCTCACTCTCGAAGGAAGAAAGGTCCTTGATGAAACTCAAATCGGAGATAGCATCGCCATCAACGGAGTCTGCTTAACCGTCATTCGAAAAAGCGAACGTGAATTCACCGTGGATGTCATGGCCGAAACCTTGGCAAAGACGAATCTAGCTGAACTTAAAGGCGGGAGCCGTGTTAACTTAGAACGAGCCTTACAACTCCAAACCCGATTAGGGGGACATTTGGTCAGTGGACATGTCGACGGGGTCGGCTATATTCGCCAGATTACCCCTTGGGGCATCGCACAAGTCTACGAAATCGGCGCCCCTCCTGCCCTTCTTTCCTCTATGTTGCCAAAGGGATCGATTGCAATCGACGGAATTTCTCTGACGATCATTGATGTGGAAGCTGATTATTTTACGGTCTCCCTAATTCCCCATACATTTAAAGAAACTACGCTGGGATTAAAGGGGATTGGCGCAAGCGTCAACTTGGAAACGGACCTCATTGGCAAATATGTAGCTCGTTTTATGGGGCTAAACGCAGCATCTGGAAAAACTAAGCAGAATCTTTCTCTTGGTTTCTTGGCTGAACACGGATTTATTTGATCTATTGGTCATAAATCGATTTAAGATTAAAGGAGTGAATGATATATGTCATTTAACACAGTTGAAGAAGCTTTGGAAGATATTAGACAAGGTAAAATGATTGTTATGGTGGATGATGAAGATCGCGAGAACGAGGGGGATCTTGTCATGGCCGCTGAAATGGCAACCCCAGAAGCCATTAATTTTATGGCAACCCATGGTCGTGGGCTCATATGCGTCCCTATGACTAAGGATCGAATCCATGCCTTGCAACTTGAACCGATGGTCACTGAAAACACAGACCCCCATGGGACTGCCTTTACGGTAAGTGTTGATTCTGTAGAAAGTTCGACTGGGATCTCCGCTTTTGAACGTGCGGCAACCGTCAAAATCCTAGCGAACCCTCACAGTGAACCGACAGAATTGCACCGTCCAGGACATATCTTTCCACTTCAAGCCCGCGAAGGTGGAGTTTTAGTTCGTGCAGGACACACGGAAGGTTCTGTAGATTTAGCGCGCCTTGCTGGGCTTCAGCCGGCAGGGTTGATTTGCGAGATTATGAACGCAGACGGAACTATGGCGAGAGTACCCGATTTGTTACTTTTTGTTGAAAAACACAATCTTAAAATTATTACTCTTAAAGATCTTATCAGTTATCGACGCCAATCGGAAAAACTTATTGAAAGAGTTGACAGCATCAATCTTCCTACTGGTTTTGGCGACTTTCGAGCCGTCGGTTATCTCAGCATTCTTGATCGGGAAGAACACATAGCGTTAGTTAAAGGTACGGTTGACGATGGGAATCCAGTGCTCGTCCGGGTTCACTCGGAATGTCTCACTGGGGATGTTTTTCATTCCTTACGCTGCGACTGTGGAGACCAACTTACTGCCGCACTAGAAGAAATCGAACGTGAAGGACGCGGTGTTTTACTCTATATGCGTCAAGAAGGCCGGGGAATTGGGTTATTGAATAAACTTAGGGCCTATAAGCTTCAAGAAGAGGGCAAAGACACAGTAGAAGCTAATCTAGCTTTGGGATTTCCGGAAGATCTGCGTGACTATGGTGTTGGCGCTCAGATTTTGGCCGATCTCGGGATTTCAAAAGTACGTTTAATGACCAATAATCCACGAAAAATAGTAGGCCTCGAAGGCTATGGCTTGAACGTTGTGGAACGAGTTCCGGTAGAGATACCGTCCAAACCGGAAAACTCCAAATATCTTTGCACGAAAAAGCTGAAAATGGGGCATTATTTAACAAGCGTTCACTAAAAAACATTTTACTCACCTCAAGAAAGGATGTTTGATTGATGAAAACGTATGAAGGAAATTTAGTAGCTCAAGGACTTAAGATTGGAATTATTGCCGCACGTTTTAATGAATTTATCACAAGTAAACTAGTCGGAGGCTCAATTGATGCATTACGTCGACATGGAGTTCTTGAAGACGATATTGAATTAGTCTGGGTCCCAGGTGCCTTTGAAATTCCTCTTGTAGCCCAAAAAATGGCGAATTCTAAACGCTACGATGCAGTCATTTGTCTTGGTGCTGTTATTCGCGGTGCCACTCCTCATTTTGATCTTGTCAGCAATGAGGTCAGCAAGGGAATCGCCCAAGTGGGCCTAAATACCGGAGTTCCTGTAATTTTCGGTGTCTTAGCCACCGATAGTATAGAACAAGCGATTGAACGAGCAGGAACAAAAGCAGGAAATAAAGGCTTTGATGCTGCAATGACAGCCATCGAAACAGCAAATTTGCTCAAATCCTTTTAAACGTTATTTGTACGTGATAGCATTTTATGCTGTAAGGATGTGGAATATTGTCCACAAAGTAATCGTTGTCAAAATGCATAATCTTTATTAGACTTATAAAGATAGTTATGTCTATATTTTGGCAAGGAGTTGAGCGCCATGACTTCCAACATTAGCGCATTGGATAAGGAAACGACCATGCTTGAAGCAGCGCGCTCAGGCAATGAAGAAGCATTGAATGAGATTATCCAACACTATGAACCAGAGGTCCGTATGATAGCGTGTAAATATTTCTTGCCTCGAGCAGATTATGAGGATCTGATTCAAGAGGGGCGAATTGCGATTTATAGAGCTGTATTATCTTATGACACAAATTTAGATATCCCTTTTCTTCATTTTTTAAGAATGGTCATTAAACGCAAACTCATAGATAGTATACGTAAATACACGCGTCAAAAACACTCCAACCTTAATGAAGCTTACTCCCTAAATAATGCGATTTCAGAGTCAGAGGATACCAGTTTTTTAGAACTTTTACCCAACGTCGAAGATCCTGCATCAATGGTAATCGCTAATGATGAAGCCCATTCAATGATTCAAGCTTTAAATAAGGACTTGTCAAATCTAGAACGCCTGGTATTTGAACATTATTTCATTCAAGGGTTCAAACAACGTGAAGTATCTGAACACTTAGGACTTCATCCAAAGTCTTTAGACAACGCGATCCAACGCATTAGGCGTAAAACAGAACTTTATCGATCACGCCAAATTGCAGGTTAGATGGTAGCCTATATTCACGGGCTAAAGGAGGGTAACGATGCCTTCGTTTTCTGCCGTTATTTTTTCCTGGCGAATGCGCTTTACGAGGTTGAAAGGGCATAAAATAACCCTTAGTTTAAGTGTTTTGTTGGTTGTTGCCGCCATTATTTTCGGACCTCCTATTTACCAAGAAAGTTGGCTTGATCCTTTCAAAACGCTTAATGTCCCTAACAGAGAGCTTAGGCCTCATGCAATTACGATGCTGGGTATGTTGAATAGTGATGATCCATTTCATCCTTATTACTATACTAACAAAGGAAAAATCCAGGAGTTGATGCGTAACTTACAGCGTGCGACTCCTCTAACTTCATCAGAACAAGCCTTAGTCTCTCTGGAAAATCAAAAAGTACAATATGTTACTTTACATCGCATACCCTCCAATTATCATGCAGAAGAAGATTTTGCACTTCAGTATTATACAGAAAAGGGCATTGTTCGTTTTGGACAACAACTCTTTAGGATTAATGAAGCTACAATCTATTCCTTTACTAAAATTAACGATGATCGAATTTCAGGTTGGTGGAAATAAAGAAACCGGGAACAATTGTTCCCGGTTTCTTTAACGTAGCATTGCTTATTACTTAGGCAATGCCACCACTTTGATTAATCAACTTGCTGACTTTACTATGGGCATTGGTCGCTTCGTTAGCTAACCGTAAGTAGATCTGTCTCAGGTCACCATGATGTGCACGAGTGGCCAATGTCATATATCCCATTGCAGCACTCGCAGCGTCTTTTTCATAATCATAGAGCATATCCAAGTCCGTAAATTGACTCATTTTCAGAAGCCCCCTTTCTATTGTAGATCGCTCATCCCTTTGTTAAAATATCCTACAACGTCTTCTAATCCTTTGGCTTGTTCTTTAAAAAATCCTTTAACAGCAGGGTCTTTTGCCATTTCATTGTACATCTGGCATTTTTTCATGGCAGTTTCGCTTTCAATAATACTTCGGGTTATCATACCTTGGTCGAGGATTTTCTTCATTTCCGTCTCATTTAGTTGCATTTTAAGTCCCTCCTTTTTTAAAAGCTATTCCAAATAACAGTTTCAGGATGTGCAAAAAGACCGCAAATTATGCACGGTCTTTTTATTATTAGTATTCTAGATAAATTTGTAATCGTATTAATAAAAACAAACCACAAAGTACCATATTCTTGGGACGAATGGCACTACACGAAAAGCTTAGAAAATGATACATTATAATAAAGAGTGGAAAAGGAGGCTTTAGAATTTGGAAACACCAGACTTTAAGCGAGTTATCCGTGGGTATGATTCGGAAGCTGTCGATCAAGCGTGGGCAGAAATAGACCGTCAGTTTTCTGAAGCCAGTGCAGCGAACAAAGAACTGCGCTTACAAATTAACAGCTTGCGGGAACAGAACTCCGAATGGGGAAATCGGCTCAAGTACTATGAAACGATTGAAATGGACCTAAGAGATGCCCTTCTGAGCGCCCAACGCATAGCTAATCAGGTGAAGGAAGAAGCCACCAAACAGGCAGATGAGCTTATGCAATCTGCCCGTAGTGAAAGTGAAACTGTGCTTAGTGAAGCAAATCGTATTTCAGAATCAAAGGAACTTGAAGTAGAGACGATGCTGATCGAAAAACGGATGGAAATCATCCAAATTGACGAACAAATACAACGGTTAGCTGAACAGAAAACAGAACTTCAAACATTGATAAATCAGGCCATCGGTGATTTGAAAAAGGTCATGGGATTATTAGAGCCTTCAATAATCTCATCTGAAGAACCATCTTAAAAAACTACAAATAAATAAAGATAGATTCAAGAACGGCGGGTTAGTCCATACTCTTTCCAGCGTCGATCGACGAGATTCACAGTCGCTTCGTCCGGAAGTACTTCTCCAGGATAACCCGGTTTCATCCGGGCATCGATCAAAATCGGGCCATGGTATACTAAACTGTGCCGGTTCACCTCTGTTCTGGCATAAATATCATGTGCGGGGTCAAAACGAGTAAAGACCTGCCAGAGGAAACCAGTTGGATCTGAGGCAAGGGCTAGATCATCGACCAAAATAGCCAGGGGCCAATCCTTGAATAGTTCAGTTTGAAGATGGGGTAACAAGTTATTAGCAAGTTCAGGCACTTTATCAAACGAGGGTGCCTCTAGTATCAAACACCCTGCACAGAAAGATTTAAGCCCTTTAATGCCCGGGAGCGTCCCCCCTTCGATATGACGTGGCAAGTCTCGTTTGATAGTTCCTAACCCTAGCATTATGGCTTTGCTTCCATGATTGAGTCGCCGACCCGTGTAGTCTAAAGTATCCATTGAGGTTTCATTGAGAATTAGGAGGTCTGATTCCGGTTCAAAACGAGCCAAGACTGCTTCTAAGAGGGTTCTAAAATCTTGCAAGTCGAGTTGGACATCAGTTAAGATTAAGAACTTTGTCAAAGTAAGCTGTCCTTCTCCCAAAATTCGAAAGGCGTGGGCCAAAGCTTCACGTTGATAACTCTCCCTTACTATAGCGGCAGCCAGCGCGTGAAAACCTGTTTCAGCATACGTCCAGAGCGCCTTAACCCCAGGCATGACCACTGGAAACATCGGAGAGAGCAAGGACTGCAAATATTCACCAATAAAGTAATCTTCTTGACGGGGTTTCCCTACTACTGTAGCCGGGTAAATTGCATCCTGCCGATGGTAAACATTATGTACGTTGAAAACCGGGAAATCATGTGTTAGGGAGTAGTAGCCGTAATGATCCCCAAAAGGCCCTTCCGGCTTACGAATGTGAGCGGGCACTGTTCCACAGATGGCAAACTCTGCTTCGGCAATGAGGGCATGGGGATGGGTAGGAACCTGAACCCGAGTGAGTTTGTCCCCCATTAAAAAAGAAGTGAAGATAAGCTCAGGCAGCATTTCGGGTAGAGGAGCTATGGCGGAAAGAATCAGAGCCGGTGGCCCTCCTAAGAAAAGAGTCATGGGGAGGTCTTGTCCCAAGCGTTCTGCTTCATAATAATGAAAACCTCCACCTTTATGAATCTGCCAGTGTATTCCGGTCTGATTTGGGCCATGAATTTGAATACGATACATTCCTAAATTATGTTCTCTGGTCTCGGGGTGTTCTGTATAGACTAGGGGTAACGTGACAAAGGGACCACCATCTTCCGGCCAACCCGTAAGCACCGGGAGTTGTGTCAAGTCCACGGCCTGTTGCCTGACTTCAAGGACTGGAGCGGACTTTGAATTAACAGAGCGCAGCCCACTTTTCCCCAATGAAAGGATCCAGTCTTTTTCCTGCCAAAGTACGGAAGGTTTCGGAGGAAGCAAACGATGCAAGGCCGAGACCGCGCGTTGTACCGTCTCCTCAGGCTTTGGTCCGATTGCTAGATCAACACGCCGACGCGTTCCAAACAAATTGGTAACCACCGGAAAGGTGCTTCCCTTAACACGCTTGAACAGCAGAGCAGGCCCTTCTTCCTCTATGACACGACGGTGAATTTCTGCTAACTCTAGATAGGGGTCAACGTCTGCCTCAATCTCGACAATTTGCTTCTCTCGCTGGAGGGTTTCTATAAAATGACGTAAATTCGCATGCATAATTTCACCTCTAAGTTAACTATTGTTAGTGGTTAAACCATAATTTTTCATGTTCAGGATAGAGCTAATGCAGCGACAGCGATTTGTGTTAGAGCATCGCAATAACCTACAATTTTACTCAATTCCTCTGGATCAAGGTGATCGGAGTGAATTCCTGCTGTTATGACTACCGGAATGCGAAGTTCGCGGGCCAACATTTCAGCTACCGTTCGAGCCACATTAACGTCTTTATGCCCTGGAACTGGCGTGATATAAACATCTGCGCTCCACCCCTTACCCCCCAGGCTTGGACGGGGAAGAGCAAGGACAACTCCGCCGACATGTGGCTTTTCACCGCCAGTCAGAAGCCCGTGAATCCCATTACCAGTATCCATAAGAGTCAATGTAATTTGACAACGTCCTTCCCCTTCTTGCCCTTGCCAAACAGGGAAACGCATCGATTCTTTTGCAGCCAAGTGCATTTCCTCTCTTTACCGTTATAACATTGCGTCTACATTATACATTTATCCATGAATATAAGACAAGTTTTAAACAAAAAAGAGAGACGGTATTCCAACCGGCTCTCTTTTCTTCATGCGAAGTCCTATCGAATCACAAACTCTCCCACAGCGTCTACATCCACAAGGATTTGTTGCCCTTCCTTAAATTCCCCTTGCAGAAGTTTAAGTGCCACCGGATTTTGTAGACGTTGCTGGATCACACGTTTTAACGGTCTGGCACCGTAGACAGGATCATACCCCTCATTAGCAAGTTGCTCTCGAGCCTTCACCGTCAATTCAAGTGTGATTTTGCGTTCGCTCAAGCGTTTGCGCAATAGCCCCAGTTGAATTTCCACGATTCGTCCGATATGCTCAAGTCCTAAAGGATGGAAGACAATAACTTCATCAAGGCGATTGAGAAATTCCGGCCGGAAGTGATGCCTGAGCTCCTCATGAATGGCGGAGCGAACTTCTTCTTGGGTGGCGCTGCGTCGAGCCAGTTCTTGAATAGACGGGCTGGCAATATTGCTGGTCAAAATGACCACCGTATTTTTAAAGTTAACTATACGCCCCTGACCATCTGTTAACCGCCCGTCATCTAAAAGTTGCAAGAGAACATTCGTAACATCACTATGCGCTTTCTCTATCTCATCAAAAAGGATAACACTGTACGGTTTTCGCCGAACGGCTTCTGTTAGTTGTCCTCCTTCTTCATACCCCACATATCCTGGAGGGGCTCCAATGAGTCGTGCCACGGTGTGTTTTTCCATATACTCAGACATGTCAATTCGGACCATAGCTTGCTCATCATCAAAGAGGAATTCCGCCAATGCCCTTGCCAACTCGGTTTTACCGACGCCAGTCGGACCCAAGAAGAGGAAAGAGCCTAAAGGCCGATTCGGGTCTTGTAACCCGGCACGGGCACGGCGTACGGCATCCGCTACAGCTCGAACAGCGTCTTCTTGACCGATGACCCGTTGATGAATGCGATCTTCCATATTGACGAGTTTTTCCATTTCACTTTCCAATAGCTTAGAGACTGGGACATGGGTCCACGTTGCCACGATTTCAGCGATGTCTTGCTCTACCACTTCTTGTTTTAATAAAGTATTTTTCTTGGCTTGAAGTTTTTGTTCTGTCGTTTGAAGTTCCTTTTCCAACTTTGGAATTATGCCGTACTGGAGTTCTGCGGCCTTATTATAGTCCAATTGCTGTTGGGCCTGTTCCATTAGGGTCCGTGAACGGTCGACTTCCTCTTTAAGTTGTTGAATTCGAACAAGAATTTCACGTTCACCTTGTAATTGAGCTTCCATTCCGGAACGTTCTTCTTTGTGGTTGGCCAACTCTTCTTCAATCTTGCCTAAACGTTCCTTACTGGCATCATCTTTTTCTTTCTTTAGAGCCTCTCGCTCGATTTCCAGTTGCATCATCCGGCGTTTAATTTGATCTAATTCATAGGGATCGCTGGTAATTTCCATGCGCATCCGTGCTCCAGCTTCATCAATCAGGTCAATCGCTTTATCCGGAAGGAAACGATCACTAATATAGCGATCTGAGAGCACAGCAGCAGCAATGATTGCTCCGTCTGTAATTCGAACACCATGGTGTGTTTCATAGCGTTCTTTAAGACCGCGGAGGATTGAGATGGTATCCTCCACACTGGGTGCCTCTACCATGATCGGTTGGAAGCGCCGTTCCAGTGCAGCATCTTTCTCAATATGCTTGCGATATTCAGCCAGTGTCGTCGCTCCGAGCATGCTTAGTTCTCCGCGGGCAAGCATTGGTTTTAGCATATTACTAGCATCCATTGCTCCTTCAGCAGCCCCCGCTCCTACCACGGTATGCAATTCGTCGATGAACAAGATCACGTCATTGCGGTCTTGAATTTCTTTGAGCACCGCTTTCAAACGTTCTTCGAATTCTCCTCGATACTTGGCCCCGGCGATTAAAGTTCCCAAATCCAGAGATATAACTTGTTTACCCCTGATCGCCTCTGGAACATCCCCCCGCACAATCCTCTGGGCTAACCCTTCAACAATCGCCGTTTTGCCGACCCCTGGCTCCCCAATCAGCACCGGATTGTTTTTTGTACGACGGGATAAGGTCTGAATGACTCGGCGGATTTCCTCGTCACGACCAATGACTGGGTCAAGCCGTCCTCGCCGAGCTTGCTCCACAAGGTTTAGCCCATATTGTTCGAGGGCTGCATAGGTGCCTTCAGGATTTGGACTCGTGACACGTTGGGTTCCTCGGACTTCTCGTAAAGCCTGAAGTAATTTATCTCGAGTCAGACCAGCTTGTTTAAGAATCTGTTCGGCAGCCCCCCCGCCCTTTCCGAAAATAGCCAACAGTAAATGTTCAGTGCTAACGTACTCATCACCAAAGGGGGCCATCTCATCGTGAGCTGCTACTAATACCGTTCGTAAGCGGGGGGAAATGACTAGTTGCACGTTTCCGCCGCTAATGCGGGGCAAGCGATTAATCTCTTGCCGAATAGTTTTGATGAGTACGCCAACCGCCATATCTAATTTAGTCAGTACTTGGGGAACGACACCATCCCCTTGCTCCAAAAGGGCGAGTAAAAGATGTTCCGGCTCTACCTGACTGTTTCCGTTACGTTCCGCACTATTTTGGGCATTTGTGATTGCTTCCTGAGATTTCTGGGTAAAACGGTTAGTATCAAAAGACATAATCTTTCACTCCTTTTAAAGTTAGGTTTAGTCGTAGTGGGCCACAAGTAGTCTATTTAATAACGTCCTTTCGTTTATCCACCAAGTCACGAAGGGCCGTAACTTCTTGGGGACTCATATCTTCTGGAAGAACGATCGATAATTCGGCAAAGAGATCCCCATATTGGTTCGGGTGTTCTAAATTTGGCATACCTTTACCTTTTAAGCGAAACTTTTTCCCACTTTGAGAAAGCGTGGGAATTTTAAGACGAACTTCCCCACCAAAAGTACGGATACTAACATCTCCACCTAAAACTGCTTTGTAGAAGTCCACTGGTAGATCGACCTTCAAGTTATCCCCATCGCGGGCAAATCGGGTATGCGGACTTACTGTAATGTTTAAATAGAGGTTCCCCCCCGGACCGCCTGCAATCCCAGGACCGCCTTGACCAGCTAGCCGTACCTTTGAACCAGTTCGTACTCCTTTCGGAATTTTAGCCTCGATTTGCTTTTCCCCGGTACGTACGACACGTGTCGTTCCATGATAGGCCTCTTCGAGGGTCAACTGAACTTCGACTTCAAGATCTTGTCCCGTGCGGGCACGTCCTCCGGCAGGGCCTCCGCTAAACCCGCGCCCTTGCCCTCCACCCCCTCCAAAGAGGTTCGAGAAAAAGTCGGAATAGCCATCCCCTCCAAATCCATTAAATCCGCCCGAATTTCCCATGCCGCCGAACATTTCTGCGAAATCTTCTGGGGACATTGTATAGGTTTGCTGGCCACCCCTACCCTCAGGATTCGATTGCCAACGTTCCCAATTATAATCTCCACGTCCTCCACGGGTCTGCCATTGTTGGTAGTCCTGCCGTAGTTCATCGTACTTACGCCGTTTCTCGGGATCGCCTATAGCTTGATAAGCTTCCGTGGCTTCTTTAAATTTAGCTTCGGCTGCCTTGTCCCCCGGGTTAACATCCGGGTGATACTTTTTGGCTAATTTCTGAAAGGCTTTCTTTATTGTTTTGTCATCCGCATCTGGTGAAACACCGAGACTGACATAATAATCTTTAAAATCCATATTCTCACCTCATATACTCATGTGCGTCCTGCTAAACTATTCCTCAGTAAACTACTACAAGTGGGTCTTTCATGGGATATATTGGAGTATTTTCTCCTTGACAATTAGATTATATTCCCTTTTCTCGCGAAGGTCAATAAAGGTCAGACATTTTTTTGTACCAAACAGAAAGTATAACTTTGGGGTGGCATAAGTGCAACTAGGCGGCCGCCTTCGCTAAGCCTGGAGCCTGCCAAGTTTTCCTTAACCTTTATTGATATGGAATTCACGATTAAAACGGGGCTGTAACAAACTGGAAAATAAGTTTTGTTACAGCCCCTTATCGTTAAGTTTACCCCCAGACACGGAGGATTTTGGGAAGAAGGCCAAAAGTGAGTGGTGCTTGTCCGGGTTGTTCCCCGTCAATATCAAGTAGTGCTTTTTCAGTTGAAGTGATGACAACGAAACGACCACGATACACTTTGACACCCGGAATTTTGAGATGAGTCCCCTGATAGATCTTAGGCAAATGTCTTAAGAGCGTCAAAGCTGAAAAATCCCCTAAAATGACAATATCGAATAATCCATCATCAAGTTCTGCTTGAGGCGCAATCATCATGCCTCCGCCGATATACCTACCGTTCGCAACCATGATGCTATTTAGGCGTCCCTCAAAAATTAGTTTTCCATCAATTTCACAGAACATTACTTTATTATGATAGCGAAGTATACTCAGGATCGAACCCATTAGAAAGGATAATTTTCCTCCTAACAGTTTGCTTTGCTGGTTTACACGAGCGACCGTCTCTCCACCCAAACCAACATCTGCAACATTAAGAAAATAGCGGTGAGTTTGCTGTCCAAAGTTATCATGAAAGAGAACTTCCCCAACATCAACTGTGCGTTTTCGCCCCTGTCGTAAGATTTCAAGGAAGGGATCAATCCCTTTAGAAATCTGCAATGAGCGTATTAAGTCACTTCCAGTACCGTGTGAAAAAATGGCAAGTTCAGCTTCAGGATTAATCAGTTGACCATCAGAGAAAAAACCATTAACCACTTCATTCATGGTACCGTCTCCTCCGACCGAGATAACCTTCCTATACCCTTCCTTCAAAATCCTTTTCGTAATATGAGTTGCATCGCCAGGTCCTGTCGTGTACTCAAAATCAATGGGGTATCCTTCTTCTCCTAGTCGTTTTAAATACTCAGGCCACCGTTTCCGCGTACTTCCATTGGCTGAATGCGGATTAATGACGGCAAACCAGCGGTCCTGTTTTAACATTGAGATAACTCTCCTTTTTGTCAGACCGATCGTATTTGGGCTATACGGTGCATAACTTCTTCTTTCAGGTTACGAAGGGTATTCTCAGCTTCTTGGAGAGTGTTTGCTTTTACTGAGAAGTAAAATTTAATCTTGGGTTCGGTTCCTGAAGGGCGTACCATAACAAATCCCCCACCTTCAAAGGAAAAACGCAAGACATTCGAACGTGGAAGCGTGAGAGGATATGTTTGCCCAGTTATCAGGTTTTTACCGACTCGTTTTTCATAATCATCGACTTTCTCAATGGAAATTCCATTGAGTTCTAGAATCTCTTCCTGGCGAAGCGAATCCATAATTCGCGTCATCTCTTCTTTACCTTGGATGCCCTCTAGAGCGAGAGACTCTTGGTCATCAAGGTAGTAGCCGAATTCTTCATAGATGCGCTCAAGGAGATCAAGCAGGGTAAGTCCTTCAAGTTGTCGGTAATAGAGGGCCGCTTCTGCTAGAAGGACTGAGGCAATAATTCCATCTTTATCTCTAACGAAATCGCCCGCTAAATATCCGTAACTCTCTTCGAATCCAAACTGAAATGTCCCCCAGTCGCCTTCTTCCATCTCTTTTTCTTTTTCTGCAATAAATTTAAAACCCGTTAGTACATTTTCTACACGGACGTTGAACGAATTGGCAACCTCATCCGCCAAATCTGTTGAGGCCACTGTTTTAATAATGGTAGCATTTTCGGGAAGGGTTCCTAGAGCCTTTTTTTGGGACAGGATATAATAGGTTAGCAAGACTCCAATTTGATTTCCCGTGAGCTGAATATAGTTCCCTTGAGGATCACGTATGACTACGCCTAAACGATCTGCATCTGGATCAGTGGCTAATAAAAGGTCGGCCTGAGTCTCAAGTCCGTATTTTCGGGCGAGTTCAAACGTTGCCGGGATTTCTGGGTTGGGATACGGAACAGTCGTGAATTCTGGATCGGGCAGCTCTTGCTCTGGAACAACGGTAACCGAACCAAAACCGAGTTCAGCCAATGCCCTGCGGACGAGACTATTCCCTGCTCCGTGTAGCGGTGTATAGACTATACGGAGGTCTCCCCCTTTTTGGACATCGAGATCCGGATGTAGTGCAAGTTCTCGTACACGGGCAAGATAGGTCTGGTCGATTTCTTCGCCTACTATTTCTAAAAGACCGCTCTTCTTGGCAGCTTCCAATGCCATAGGCTCAATCCCTAACCAATTCTCTCGGGCTTCAATACGTGAAAGAATTTGGTCCGCTTTCAACGGAGGCACTTGCCCACCGTCATCCCAATATACTTTATAGCCGTTATAGGCTTTGGGGTTATGACTAGCCGTCACAACAATCCCAGCTAAAGCATGTAGCTGCCGAACCGCAAACGAAAGCTCCGGTGTCGGGCGAAGCGCATCAAAGAGATAAACTTTGACTCCGTTTTTGGTCAGAACCAAGGCAGCCTCAAGTGCGAATTCTGCTGAGTATCTTCGAGAATCGTAGGCGATAACAACTCCACGCTTCATACCCTCAGGTCCATGATCGCAGACACACTCTGCTAACCCTTGGGTCACCTTCCGAATGACATACTTGTTCATGCGATTTGTTCCAGCCGCGATAACTCCCCTTAAACCACCGGTACCAAACTCTAAATCCATATAGAAGCGATCCTCAATTTCTCGTGGATCGGTAATTTGTTCTAGTTCATGCCGTGTTTCTTCATCGAAATAGGGGTGTTCCGACCATAAGCGGTGGCGATCTTGAATATTTCTCATAATAAATCCTCCTTTTAAGTAGCCTCATAGGAACTATTGGTTAATGATTCCTTTCAAAGGATAACATACTCTTACCGGTTAAAACACTCAGTGACTCCTCATATTTATAATAATGACCATAATGAGCAATAATCATCAGCCTCTTCCGTATGACTTGATTGCTTACGAAAAAGAGGTGATACTTAAATAAACACCCCAGTCTATGACTGAGGTGTTAGAACCGGAGAAATTATGATCCCTACTAGCCCAGGGCCAGTATGAACTCCCATGACTGGGCTGATCTGATTAAATAATAGTTCAACAATATTGGGAAGTTGGCGCGCTTTCTGCCACAATTTGCGGGCTTCCTGCTCAGCCCCGCCATGAACGATTGCTACATTATAACGAGCATCCTGGGTGTTTTCTGACAAAATATCAAACAATTTTTTAAGAGATTGATCTCTGCCACGAACTTTTGCATACGTAATGTATTTACCTTCATTATTGACAGTTATAATCGGTTTTATATTCAAAAGCTCACCAAGGGTGCCTGAAACGTACCCAATTCGTCCGCCTCGTTTAAGATATTCCAAGGTGGAGAGCACAAAATACATTTTAGTTTGTTGCGAAACAGTCTTTGCGGCATTGATTACACGTTGAAAATCCATCGAGCGACGGAGTTCATGGGCGGCTTCTAAAACTGGAAAACCCAATCCCATGGACAGCGATTTTGAATCCAACACTTCAAAGACCATTTCTTTATACTCTCGTGCTACCTGGCATACAGTTTCATAGGTTCCGCTTAAACCACTTGATATATGCATAGATAGAACATGTGTGACCATCTCCTCTCTTAACCGACTAAACAAATTAGCAATTTCGGCTGGAGAGGGTAAAGATGTCGTGGGAACCTCAATGTCCATATTCTTATAAACCTCATCTGGCTCGATATTAACTCGGTCGAGGTATTCCCGATCATGGTAGACAACGTGCAAAGGAAGGATTTCGATCCCAAATTCTTGAAGCATTTCTGTATCTAAATCACTGGTACTGTCTGTTACAATCGCGATTTTAGGGACTCCCACCGATGTTGAAGTTTGTTGCATGAGGCACAGTTCCTTTCCATCATACAGTAATACAGCATGTACTCAGTATATCATAACAATTGGCAAATTGTACTACAAAGATTCAATTCAATTAGTTTTTAAGTAAGGCCTGCGTGGCATTGCGTACTTCTTCTAGAGCTGTTAGATGCTTTTCGATCTCCCCAGCTTGATCTATCCCGCTGTAAAGACAAGCCTTAGCGTACTTAATATCCAGCATATGAAAGAAAGTTTGAATGGAACGCTCGGCACATCTAAATACCTCTGGCTTTTTTGTGCCAGCGGCAGAGAGAAAAAGTCCTATACGTTCGGGTCCTGATGGCTTAATAAACGATTGACGTTGAAGGTACTTGAGCGCCCAAAACGTTTGCATGCGGTCAATTAAGATTTTAGTTTGAGCATTTACCCCCATGAAAAAGATTGGCGCAGCAATGATAAGTCGATCACAATGAATCAGCTTTTCTTGGAGCTTAGGGATATCGTCTTTTATAACGCATATTCCTTTTGCTGAACAGGCACCGCATCCTTGGCAGGGACTTATTTTTAGATCAGAAAGGTAAATTAGTTCAGTAGTATGATTCTCAGCCTGTGCAACTTGCATCGCTTCTAAAAGTATTCGTGTCGTATTACCCTTGCGCCTTGGACTACAGGCAATTCCAAGAACCGATAACGTCATAGTTCTTACTCCAACTCCATTCTATCTCATTTTTTAGGTTCCAAGTATAAAAGCGAGTTTCTTATAGTTTAAGAAACTCGCTTTTATACTTGGCTTCTTGTGAATGAGTCTAAGCTAATTAGATTACAATTTAGGATTAGGATCTGGGTCAAAATACCGCACCCTTTCTGTAACTATTTATCTTTCTTCATGAACTAGCCTTTGAGTCTGCGTCGACTTTATAGATTCTAACCCAACGGACTCTAAAATTGCATTAATCATCAATTGCTCTTTTTGTGTCATAAATATCTTATCCTTTCTATAAATTTGTTAGCTAACTTTTTAAGTATATACTAATTTCGGATTATTACAAGATATTTTTGAAAATAAATTTTAGCTCAACGGACTTTAACGAAAATCGACCCATATTCTCGTCAAAACACCGGACTTTAGTAAGTTATGCAGGCGGACTAATTTTTATGTCAGTGAAACGCACATTTCAAATTGCTTGGCACTGGGTCTAATCCCTTGAGCACTGAGATAAGCGACAATCCAATCTTCAGGTTGATTTGTCAGCGAGAACGGAGTGTTTACTTGAGAAAGCACAGTGGAAATCACCTCTTCAGCTCCAGCTGCGGTAGCACTCCAAACATCAAGCAGTGGAACATTATTCTCCCCTGCAAAAAGGGCACCAGCGGTTCCAGCCAAATTCATAACGGCTAAACAATTCCTATACCGCCTAAGGTACTCCTCTCTTCGTTGCCATGAAGGCTGGAAGAAAGAACTTCGCCTGCTTTCAAAGTACTGCTCAACAGAGATTGGTTCAAGGAAATATGCCTCAAATGACCTATCGGAAAAATTTCTCACCTTTTCAGCGCGGTAGATATTGAGTGGTCGTGTAATCGTGAAACCGACGGATTGATAGACTTTAAGCGCATGATTTTGCTCCAAAACTTCAAGATAAACATGTCTTAATCCAATGCGTGTGGCTAAATTCAGTTGGGTACGCATTAAGGACGCAAAAAGACCCTGGCGTCGGAAATCAGGATCAATACAAGTTCCAGCAACCCATCCATCACTCCTGTCCATGGATAGTAAAGAAAACCCCACTACCTTATCTTCATCATAGATAGCACATGAATGCTGTAGGGAAACTTGGCTAAGATAAAGCCAAACTCTTAGATGGTCAGGCATATACGTCATGTTATAATAATAACCCTGCCAACAACGGTTCCAACTATCCGTCAAATCCTCCCTACTGATATGTTCAAGAGTGGTTACTCTAATATTACTCAAGGATTCTATCTCCACTTCATTCTCTAACTATTTTAGATTTTATTCTTCTTGCTGAATATTTCGATTCTACAAAGCTAAATTCCTGCTAATTGTTCCATGCCTTAACGACTAAGCAGGAATAGATTTTAGGTAAGACGAATATAGTATTGTTTTGATATCATGAAAGGCGGTTGAGATATGTCTACTTCATATATTACAAATGAGGAACAGCAGTTTGCCCAAGAACTACTTGAATTTATCGAAGGAAGCCCCTCCTCTTTCCATACTGTAGAAAGCGTAAAGAAAATGCTAATTCCTCATGGATTTCAGGAGTTGCACCTTACACAAAAATGGTCACTGATTCCAGGCGAGAAATATTTCCTAACTCGCAACGGTTCCGCCCTGATAGCTTTTGTGATCGGCCATGGTATGCCCGAAAAGCATGGATTTCGCCTCATTGGCGTGCACTCCGACAGCCCTAGTTTCCGAGTTAAACCCTCACCTGAGATACTGGTAGAAGGGCATTATCTTAAATTGAATGTTGAAACCTATGGGGGCCCTATTCTAAATACCTGGCTGGACCGTCCGCTCTCATTAGCAGGCCGAATTATTTTGCGGGGGAAAACTCCCTTCTCCCCTCAGGTAAAACTCTTCCGCAGTGACCGCCCGTTACTTGTCATCCCCAACCTTGCGATTCATATGAATCGCAAGGTTAATGAGGGAATTGAATTAAACAAGCAAAAGGACATGCTGCCCTTATTAACACAAATCACAGAGAATCTTCAGAAAGAAGGTATCCTGATCCAACACCTCGCGGAAACTTTACATTGTCCGACTGAAGATATCCTAGACTTTGACCTATTCCTCTTTGATTACAACAAAGGCTGTTTAGTCGGCCTTCAAGAAGAATTTATCTCCAGCGGGCGACTTGATGATTTGGCGATGGTTCATGCTGGGGCCTGGGCCCTCACCCAAGCAAAACCGACTCTTATGACACAAGTTCTAGCCTGTTTTGACCATGAAGAATGCGGAAGTACATCTCAACAAGGGGCTGCTTCTCCGTTTCTCTCCCACGTATTGGAGCGAATCCTCTTGGCACAAAAAAAAGACCGAGAAACATATTTCCAGGCCCTAGCACATTCTTTTCTAATTTCAGCCGACATGGCCCATGCTCTTCACCCCAATGCCGGGGAAAAACATGATCCAGTTAATCGTCCAATTCTTAATGGTGGTCCAGTGATTAAAATCAGTGCGAATCAAAGCTACACTACGAACGCAGAATCTGGGGCCGTTTTTGCCAACCTCTGTCAGCGTGTCGGAGTTCATGTCCAAAAATTCGTCAACCGTTCGGATGAACGGGGGGGATCGACCATTGGCCCGATCTCCAGTACACATCTTGATATTCGTTCCGTGGACATCGGAAACCCCATCTTAGCCATGCATTCTGTGCGCGAACTTGGAGGAGTTAAAGACCACTTAGCCATCGCCAACGTCTTTTCTGAGTTTTATAAAGCCCTATAAATGTTCTTCCCATACCAATTCGTCACCCAACTCTGTATCGGTCGCTTTTCCCCATCCCTTAGGAAACTCAAGGATACTTACGGCATTTCGAATACGAGGGGAAATTTTCCAAGGGCTTAGTTCATCGACAAGTTCACACACTTGACCTGATTGATCTATAAACCATACCGAGAGTGAAAACTTCATACCCCACATATGAACTTGCTGACAAGGCAAAAGCCAGAGCCCTTCACCCGGTTCTAAATTGGATCGACCTAATAATCCGCGGAAACGGGTCCAAAACGAGTCTGCTTTCCATACCCATTTTCCTACAATCTGCCCTGTCCGTTGGTTACGCAATCTTCCTGATTTCATTTTTGTTTTGTCCTCTCCCACTCTGGCATATCTTCACTTCTGTGCCGTTATAATGATGTGGGTACTCTCTCTCGCAGACTTTGCTCATTATTTTTGTTTAAACATCTCTACTATTTGAAGAATAGCCGGTCCGATAACAATGATAAAGATGCTAGGAAAGACGAAGAAAACTAGAGGAATCATCATTTTCACGGGGGCCTTTTGGGCCTTTTCTTCCGCGCGTTGCCGTTGTTTCTGCCTAATTTGCTTGGCTTGATTGCGTAGAACTCCACCGATTGATATACCCAATTGATCAGCTTGTACAAGCGAGGCGACAACATTGCTGAGGTCCTCGGCGGGTTTGTTACGACTCGCTAGATCTCGAAGAGTCTCCCGTCTCGGACGCCCCATCTTAATTTCCTGTAATACCCGAAGAAATTCTTCGGCTAGAACTCCTTTTTGTTTCTCCACGACTTTGAGTAAAGCCGCATCAAACCCTAGGCCAGCTTCCACACTAACGGTCAGTAGATCGAGAACATCAGGCAACGTCTTGATAATTTCCTTTTGTCGTTGTTTGACTTTTGCTTTCAACCAGGAATTAGGAAACATATACCCCACCAGGAACCCAATAATCCCCATCTCTGATCTGGTTAGCATCTCAGCACGCATCAAAGAGAAAAGTGCAAACAGCAGTAGCGAAACTAGTAGGCTCAGCGCATATTGCAACCCTTTCCATTCAGTTTCTTCCCATTGCCCTGATAATCCAGCAGCGCTCAGTTTCGCGGTTGTTTGTTTTTGTTTTCCTTTAGGAGCCCAGCGTGTGAGTTGGTGGGCAAATTGATGGAGCAATGGACGCAGCACCCGCTGGCTTAGAGTCCCAGAATCTTCGTCTACCGTCATTTCTCCCTGACCTAAGGCCCGTGAAATTCGTTCGCGGGTTTTACTTTCTTGCTTACCTATAAAAATTGCAATCAGCGTAAAGCACACGGTTCCAAATACGCCAAGCAGACTTATTATAAAGGCCATAAACAGCTCCCCTCTTTTCATCCACTCAAGACTCCCACTTGTTATCCAGAAAGACAGAGTCCTCAAGCGAGAATTTTAATCCTTTATGACATTGACTGTTCGAATTATTGTGTATATTATACTTCGATCGTAATAATCTTTCGAATGATTAGGAACCCAATGAATTGGGAAATTAGGCCTCCAGCAAGCATAGCCCAGCCAATTCGATTGGTGAACAGCACTGAGAGGTAGCTCGGATTGAGCACACTAAGAACAGCAGCAATACCAAAAGGAAGAGCGGCAATAATATAACCGGACATGCGTCCTTGGGCCGTGAGCGTCTTAATTTCTTGCTGAATGCGAAGGCGATCCTGAATTGTCGCGTGAATATTTTGGAGTACCTCTGCTAAGTTCCCTCCAGCCTGGCGTTGGATCAGCATAGCAGTCACGAGAAGATCTAAAACATCACTCCCGACCCGTTCCGATAAATGGATCAGCGCGGTTTCCGTAGACGTCCCGTACGTCATCTCTCGCAACGTAAAATGGAATTCTCCAGAAATAGGATTGGACATTTCCTGACTGACCATTTCCATGGCTTGTAAGAGGCTAAAACCAGCTCGCAGGGAATTGGACAAAACAAGCAAAGCATCGGCAAGTTGATTGTTAAATTTACGGCGCTTTTTTTTCTGGGCGGAGTTCAGCCATAATCTTGGAAGTATCCCCCCGCCGATGGAAAATAGAAACCCAGCGTAAATTTTCTGTGTCAGCATAAAGCCAATGAGGAAAAAGAGAAACATTAAAAAACCTTGAAGCACCAAAAATTCTCCGCCTTTAAGTGGAATATCTCCTCGTATCAGTTCGAGGTCTAACCCCTCGCTCCAACGCCGTGGTGCGAAACGTCCTAATAGTGTGAGCAAGTGTTTTAAGTTTCTTTTACCTGTCTCAGGTTTAGAAGGAACCCGTAACGCAGTAAAGCGTCGAAGTTTTGCTTCAAGGGTTTCAGCACGACGAGTAAGGGCAAGAATTCCCGAGTAGACCGCTAAAAATGTAGCGATCACTGAGATGAGTATGACGATTTGGGCTATCCCATTGACCATACCGATCCTCCTCCTGGCGGAGATTTTTTAAGATTAATATTTATTCGAAAATAGATCATCAGGGAGGATCTGACCTGCAGAAATGAGTTTATCCATGAAATGCGGACGAATTCCCGTTGCTCTGTAATGCCCTTGGACTTTGCCTTGTTTATCAATCCCTATCTGCTCGAAACGGAAAATATCCTGAAGCACAATCACTTCCCCCTCCATCCCAAGGACTTCTGTAATATGAGTAATTTTTCGGCTTCCATCCCTCAAGCGACTCTGCTGAACAATGACGTCCAGAGCACTGGAAATTTGCTCACGAATCGCTCGAACGGGTAGATCCATCCCGGCCATCAGGACCATGGTTTCTAAACGGGAGAGCATATCGCGCGGGGTATTGGCATGACCGGTGGTTAAGGAGCCGTCGTGCCCTGTATTCATGGCCTGTAGCATGTCCAGGGCTTCCCCACTTCGAACTTCGCCCACAATGATGCGTTCTGGTCTCATCCGTAAAGCGTTACGAACTAAATCCCTGATCATAACAGCACCTTTGCCTTCAATGTTCGCTGGGCGAGTTTCCAAGGTGACGACATGGGTTTGGCGAAGTTGAAGTTCCGCAGCATCTTCAATCGTAATAATACGTTCATCTTCTGGAATATAAGCAGAAATTACCCCCAGTGTTGTTGTTTTCCCTGACCCTGTTCCCCCTGAAACAATAACATTTAAGCGAGCTTTGACACAGGCATCGATGAATTCCGCCATCTCCGTCGTCAGCGTCCCAAAACTTACAAGATTATCCATAGTGAAGGGAATTTTGGCAAACTTACGGATGGTAAGAATCGGTCCATTTAAGGCTAGAGGAGGCACAATGGCATTGACCCTGGAACCGTCTGGTAAACGAGCATCGACCATTGGCTGGCTCTCATCAATCCGCCGCCCTAAAGGGGCCACAATTTTTTCAATTATGTGCAAGACGTGAGCATCATCGTAAAACGTAACCCCGACCAATTCAAGTTTACCTTTTCGTTCCACATAGACCTGATGCGGTCCGTTAACCATAATTTCATTGACAGTAGGGTCTTGAAGTAGTTGTTCAATAGGACCGAACCCCAGAATTTCATCCATAACCTCTTGGATCAGTCGTTCTCGTTCCGTTCGCGGAGGAATTAACCCCATAATATCAGCTCGTTCGTCGAGCGTTTGCTCAACAATGGGGTGCAAGATCACGGACGTCAGATTTTGGGTGTTGATCTTATCTAAGGCTTGGATAACTTCATGATGCACAGAGCCTTTGAATTCACGCCATGGATCATTTTGGGGAATGGAGCGAACCGTTCTGGATTCATTCGTGGGCTCCTCATGCAGCTGAATCTTCTCTTTTTCTAAGCGTTTAAGCAAAGACATTGCTCATTCCTCCCTTAAAATCCAAACACTCTGCGCAACCCTTGTAAGGGACCCCGACTTTCACGTTCTTTCTCCTGAGAGATTTGAATCCCCCCTTTTGCTTCTGATAAAGAAAGTTCTTCCGCCATCTTTCGAATTGCCTCAGAAGCCTTGCTTTGCGGAGATGACGTCACAAAAGGTACCCCACAATTAAGGGCAGCAACAAGAGCTCGCCCATCACTGGGAATTTCATAACTAATTTTATAATTCAGACTCTTTTCTACATCATGAGGATTCATTCCCATTTCTTTACTCGCTCGATTCAAAACAACGTGTACTTTCGGGGTGTGATGAAGGCCATCAATAACCTCAAGACTGAGTTTAGCATTTTTAAGTGTCGGTACATCCATGGCCACCACTAACCAAATTTGAGTGGCCGCATCGAAACTCACCAGACTGATATCTTCAAATCGGCTGACATTATCACAAATTATGAAATCAAAATGATCTTTAACCTCGGAAAGGATTTGTTCCACTTGTTCAGCTGTAACCAGTTCGGCATACTCTGGGCGAGTTGGAGCTGCCAAAACTTGAAGTCCAGAAGAGTGCGTTAAAAGGCAAGACTGAATCTCTGAAAACTTGATCGATCCTGTTTGGGTTAAATCAGCAATCGATCGTTTGGGGACAAGGTTTAGAAAAACAGCGACATCTCCAAATTGAAGGTTAAGATCCACCAAAAGGACGCGCCACTTACCAGAACTAGCCAATTGAACTGCCAAATTGGTAGCTAACATCGTTTTTCCGACGCCACCCTTAGTGCTGAAGAAGGAAATTATTTGCCCGTCTCGCATTTGTGTGTCGATAGACACCTTGGGCAGATCCCCTAAAGTGTCTCTTTTGCGCTGATCCATTTCGTAGACTTTGGCTATAACACTGGCCAGTTCATCTCCAGTAAACGGCTTTACTATATATTCACGGGCACCCGCCATCATAGCGCGACGCAAATAGGCCTGCTCTCCTTGTACAGACATGATGATCACAGAACTTTCCGGAGCGCGTTGAGCCATAAGTTCAGTTGTCCGTATTCCATCCATTTCTGGCATATTAATATCCATTAAAATAATGTCTGGCCGTTTCTCTTCAGCAATCAGAATGGCTTCGGAACCGGATCCCGCCTCACCAAACACTTCAATATCTTCTTCAAATTGAAGAAGTCGACGAATGCTGTCCCGAGTATCGCTGATATCATCAACAATCAAAACTCTAATGCGTTTCATGGTACGCCCTCCTTATTACTTAAAGCGGTTAATATAGTTGGGATCCAAAAACACATTCCCGGTCACCGGGGTATCTTGCCGAATATTCGAATTAGCGGGGTTACGCAATAATAAACGGAGACTTCCTTTTTCACTGCCGTAGGTAACTGCCATGGCTTGCGGTACACTCAGAGCCATCGTGTAAGATTTGGTATCAACCTTAGCTTTGTCTCCAGTTATACTTTCTCCCACGCTTAATACTAAAACATCCTGGGCAGCCAAAGTGGTTGCTGTCACGACCTGTGGATTGGGGGAGGAGTCTTTAATGTCCATTGTCACAAGGATGTCAACATGATCTCCAGGTTTAACAGCATACCCGACCCCGCTAACTAATCCTATTGGAATGGCGACCGCCCTTTTTCCGTCTGGGACGGTTAAGGCGGTGGTGCCGCCTGCGGGGTTCCGAGTATCTGAAGTTTGGGTATTTAGTCGTTGTAGCATTGCACTGAGGACTAAATCTCCTGCTGAGAGATTCAATAAGGCCACAGAGCCCACGACGTTTTGAATAGAGGAAAAACCGCCTTGGGGGTATCCTTGCACCGGAACATCCTTGACGACCAACTGACTAGCCTCTATGACCGAACGGGCCTGAATGTTCGTCTTCACAACCACCAAAGGTTTGAGCGAAACAGATGGATTTCTGGTCGCACCGTGAAGATAGAAATACATTGATCCAGCAGCTATTAGCCCACAAATAAGTGCCAGAAGAAAAAACCCTTTACGTTGCATCTTTGTCACCCCTTGATCCGGTTTTATAATTGTCCTTACGACGCTAATAAACCTGAAGTTCTATCATACGTTCTATTAATTCTGGACGAGTTTTGGCGTGTATAAGCCGAAATCTGTGCTCGCTCCTCCATTCTCAATATCATGTTCTGTCTGTAACAGATCATTCAAACTGGCATTGTTACGACCATTTGATGCTAGTTTTTGCAAAAATCGCCCGGTAATAATGGAATTATTACCGTTTCCCTGAACTCCATCAAGGAAGAAGGCGGCAAACCCAACAATTTTCATTTCTTTTTGCCCATTTGGAGTAACAATAGGAATATACATGATTTCTGGCGCATTCCGGTCATGGTCGTCGAAGGTATTACGAGGAACGCGAGTATCTTGTGCTAGGCGAGCGGCAATCCCCTGAGCCGTCGGTCCGCTCATATTTCCGTTTTTTACTTCAACAATCTGCCCCACACTCAATGTACCCTGATACCCGTTAGCTAAATCCTCTTCATATGAAGAGGCGCCATTACCACTTAGTGCCAAAGCACCGTACCAACCAGTGTTTCCACACCCTCCGCCTTCTTTAAGAACATAAGGTTCTCCATAGACAAGCTTTTTTTCATCCAGAACGCTGAGAGGTACAGCTCCCGAAAGTTCTGTCGGTGGAATCATCATAGCTTTGGCGGAGACGGAAATCTGTTCTTCGGTAATCCCCCATATTCTGGCAAAGTAAGTAGGAACTTGTTGGGTGGCTTGAACAATGATTTTGGCATTATTTTCCTCAAAGGACACTGTAACAGCAGTCACCCCGTTTTGAGCAGCATAAGCACTAGCAGATTGCGTCGCAAGGGTGGGGTTACTTGGAAGTTCTTGTACACCAGCGAGCGCAGCTGCATCCACAGAATTTTGAAGATGAGCCTTTTGTGCATACATTAAACCGACATCTGTCACTATTGCACAGAAACCCAACAAGGCAGTCAAAGCAAGGGTAACCAACACGACAACACTCCCACGCTCCTGTGAATGAGGGTTTAGTTCTTTTAACCGAGGTAAGGGAAATTCCCAAAGTTGTATAAATAAAGATTTTATCGGAACCATGACCATCCCTCCGTCTATCAGAAATGGACACTACGAATATTTCATATCTATTCTAGGCGCATGATGATGTTAGAACTCACGACCACTGGATTGGGTATGATATTACTGATAAGCGGAATGATTAATTGAACAGGATAAGAAACATTAACTGTTACTCCTTGGCCTGATTGCCGTTGGTCTTGACTCGGAGTGATATTGATCGTTAAGCTCGCAGAATCAAGTGATGTTGCGGCATTCTTAATGGAAGTAGTAATATCTAGGTCTGTTCCTCCGAGGGTAGCGACTCGACCACCAGCCCGAGCCGCATTGCTGATTGTAATATAGGCATAGCCAATGCGCCCCATCTCGATCACCCCAAACAATAGCAGGAAAAAAAGTGGTAAGACAAGAGCCATCTCAACTAAAGCTTGACCATGTTCACCTTTCTGGAACCTTTGAATCATGACCCTCCCCCTCCTAGAGGTGAAAACAGAGCAATTAGTGTACCTAAAGCAATTGCGATACCATAAGGGAATTTTTCTTGTCGCGCGTCGCTCATCGATCTGCTAAGGTGCTGTGGATTTCGAAAAATCGTGAAAAAGACCAGGAAGTGCCTCAGTGTATTACCTAGGGCTTTGCGTCGAGCAAGAAGATAAGACGAGATCAAGCCCCCAATTATGGCACCGTAAAGAAAACAAGTAAGGACAAACGGGACACCGCCAAAAGCTCCGATTACCGCGAGAAGCTTCACATCCCCTGCGCCCATTCCACCCATGAAATATGGCAGAAGAAGTAAAGCAAAACCTACTGTTGCTCCCAGCAAACTGTTCGCTAATCCGAAAACGCCCCCTTGAACCGTATGAAGCAGAAGTGCAATGAAAAAAGCGGGGAAGAGTAATTTGTTATAGATCTTGTGTTCACGCCAATCTGTGAAAACTGCAATTCCCAGAGTTATTCCTAGTGCAACCTCATTCATCCCCATAACGACTCCCCCTTGTTTGAGTAAAGAACCCTACTGCGGGCAGTAGGGTTCATAAATTTATTTCGGTAATTAAAATAATTATTAGCAATTTATAGAGTAAGGCTTTATTTAATAGAACCAGCTGCTGTTGTTAAAAGAGCTTTAATATTCCCGCCCATCAAGGTTAATGCACCAATAACGACGACAGCTATGAGTGCAATAATAAGTCCATACTCTGTCATTCCCTGCCCCGCTTCATCCTTAAGGAATCCCACAAATTTTGCTTTCATTTTAAACCCTCCTTTGTTATTGGCCATCCAATCTGCTTCCTTTATTACATTGTATATCCTCTGTGCGGGTAAGAGTATAATGCAATAGTCACAATCGGAGGCGAAATAGTCCTAGTCCCTAGTCCTATCTTACAGGACCTATAATAAGACTACCAAAAAAATTCTCCTTTTCTCACTTCCAAGTATGACCAAGTTTATTTGACTATAAGACTACATAAAAAGAGAAGATGAAGCAGCAACAACTACCTACCTTCTCTTTTAAGTTCATGACTAATTAAGACTATTTAGCGTACTTCCGCTTTCCACCCATTCATTTTGGAATTAATTCAGGTTTGAAAGACATCTCTGCATAAATTCTGTTGCGTGATCGCTATGAACTGCCATGACTTGATCAGTTGATGGACTAAGTGGAATAAAGATCGTAACAACCTCATCAAAGTCATATATCTTTTCTCCAGAAGACTGACAGATTAAATAGCCGTTTTGGTTGAATAAGGCCTCGAGTCTTTGCATGCCTAAAATACGCTTTGGCAGCGTCTCAAAATCGAGGTGCTCCAATTTGTTCATCTCCCATCTCGCCGTAATCTGTGAAATGTCTATAGACTTATGGTTATGCACTATAGTATTATTTTATTTACGGACGACAGGATTTTTACTAAATCCATCAACTTATTCAGGAGCACCATCCTGCACGCAAGTACTGACTACAATGGAAATTTACATAACCTTTAAAGTGGCTGAAATTGGCAAAAACAATTCTAAATAATGGGTTTAATGATTGACTAATAATAATTAGTTCGTTATAATTAAGGTGCTCGAAGTACTTGTGGATTTTACAAACCTTCTCGATTGCCTAAGGCTGTGGGAAGATTTCTTTGAACTTCCCATGTCGCGGGTAATAAAATGACGGAGGTTTTTTAATGTTTAACGACAAAATTTTAAGTTGTAAAGACTGTGGTCGTGATTTTGAGTTTACAGCGTCTGAACAAGAGTTCTATGCAGAGAAAGGGTTTACTAATGAACCTGGACGTTGCCCTGAATGTCGTGCAGCCAGAAAAGCACAAACCAGAAATAACGGCGGTGGTGGCGGATATTCTCGTCAACCACGTGAAATGTTCCCAGCTATTTGCGCTACTTGTGGAAAAGAAACCACAGTGCCTTTCCAACCTTCTGGCGACAAACCAGTGTATTGTCGCGACTGCTACCAACCCAGATCCCGTAGCAATTGGTAAAGTAAATTGCTCTTTTATGAAAAAAACCTTTCCAAGCTTAAATGTTTGGAAAGGTTTTTTTCATATATTAGAACCACATCGATTTTCAATTTCGTGGGGAATTCTACAGAAAACCTCTTCCAGATTTCGCTCAAGGGCAAGAATGTGATATCTTCAACGTCCCTTAATATCTAATTCAATTAGTTCATGATAAAGTTCCTTACGTCGATCCGCTAAAAAAAAGCTATCTTTCATGGAAACACGGTCAGGACTACGTATAAGATTTATTCGATCAGCTGAAAGGGAGGCAGATAGTATTCCTTCTTCACCCAACTGAGATTGATTTAACAGTTCCCCTTTAGGACCGATGACTAAAGCTCCTCCACTAAATTTTTTCGACTTTCCGTTGCCCCCGATCAGATTGCACGCGCCGAGATAGACTGAATTGTCATAGGCGCGAGCCCCAAGATAGCGCAACCAAATTTCTTTGCGGTCACCTGCTACTACAGGGGAAGCATGAGGAGCAAATATTACCTCTGCACCTTTCAAAGAATAAATTGCTGCCATTTCGGGAAAGTGCCAATCCCAACAGATTCCCACTGCGAACGTCGTTCCATGAGCTGAAAAAACTGGGAAACTCTCTCCAGGAGTAAAATGTTCCATTTCACTCCGCCCCAAGTGCACCTTGCGATAAACTGCTGGCTCCTCATCCGGAGACAAAATAACATGAGATATATAGGGTTTGTTTACATCTTTTCCTTGTTCTACTAAACCTACTAAGAGCGTAATCCCTAAGTCTTGCGAACACTCTCGTAACTGAATGATCCAAGAACTCTGTAGAGAATCACCAGTTTCCGAGGCGTCTTGTGGTGAATATCCATCTAACGCGCATTCTGGAAAACACAGCAAGGAAATTTCCTGCTTCTGGGCAGCCTCAGCTAAATGTATGATTTTCCGAAAATTACGTTCAGTCTCTCCAACCAAAGATTCCATCTGAACGAGTCCAATTCGGCAGTTCTTTTCCATTGTCTCTGTCCTTCCCGACTACTCACTATTGTGATGATCTAATTGTAGCCTATTTGCATGTTCCTCTAATTCATTATAATCCTTACTTAAAACATCCGATAACAACTCATGATCATGGAGCAAGTTGATTAAGAGACGCTCATCTTTAGTTTGAGTACTTTGGGCATTGGTAAGAATACTAAGTGGTCGATATACAGGTGCATCTTGTATTTTTAAACTCTTAAATATTTTTTGATCACATTCTCGGCGAACGGTTAACGAAGAAATTATTGTGATTCCAAGTCCAGCTGAAACAACTTGTTTAATCGCCTGAGTGCTACCTAGTTCCATCGTTACATTCAATTGATCAAGATCAAGTCCTCTCTCTTTCAGAGCCATCTCCATTACCTTACGAGTTCCAGAACCGTCCTCTCTTGTAACCAGACGTTCAAGAGGGAGTTCAGCTAGGGTAATACTATCCCTTGACGCCCAAGGATGAAAATCGGGAATCACGACTACCAACTCGTCTTCCCAGAAATTTTCAACTTTCAGGTCTTTATGTCGTGGAACTGGCCCCTCGATCAATCCAATATGAATCTTTTTCTCCAAAACATCTTGAGTAATGGATTCTGTATTAGCGATCTTTACTTTAAAGTCTACATCTGGGTGTGTCTTATACAAAAACGCTAGTATATTGGGAAGAATATATTCTCCGATCGTTAAAGTCGCACCGAGGTAAATCAATCTTCTCTGATCTTTAGCTGCACATATTTGTTCTTTAGCATTCGAAAGAATATCTAAGACACTACGAACATGGGCATAGAAAATTTCGCCCTCTTTGGTAAGAGTAACCCCTTTATTAGTACGGTCAAAAAAGCGAGCACCATACTGGTTCTCTAAATTCTGAATCTGCAAACTAATGCTGGGTTGACTCATATGAAGCTTCTTCGATGATAACGTTATGTTTTTGGTTTCTGCCACCGCTTTGAACACAAGAAAGTGTTGTTCCATGATGAAGCATCCCCCTTCTTAGATAAGCTGTATCTATCTTAAAAGCACTCTCAACTTGCGCATGAATCTATCTTCAAGAGAAACTCTTCATTAATGAAACCTCTAGTTCGACATGGAGTTATGGTATTTTGCAGTTATACTATAAAAAAGTTCAGAGTCGGATATTCGAAGTTAAAGTAATTCTTGAGTCTCCGAAAATTATATGGTTTCAAATTAGACATTTATTTTCTTTATAATACCATTATGTGAACGATTGCGCTAGCAAGGACTATTTGTTTCTTAAATAATTCACAATCATTTTTTCGTCCAATCATCTCATCAGGATTCGTGATGAATTCCTGATATATTGTTGCATAAAAAACAGTAAAAAGCCTCCCGTAAGGAAGGATTCTTGCGAAGTGATATGAATATCAATTATTGTCCTGCTACCTTTTCAATCCGAGACCACTTAGCCGTACCGTAAGTTGATGCTAAATTCACCATGCGTTCAGCCCATACGGGACAACCCAGAGCGTGAATATGATTATACGTTGCAAAAACGTTCTTGTAACAAATTCCGTCATGCTGCCCATCAATTCCATTCCCTCGTTCAACCGTAAACCCAAATTTGACATTGGGATCTAAGTTAATCAAGCGGGAATTATGAAACTCATGGCCCTTGATTTCGGCTGCTTCCTCGAACCAAGGCTGGCCAGAATTAGCCTTCATAATTGTATACCCATGTCCTTGAGGCTTTCTTTCCATTTGAGTATCAAAGGGTAGTAATCCAACCATCTCATAACTCTGAGAAGATGCTCGGATCGAGCGCCCCAGATACATGAGCCCTCCACATTCGGCGTAAATCGGAAGTCCATTTTCGCCTGCACGTCTAATCTCTCTGCGCAAATCCCAATTCTGTTCGAGTTTAGCTGCAAAGACTTCGGGAAAACCTCCTCCTATATAGAGCCCATCAAGGCCTTCAGGGAGTTGGGTATCTACAAGGGCGTTAATAGGAACCACATCAGCGCCCATATGTTTAAGAGCTTCCAAGTTCTCCGGATAGTAAAAACTGAAAGCCTCATCCTGTATAATCCCAATTTTCGGATGCAGAACCCTGTTTTTCGACCCATATTTAGCTAGGTTAGGAACTAATTCCTCAGCTAGCTGAGGAAGTTCAGGTGCATTTTGAGCTAGCCTTAAGATTTTATTTAAATCGACATGATCACTGATTATATCGGCCAAATAATCTAGCAACCTGTCAGTTTCCTTCATTTCACCATTAGTAACAAGTCCAAGATGCCGGTCAGGAATACTTAAATTGACGTCTTTGGGAATCGCACCAACTACGGGGATTTTACAGAACTCTTCAATAGCTTCACGCGTCAACTTCTCATGACGGGCTCGTGCCACTTTATTAAGAACTACACCCACAATTTGCACACCCGGATCAAAATGTTGATAACCCATCACCATCGCAGCCACACTACGTGTCATTCTGGTTGTATCCACGACTAAAAGAACAGGAGAACGGGTCACTTTAGCAATCTCCGCAGTCGAACTGCTTCCTTGCAAGTCTAACCCATCATAAAGACCCATAGCTCCTTCAATAATAGTGATTGTTTTTCCTATTGATTGACTAAGCACAGAACTACATATTTCATGTTTCCCCATAAAAAAAGAATCCAAGTTGCGACAGGTACACCCAGCAGCAGCAGTATGCCAACTAGCATCAATGTAGTCTGGCCCCTTCTTAAAGGGTTGAACTCCCATACCTTGGCGAGCAAAAGCACGAAGCAAACCTAAGGTAACGGTTGTTTTGCCGCTTCGCCCCTGAGGCGCTCCGATTACTAAGCGAGGGACGTTTTTGATACTCTGTTCCTTCATAGATTTCAATGGTAGCATAACTCCCACACCTTTCTTGGAGTAGTTTAATCTGGAGGAATAGACGGGTGATAACCGCCATGAATTTGCTAAAAAATTGACCATCCTATGCCCACTCCCTAATATGCTAGATTTTAAAGAATCAGCAGAAACAAGGGCATAGGACATTTAGGATGGTCAATCAAAGGTCAAACAAAAGATTCTTTGCAAGTTGGTCCATGAGTGCCTAGCTGATTAGTTTGGTGTCTGGACCTTGCCTTTTAAACAAATAAATGTAGTCGTAATGTAGAGATATTCAACAAGATCCTCCGCAGTAAGCTCTTTAACAGCGTTATCCACATCGGACTTTTTCTCGCCTATCGCTACTGCGACGTCTCTACTTTTAGCTTTTTGTACTTTCCCGAGATATTCAAGTATTTTTGCTTTAATTTCGGGGTTAGCAGGTCCTTTTTGCATTTAGCGATACCCCCTTCGAGTATTCTCTTCTTAGTAAATTAGAACTTAAATCCAGCAGATGTACGGAAGGTTTCTCGAGCAAAAATATAGTCGTCAATCAACATATCCGAGAAAGGAAGTCCGCTCAAACTGAAGAATCTTTCCCAACCAATCCGTTCTATCCATTCACCCAACCGTTCACCACGCTGTGCATTCGCAATCCAGAGTTCTAAGATATCGCGGATTGCATCTGTTACTTCAGGCCAACGCGGAGGATTGTTTGGTAGGAATGGGATCACCATACGGGAAAAACTTGGTGCTGAACGAGCATTAGAGACTTTACCTCCAATAAGAATCGCAATACCATCGTTTTTCGGATCATAAATTTCCATAGCAGGAGACATCGTGTAGCAGTTACCGCAATACATACACTTATCTTCGTTTACAATAACGCTCTTGTTTTTAGGATCGGGACGAATAGCACCTGTTGGGCAACTAGCTACGAGGGTCGGAATTTCTGTACCCTTACGAATCTTCTCATGGTCAATTCGAGGAGGAGTCCGGTGAACACCGACAATCCCAATGTCACTGCAGTGTGTTGATCCACACATATTTAAACAGCATGCCAAGCCCATTTTTAATTTAGCAGGAAGTTTCATAGAGTCAAAATACTCATATAAATCATCCATTACAGCTTTAACAACGCCAGAGGCGTCGGTTGCAGGAGTGTGACAGTGTACCCATCCTTGTGTGTGAATGATATTACTGATGGCAGCTCCTGTTCCACCAACACATAAACCTTTAGCTGTTAATGTATCGATTAGTGGGTTAACTTTAGCCTCGTCGGAAACTAGAAACTCAATATTGTTACGGGTCGTCCAGCGAAGGAATCCATCACAATAATCGTCAGCAAGTGTGCAAACGTCTCGAATAAAATCAATGCTAACCAAACGAGGAGTTGCCACTCTAACACTGTAAAGTGCTGCGCCGCTTTCAGAAACGTGTTTGAGAACGCCTGAACGTGGGATCTCATGATATCTCCATGTGCCATAGTTTTCCTTAATAATTGGAGGAAGCATCTCTTTATAATTAGGAGGTCCTTGGTCTAATTTTGCCATGATTATCCACCTCTCGTAAGCTACTTATTGTAAAATTAGAGTTTCGATCCATCAAGTGCAGTTCCAGATTTGTCAAGGTCATCTTGTTGCCAGAAGACATATGGGTTAGCGCGTGGGCGGAAGACCTGTTGAGGTACAGTAGGAATTTCAGTTTCACGTAAGAATTTGCCCATTCCTAAACGGAATATTGTTTCACCGATACGTTCACGGGTTTTACCGTTCTCATCCCACCATTCCCAAATGCGGCGCACAAGATCCTTGAATTCTTCGAAATCATCTTCCACTTCCATTTTCATGAAAGGCACAACAACGGAGGACATGAATGCGGACTGAACGATTGTCGATTTTCCACCGATCAAAATGGTAGCGCCTTTTTCTTTGCCGGCTTGAATAGCTTTTGGCATCATATTAATACAATGCATACAACGCGTGCAGTCTTCTGCAATCACAGTGAGTTCTTGGGTCTCATTGTTAAATTTAAGACAGCTGGTTGGACATTTGTCACAAACCCGACCTTGAATATCGAATTTCTTAGCTGCATATTCTTTAACAGCGTCTTGATCAATTCTCAATGAATCACGCCAAGTTCCGATTACAGAGATATCGGAGCGGGCAATCGAGCCGGTACAATCATTGGCGCAACCAGAGAACTTAATCTTACTCTTGTAAGGCCACATTGGACGATGAAGCTCATCCATAAATTCATTGGTGATATTATAACATGCTTCAAGTGTGTCATAACAAGCATATTCGCAGCGTCCTGGTCCAACACAGCAGTTCGTCGTTCTCAAGCAAGAACCCGACCCACCCAAGTCAAAACCAGCCTCACTATAATCATCAAAGATAGGTTGAATATGCTCCGTTTTGCAACCGAGAAGAACAATGTCTCCCGTGGAACCGTGCATATTCGTCAAACCACTTCCGTGTTTCTCCCAAAGATCACAAATTGTACGAAGTGTTTTCGTATTGTAGAAGAAGCCAGATGGTTGATTAATACGAATAGTATGAAATTCAGCAACATTTGGGTAAGTTTCAGGCTCATCAACATAACGGCCAATTACACCGCCGCCATATCCTCTTACTCCAACGATTCCGCCATGTTTCCAGTGTCCTCGTCGTTCTTCATAGGATCTTTCCAAGACTTGGAGCAATTCACCTGCTGCTTCACTTTTCACGGCAGCTCGCTTAATTTCCGTCACAAAACTGGGCCATTTTCCTTTTTCTAGCTCGTCCAGTAGCGGCGTTTTCTTTTCTGTCATGGCACACCCTCCGTCTTCAAGTTTTTTGGAGTTACTTACATTTCAGCAATGCTGATGGCACCCGTTGGGCAAACCGACGTACAGCTTTCGCAGCCCATGCACTCTGATTCGTCACCGACTACATGAGCTTTGTCCTCGCTAAAACCAAGCAGGTGAGCAGGACATCCTTCAGTACATGCATTACATCCTGAGCATTGATCTTCGTCAATTGTAACAATAAACAAAATTACACCTCCTTAATGTTTTAAAGAGAAAAAAATTTTTTAGTTAGACTGCGAAAATATCTTCTTGTGTAAATTCTCACTTGTCTATGTTCTTAATTTAACACCTTGCGTACTATTCGTACAATATATAATCTAGATTGCACTATATTGAAAACTGATTGTACGATTTATAGGACTATACTTGATCAAAGTATGCATTTCCTACTGAGAGTCCTCCCTGAAGAAAAACCACTTGGTCCGCACCTTTTCTTTCAAGCATGCAAGCTGCATCATATCCCCGGATACCTAATCCACATACAGTAACAACTAAAGAATCTTTCGGGACCTCTTCCCAACGTTCCCGTAGTTCTCCCAATGCAATGACCATGGTTCCCTCAATGGATAATGGATTTGCCGCCACTTCTTCCCGTTCACGTACATCAAGAAGACATATCTTTTCTCCTGCCTGTAAGCGGCTTACAAGCGCTTCAGCCGTGATTGCTTTGGCTACTCCCAGACGAATGTTTTCTAGGGTCGTGGCAGCATGAATGAGCACGTCAATAGCAGTAGCAAAAGGCGGTGCGTACGCTAAATCCAGATCAATAAGATCTCGTACATTTGCGCCAAATTTCAAGGCAGTTGCGAGGACATCAAGTCTCTTTACACTCTCTCCTACACCACATACTTGGGCACCCAGCAAGCGTCCGTTCTCCTGTTCGGCAATTAATTTAATCGTAATATTGGCATGCATAGGATAATAATGGGTGGAATCAAGGCCACTACTTACACTGGTCACAACGTTGTAACCCCGCTTTCGGGCTTCTGCCTCTCCAAGTCCCGTGCGTCCAATATTGAGATCGAAGGCTTGAAGAACAGACGTTCCCTCAACGGGAGCATAGCGGGCAGAAATCCCCATCATATGATCTGCTATGACACGGCCTTGTTTGTTGGCCGTTGAGGCTAGAGGAATATAAACCGGTTCTCCAGTAACGAGATGAAGTTGTTCAGCGCAGTCTCCACCAGCATAAATAGCAGGATCGTTGGTCATCATGTGTTCATCAACTTTAATAGCCCCAGTGCTTCCAATCATGAGCCCAGCTTCACGGGCTAAGCTGACTTCCGGACGTACCCCAGTCGCAATAACAACCGCTTCTGTTTCAATTGTCCCCTGTTCAGTCTGAACACGGCACACATTTCCTTCGGCATCCCCTTCCAGAGCCTTCACTCTGCAAGAAAGCCGGATATCAACCCCTTGGCCCTCCATTTGTCGCTCCACTAGTTTGGCCATATCACCATCCAGTAACTTTGGTAGCACTTGAGACTCTGCCTCACATAAAGTAACCTTTAGACGTGGACCTGCTAAAGCATCTGCCGTTTCGATTCCAATTAATCCTGATCCCATCACTGTGACATGTTTAACCTTCTTAGTTTTGATGAATTCTTTGAGTGCTTGGGCATCCTGCGGACGATGAAGAGTAAACACCTGGCCTAAATTCACACCCGGAATAGGGGGTACACTTGGCTTAGCACCGGTTGCGAGAACTAAATAATCATAATCCAACGTTTCCTCGACCCCAGTCACCACGTTTCGGACAAAGACCTTTTTATGTGCCCGATCGATTTTCACTGCTTCAGTTTGCGTGAGAACATTAACATCCTTTTGACTCTGAAAAAAATCAGTATCCCGAAGCACGCCGTATGAGGTCCTCATTAACCCATCTAGTTGAGGTACTAAGTTAGCAACATAAAGTGGTAGTCCACAAGCCCCATAAGAAAGTAGACTTCCTTTTTCTATAATGGTAATCTCAGCCTCGGAATTTAAGCGCCTTAAGCGTGCAGAAACTTTGGGTCCAACCACAACTCCCCCTACCATAATTACTTTCATGTACACTTCTCCTCCCTAATCATTAATTATTAAAATTCAATTTTGGGATACGCCAGATAAGCCAGTTAGGACCTCAAACTAGTTTGTTGGTCAGGAATTTGAACTATAATCCTAAAAAAATGGACCGTTTCAGGCATCCTGAAAGGGTCCATTCTAAAGAATCCATCAGTGTCCGACTAATCCTCTAAAAACTCCAAGAAAGGCTTTTTCATACTCACAAGAGCATTTACCATTAGTTCCACTAAACCACCATACTGGAGGTTAAATTTCTCAGTTGCTTCGTAGTGTTCCAGAATGGCCCGCATAGCTCCTTTACAGTTAGAGCAGGGTGCACAGATATATTTAGGTATTGAAGCATCTTCCATACTTCCCTGGAAAGCTCCTAAGATCTGATTAAATTTCATCCGAGAAGCCACTGAATCTCTGAACTGAGGGAAATTCTGAGAATTCATGATAGCGAATCCGCTTCCTCCCCCACAACAATAGTTGTCTACTCCATGTGGAGTCATTTCCCTAAACTGTGGACAAATAGCTTTCAAAACATGCCGTTGTGGTTCCACAATTCCCATTTGTCGGACCACATTACACGGATCGTGAAGGGTCACTGGAAAGTTGTTTTTACTGGGATCAAGCTTGATACGTTTGTTTTTAACCATATCCCAAAGGAAAGGTAAACAGCTCTCCACGGGAATCTTTGCATCCCCATACGCCATGCGATCACCCACGATCATGGATGCTTTATGGGCATGTCCACACTCTGCGACCATAATGCGGTTGACTCCAAAATCTTTGGCTACCTTCATTTGCATTAAGGCAATCTGTTTTGCTTGATAATCGTCATACCAAATACCATAGTTTACACTGTCATACCCCATGATCTCACTACTCAGAGTCCAGTTTATCCCAGCTGCATCAAAAAGAATGGCAAAAGCTACCGGGTTTTCCGGCCAGGCCATAAACTCCCCTGCGTTATGAAGCACTAAGATATCTGCACCTTTTTTGTCCACCGGAAATTTAAGTTTTATGCCAAATTTTTCTTCCGTATCTTCTTCTAAAAACTCCAGCGTATCTAAAAATGCAGGTTTGCTCAATCCAGTCGAAGAGCCGGTTTTAATCTGAAGCATCGTACCTTTTGTATGAAGAGGGATTGGAGCAATACCCAACTCCTGACTGAAGATCTTGCGAATTTCTTTAGTGAGAATAGCGTTATCTAAGCCAAGCGGGCAGGTTTGAGCACAGCGTCGACAAAGATTACAACGATAAGCTAATTCTCCTAGCCGAGCAATGGTTTCCCAGTTCACATCGATATCTGCCCCGACAAAGCCACCTAGTAGTTTCCCACTCGTGGTGAAATACTTCTTTACAATTTTTCGCAGAACCTCGGAACGATAAATAGGTCGGTATAATTCATTGTCTCCTGCCGCTTTGTAGATATGACAGGCCTCTGAACACGTATTGCATTTTGCACAGTATTCAAATGACAAGATCAGTGGTTCGAGCACTCCATTATTGGCATCTGAAAAAATCTTTTCTAACCCGCTGAGAAACTTCCGGACAAATTCATCTTCTTCTTCTTTAGTTTTCGGGCGGGTTAAGGTGTCAAGTCCAACGTAGCCATCTAAAGAAGTACAGTATTTTTCTTTCCAGGCGGGCTTTGGATCAGTTAAAGGTGGTTCCATGCCTGGTTTATCATACGGCGCCAATAAGGGCATTAACTGATCGAGTTCGAGTTTGATCAGTTGCTCATCCGGGCGTCCCATATCCTTCGGACGTAGATCTTTTTGATTTATCATACTTACTCCCCTCTTTCCAAAAAGTTACATTCAAGAATTCAAATTTATTCCTTGGGTGCGGCAGGTGGCTTAATATGAGGGGCAGACCAAGAAGTGGTCGGGCGGTAAGATGTCGCTTTTTTGACCTGTTGTTCAATCGCACTACCTTTAAGGTTTGGGCTATTATCCCATAGTACAGTATGGAACGTAAAATACTTTCCAACGTAATGGCTCATCTTACTGAGGGGAATATAAGTTAACATAATTCCGACGAGAATCACGTTAAAAGTTACAAGGGGATCAGCTGGAAATGAAGTAAATGTGATAAGTTTAGCCGTCGCTTCTCTGGCAGTTTGGAAGGACAGGTCACTACCCCAGACGAAGATTCCTGTGACAAGAGTCACAAATATGAGCAAGAGATTAAAGTACTCTTGTGGAGTTGTATATTTTTTCAAAGTACTGTCAAACAACCGTCGAACAACCAATAACCCAGACCCTAGAGCTGCCAGAGCGAACCCCAAGATTCCTGTTGCAAACGTTAGATAGTAAATTAATAGACCCCAAATACTCTGACTAGTTGCTGCTACAAGAATACCGTTGAGTATAGATATTGCTCCTGCAACAAGCAAAATGGTCCAAGCCATTAAAAAGTAAATTCCTAAGTGCAGCGCGTACGAAAGCCACCAAAAGGGCCGTTGGTTTTCAAATAACGTCTTAATAAAAAGTATTTCTTTTAGCATTTCTACTAGTTCAGTCATGTGAGACACTTCGCGAGGCTTACTCCACCATGATACTTCCTCGTAGTAGGAACCTCCGTGTTCATATCCTTTTTCTTTTGGGACAGGATAAAGATCCATTCGCCCATGCATGGGCAGCTTTGCTAATTGATAGGCCTTGTAAACAGATAAGCCCAAAAAAAGTAATATGGAAAGATAAGCAACTAAACTAAGCAACAAAAACCTCAACCTCCTTATCTATTATTATCACTCTATAGTTTAAGATATTTTTCACTATATGTATAGGTATCATTTCTATTTATCACCATTGTAGAATCCGATTGAGAACAATAAAAGAGCATCTCCGAAGGATGTCCTTACAGAAATGCTCCTTTAATCGTTACAATCAGATGATTTAGAAAATCACACCGAGAGCGATAAGGATAAGAATAGCAATTGCGATAATGCCTACGCCTACAAAACTTCCCATACTGCAGTTTGCTCCATATCCGTACATGAAAGTTTCTCCTTTCAGTGCTCGCCAATTATTTCATTCATTTTAACTAAAATACTATGCCCATTGCAATGAGCAGAAGAATGATCACCACCACTACCGAGATGCCGGACAACAAGTTTGGACCGCAAGATCCATCAACAACTCCACCAAATGCCATTAAGAATCCCTCCTAGATGTTCTCCAATTTATGGTGTGTTCCTGATTTAGTTTATGTAACTTAATATATAAATGTTACCATATATGGAATAATATTCAGTTGGCGAAGATCATTTAGTCTTTTGCTATTGCTTCTTAAGCAAGATATGAGGTATAACATAAGTGTTGGGTTGGTAACTGCGAACTACACAAGGAGGAAACCAATGAAAGCTTTAATTACATTAACCACTAGCGAATCAAAACGACTTATTGCAAAAGGGGTAACGGCATTGCCCTGCGTTCAGAATGCTTTAGAAAAGCATACTATTATTGTAGCCGGAGGCACATCGAATGCCTTCGTAGCCGAAGAATTACTTAAAATTCAAATTGTGGACAAAACCGGATATACTGTAGGGATAGTTACTAAGGGGGAACTCGGAATTAGTCATTCTTCCAAGAAAACCACTCCTTATGTTATTACTGAAGGTCAAGCTGTAGGAATCTCTTGGAAGGAATACTTGCCAAAATTACAAGTGGGAGACATTTTTATCAAAGGTGGCAGCGCCGTTGACCACACTGGTTTAGCTGCCGTAATGGTTTCGGATTCAACAGGTGGTACGATTGGTGCGGCACAAGGGATTCTTTATGCACGAGGGATCCAACTTATTGTTCCAATTGGACTTGAAAAATTGATACCCGATGTTAGAGTAGCAGTGGAATTCATGACAAAGTCCCCTCTTGACGAAGCGTTTGGTCATAAAGTTGGTCTCATTCCCATGGTGGGCGCAACCGTCGTCACTGAATTGACCGCCTTAGAAACACTCTATGATGTTGAAGCCCGTTGCATCGCTGCAGGTGGGGTCGATGGCTCGGAGGGCGCTGTTACGATTGCTATTGAAGGACTTGATGAAGAGATTCAACGAGCTATCCGAGACATTAAGTCCTTTAAAGGTGAGCCCCAGGTTACTGTTCAATAGATATAACAACAGTCTTTTTCTCTTAATATTTAATATTGTAGAAAAACTTTGTCAGGGTCCGAACTCATGAAGATTTATAGTTCTAAAAGGGACTGTAACAAACATCACTTTTGAAGTTTGTTACAGTCCTTTTTTAATCACGAATTCTGATAAATTCAAGGATTATTTACACTTCGTAGTTGTATAATCCCCTTTCGGTTCCCTGGGTGGGCGCGGACCAAAGAATTGAAAATAATGGCATTCCAACCGTCCGGTATAGAGTTTGCGGCTCTTGTCCCAGCGGCGACCAATTAATCGTTCTGGAAATTGGTGAGTGGTAAGCATGTGAAGGGACCAGTTTTCCAAACGATTAAATGTTTCCCCAAGTTCAAGATAAAGTCCTTCGACCTCTTTTACATCCCCAAGCCGTTCTCCATAGGGTGGATTAGCAATCATGTGCCCATATTTAAACCTAGATCGCACCTCTGCAACGGGTAACCGTTGAAAGTGAATCACATCGTCTACCCCCGCCTCTATGGCATGGGTACGAGCCAAAGCCAGAGCGTTGGGGTCGATATCCGAACCGTAGATATGTAAAGGTTCGTTGTGATCCCAAAGATCGAGCGCTTCCTGCCAAGCTTCTTGCCAGAGTACTTTAGGGATATTGGGCCATTTCTCTGCTGCAAAGCTTCTTTTGAGGCCCGGTGCCCGATTTTGAGCAATAAAGGCCGCTTCGATGGGAATAGTCCCTGTCCCACAAAACGGATCTATTAAGGCGCGATCCTTATGCCAGAAGCTAAGTTGAATCATTGCCGCTGCCAAAGTTTCTTTAAGCGGTGCTTGTCCTGCGAGTTGACGGTACCCACGTTTGTGAAGACCCAACCCTGATGTGTCAATCGTTAACGTAACCATATCATTTAGCAGGGCGACCTCTATTTGGTAGCGGGGTCCCGTCTCTTCAAACCAACTTCGTCCATAGGTTTCCTTGAGACGTTCTACAATGGCCTTTTTAACAATGGCCTGGCAATCGGAAACACTAAAAAGTTTTGATTTTATAGATTTCCCTTGAACAGGGAAGTTCGCATCCTCCGGAAGCCATTCCTCCCAGGGTAGTGCTTTAGTTTGCTGGAAAAGCTCTTCGAATGTCAGGGCTTTAAATGAGCCAAGTTTAAGTAGGACACGGTCAGCACTACGTAGCCAGAGGTTTGTCCGGCATATTCCCAGTTCGTCAGTCGTTAGCAGAACTCTCCCGTTTTCGACAATTAAATCTTCATACCCAAGGTTTTTTAGTTCACGGGCCACAATGGATTCTAAACCAAAAGCGGCAGTTGCAATCAGCTCAATTTTTGCCATTTGGATTCAACCTCTCTTAAATCAGACGAAATTCCACTTATAGATTATCTTATCAGTATCTTGTACTATCATAAGTGGTATAAGCTCAAATGGCAAGTTTGATAACGACGAATGGCAGAACGAATGTTCTGCCATTCGTCGGAAATCAGCTTTACGTACAATCCCTAAATTACTCTCAACTGAAATTAGTGGGAATCATGTTTAATGTTTAACCCTTCACCTTAACCTTCCATGCGCTGAGCGAAAACCCTTGCCATCGCTATACCCTTTAGCGTAGGCGACCCGACCAGCCGAGCTTTCGGCTTTCGTATGCTGAGTTGACTGACCACGCTTTAAGTCCATGTCTTTATATGTCTGAACGACCAATGCATCCTTAGTTAGAACCAGCCCCCATCCCTCCTTGTTCACTTGCTCAGCGTACTGGGCCTCTAAGCCGGAAATCCAGCCCTCAACGTAATTGTTTCGAACACTTCTTTGATGAGAAATACTTGGCCGAACCCCTTGTCGCAGTAGATAATCCTTACGATAACCCTTCATAAACTGGTCTGCTCCTACTTTTATGTAGTCAGTAGCAAAGGAAAATGCGATTATGGCAATTTCTGCATCCTGCTTCAGTCCCATAAATGCTAACCTTGTGTATCCCTTGCGTTTGTTCAGATAAGAATAGCACCTAAAGTTCTGTCCAATGACCCTACCGAGGCTTTTCTTCCACCAGGACAGTTTCTCAAATTCCGTTGCATAATCATCAAGAACCTCTTTCAGTTCAATCCTGTCCGTTTGGTCTGACACTTCAACTTCTTCAATCCCATTTTCCGCCATAAAACGCTGTGCCATAAGAAGTGCGGTCTGCGCTTCATTACTATTAGGGTCGCCCCCATTTTTAGCCAGATTTAATAATGCCCGTACTTTATGTAGAATTTTCTCGTTTACCGCCACACGCACACCTCTTTTTACTTGTACTTCTTCCTTTTTTCCTCCTCAGAGACTATCCTCTACTTTTACTGTTAAACCTACCGTCATTACTTCAAGCAATTCTCTAGTATCACTAATTTCTGGTAAACCGTCACCTAAGAGTTCCTCGCTTTGTACTACCCATTCTCCATCCCCATTCTTATAAAGAATACGTTTGTCCTCAACTATTTCCCAGGTATTTTCAAGAATATTCTCTACTGATTGCTCTCGTAATGAATCTTTCATCAGTTCGACCAAGTGGTTTTGCATGGACTCATCATAGTCTACTAGAGCCACATTCACATAGGCACCAATTGTTTTAACCATTCCATAATCACCCGCTCGCTTGTAGTTGGAGCCGAACATTAAAGGGTATTGAGTAGAGAGCTACGCTCTAACAAACAGGCCAAACCATCTGTGCCAGAAAATCTTGTATAGCCCTATTGACTCGTTCTGGCTGTTCCAGCATCGACATATGACCTGCATCCGGAATGAGAACAAGAGTTGACTTGCTTAATTCTTTGGTAAGGTATTCCGAATATTTCACTGGAGTCATTTGGTCATCTTGCCCGCAAATGACTAAAGCAGGAAGATTAATATTCTTTATACGATCCATAAGATTGAAGTCATCACAAGCTCTAAAATCTGCTAAGTAAACCTCAGTTGGAACAGATTTCATCTCTTCGCTAGCCTGTTCTAGAACCATGCGGGGAACATTTATGGAATAGCTGTATTTGACATTTCTCAGAGGGTGTTCGCCCTTTGACAATACCTCAAGCGTTTCCGGGCTTACCCTCAGCCTCGCTCCGCTGTCGACAATGATCAGCCCTGCTAGCGCAGCCGGATAGGCCAAAGCCAACTCCATAGCAATTGCACCGCCCATGGAATGCCCAGCGAGGACAAACGATCCTAGATTTAAAGCTTGTACAAACGACCATACAAACTCTCGATAAGTTATTATGGTATCAGCTGCGAGCCCTTCTGAGCGACCATGCCCGGGTAGGTCCAGAGCTATGCGGTTGTAGCCCTCAATTCCTGACAACTGGTGAACCCAATTTTTACCCGTCCCGCCAGCTCCGTGTACAAATAATATTGTCGGATGATCAGCCCGAAAATCGCCATTTTGGTGATAATACGCGTTCCTTCCCTGGATAGTTATAAACGGCACTTTTGTCTCCTTCTTTCTAGAAATAGTCTGAAACTAGTTATTATTAGTTAAGCATTACAAAAGATCAAAGTCAACTCTTTAGAACAGCAGGGTGTGACCGGAAAGATCGACCCTGCTGTTACTTTTTTTACTTCCAACTGTTAATTGATGAAGATTTGCAAAAGGGCAATCGCACCTCGTTTTGACCCAAGCACTTTAAGCATTAGATCAGAAAATCCGGGAATCCTAAGTCAAACAGAAACACAAAGATATTCTAACGGAAGGAGATTAGCTAAATGAGCAATAAGAAAACTGACAAGTCGAGAACACATGCGGCCAATATCGATGACAACCGGCCAAACTCAGATAACGATAAGAAAGAGTTTCCAACGAATGCTACAAATAATTCTAAAGGCCGGGTTTAAAAACCCAGCCTTTTTCTTCGAATTACTTTCGTTAAGTGCGTAACCTTACATAACTATATTAAATTTTAACTTAGTTATGATTTAGCGTACATTTCGATAATTTCAAGAATAACTTCTACAGCCTTTTCCATGGCGAACGTGGGAATAAATTCATATTTACCGTGAAAATTATGTCCTCCCGTAAAGATATTCGGGGTAGGTAAGCCCATATAGGAGAGCCTTGCTCCATCAGTTCCTCCTCGGATCGGGCGGATGTCTGGAGCGACTCCCACCGCCTCCATCGCTTTTGCAGCGGTAGCAACAATGTGTTTAACGGGCTCAATTTTCTCCTTCATATTGAAATATTGATTCTTAATCTCAATAGTAAATGTTCCTTGTCCATATTTTTCATTGAGTTTATCTACACCCTGCCGCATCACTTCTTTTCTATTTTCAAAGGAAATTAAGTCAAAATCCCTTATGATATAATGCAATTCGGCTTCTTCGACTTCCCCCTGACTATTGGTCAGATGATAGAATCCTTCATACCCTTCCGTCTCGGCTGGTGTCTCTGTTTTTGGAATCTGATCAATATATTCCTGAGCAAGCAAGATAGCATTGATCATCTTCCCTTTTGCGGAACCTGGATGGATATTTCTCCCCTGTACTCTTACTTTTGCCCCTGCGGCATTAAAATTTTCATATTCCAATTCTCCAATTGGCCCACCATCGACTGTATATGCAAATTCCGCTCCGAATCTTTCAATACTAAAGTGATCTGTCCCTCTACCCACTTCTTCATTCGGCGTAAATGCAAGGCAGATTTTACCGTGCGGGATCTCCTGGTGATTTTTCAGATAGTCCATTGCTGTCATAATCTCAGCAATTCCAGCTTTATCGTCTGCCCCCAGCAATGTCGTTCCATCTGTTGTGATCAGAGTTTTTCCTCTATAAGTCTTAAGCTCCGGAAAATCCTTCGGAGATAGTAGAATATTCTTTTCTTTATGAAGTAAAATATCACCCCCGTCATAATCTTCAATGATTTGAGGATTCACTCCATTACCACTCATATCAGGACTCGTATCCAGATGCGCGATAAAACCAAGGGTAGGTATCAACTTATCCGTATTTGCGGGTAAATATGCCATCACGTACCCATTATCATCCAGAAAAACATCTTCCAAATCCATAGTTCTTAATTCCTGAACGAGGATTTGAGCTAACTCTTTCTGCCCTAGAGTCGTTGAAACGGTATCATCTTCATTAGATTGTGTATCAAATTTAACATACCTCAAAAACCGATTGGTAACATTTTCCATCTAAAAATCCTCCCATATCTCTGCTTTCATACATTTATGTGATCCAATACTTAGAACTACATCTTTTACTACTTTCATCCTGCAGCTTTTTATATACTAGTTCAAATATTGAGCCAAAGTGTCTTGCTTAATCCAATCAATCGTATGCTCAGTCACAATTATTTCAATTAAGATTGAGCCTCAAGCACTAGAACTTGAGGCTCTTTTTTCCTTTGAGCCTTAGACCTCATTCTCTGAGGCTTCTTTGGCCTTTTTCTGTTCCTGTTTAAATTCTGCGCTTCTAGAATCATACTTTGCACTGGTACGACCTTTTGTTCTTTTTTGAATCTCTCCTGATTTTTTCATACTTACCTCCATGTATCCCAATTATAAGATTCCTAAGTTTAGTATGGTTCAGTAGCCTAAATATCATGTAGCTAAAAACTTCAGTCACATTTCCATAAAAATTATATATCATGAATGAAGAGAAATTTAGCTTTTAAATGTTGCCGGAAAGAGGTGATTATATGAATTATAAATTGTCGCGGTCCAATTTTAGACATCTAGTTGTTGGGGCTGACACTAAGATTCCTCTCTTCAACAGTCAATTTGTCACAGCTATCAACTTCGACAACGCGGCCTCGACCCCTCCCTTTGTTTCAGTTATGGAGGAAATAAATAAATTCTCAACCATGTATTCTTCCATTCATCGTGGCACGGGCTATAAATCAAAGGTTTCTTCCCAGCTCTTTGAAGAAGCAAGGTCAATCATCCTAAACTTTGTCAATGCTGATCCCCTCCGTGATACAGTAATTTTCGTGAAAAATACTACAGAGGCGATTAACAAATTATCCTACCGTCTTTGGGAAGGAAATAAGAAAAGTGTTATCCTATCAACCTGGATGGAACACCATTCGAACGATCTCCCTTGGAGAAATAAGTTTCAAGTTGACTATATTCAGACAGACTCTTTCGGAAAATTAAGCCTTGGGGATCTGGAGAATAAATTAACAAAACATAAGGGCAATGTAAAACTTGTAACGGTTACCGGAGCCTCCAATGTTACAGGATATGTAAACCCGATACATAAAATTGCCGAATTGGCCCACCGTTATCAGGCGAAAATACTTGTAGATGGTGCTCAACTAGTCCCTCACAATGCCGTCAATATGAAACCCAAGAATCCACTTCACCATATTGATTATCTTGCCTTTTCAGCTCATAAAATGTACGCTCCTTTTGGGATTGGGGTACTCATCGCTCCCCAAGAAACGTTCAATAAAGGTATCTCGGAATTCGTAGGCGGAGGTACTGCAGAAATCGTGACCCATGATTGGGTAGTGTGGGATAACCCGCCACACAAGGAAGAAGCAGGTAGTCCAAACGTCATGGGAGTTGTTGCTCTCGTTGCAGCGATCAAAACCTTAACAGCCGTGGGTATGAGAACTATTGATCACTATGAAAATGAGCTTACAAACTATGCCAACTTGAAACTTAGGTCAATTCCCGGCATCACACTTTACGCTCAAACCGCCCCAGGTGAACCCAGAATTGGGGTTATCCCGTTTAATATTAAGGGAATTGCGCATGAACAAGTTGCTACTATTCTATCCAATGAAGCGGGTATTGCAGTCCGCACTGGTTGTTTTTGTACCCAGCCCTATATCCAAAAGCTTTTATCTATTTCCCCGCAACAAATGGAATTTTACAGAAGAAGTGGGAATGCTGCACGTCCAGGTATTGTTCGACTGAGCTTCGGATTATACAACGATTTTAGTGAAATCAATACTTTATGCCAAATACTAGAAAAGATCAGTAAGCACCCAACAACTTACATTTATTAAATGTTATATAATTTCTATTTATACTCATAATAGATTTTGTAGAACGAAATAAAGGGGTGCGCAAAGTGAGTAAGAAAATGAACATACTTATGTTTAGCGGAGATTTTGATAAAGCTTTAGCCGCATTGGTACTTGCCAACTCTGCTAGAGAGCTGGAAGTCGAAGTAACCATGTTCTTCGCATTTTGGGGTCTCTTTTTAGTCCGTGATCCTGAAAAAGTAACGTCAGACGATAAAACGGCTTACGAAAAAATGTTCGGCATGATGACTCCAAAAGGACCTGAAGAATTGCCTCTTTCACGAATGAACATGGCAGGTTTGGGCAAGCAAATGCTTCTTGACATGATGGAAGATGACAAAACCCCTTCTCTAACGGACTTTCTAAATGGAGCAAGGAAAAAAGGGGTAAAATTTTATGGGTGTAAATTATCCGTCGATGTTATGGGCTTTAAAGAAGACGAACTGATTCCTGAAGTCAAAATCATTACGGCGAAAGAGTATTTAGGGGATGCTCTGGCCTCAGACATGCAACTTTTCATATAGTACTTCTAGTTACTTCTACTTCGTGCTTATTCCCAGAGCTTCCTTGGCAAGCCGGTCCACGTAATCGTTAAATTGATCTCCACTGTGGCCGGCTACCTTCTTAAATTCGTACAGTCCCTGATGCTCTCGCATAAATGTAACATAAGCCTGTGTTAACTTATTTTTTGCTTGCCAATCCCCGCTGACCCATAGGGAAATGCCGGAATAGTCATGATAAATACGGATGCGCACATCCAAGGTTTTGGCTCTTTCCACGGCATGTTGTACCGCCGCAATTTCGCCGGCCACATTTCTCATTTTTGCCGCTTCAAGGTCTTCCCCGACTCCATTACTTTCAAAAACGACCTGACCATCTTTGATAAAGGCATAGCCATAGGAATACTTGCCATTTTGATAGCTGCCATCGGTATAGACATCGAAATCTACATTTAGAGATTCAGCTAGTTCATCGGCCTTGTAATTTCCGTTAAAATCTTCAGGAACTCTTTCCTTACTATTTTGCCACTCCAATGCTTCAATTTTTGTTTCAAATCCTTTAAAAACAGCTCCTTTATAGCCCTTGACTGATGCTTGACATTCCGGCCAATTATTGAAAATCCCTACCTTAGCTCCCGCTTTAACGACGTAGTATTTTTTTTTACCCAAAGCTGTCCCCCCTGAAAATTCTTCATCTGAATCCTAATTATAATCGTTTTCAACGAAATATTAAATATGTAGTATCTAGTCTAAGGTTTTTGCAATAGATTAGATTAATAAATTGCACAAGTATACAGAATTATCTAAATATTTTATTGAGATAGGCAGGATAATCCAAACCCTTGTTGAAATCCTAAATATAGTATGAACGTGTACGCAACTGCCTGAAATACCTGTTGGAAACAAACTAAATAAAGGGGGAGTATCTATGGAGATTTATCGGGTAAAGGTTGGCGCAGAAGGGGAAATCGTTTTACCCTTGGAACTGCGTAAGCTCTTCGGACTAGTTGCGGAGGATACGTTAGATTTATGTGTTGATTCCGAAGGTAAAGTATTTGTCCATACCGCCGAGCGTTCAGTCCGACCTCTTTCAGATTTCTTTGAGGATTTGATTATCAGTGATTTGCTTGCTAATGGTTGTAACGGTGATTGCTTAAAAGCTAAACTTTTAGAGTGCAAATTAAAACTAAGTACCATACTCGATCGTTTGTCAGAGGAAGCCTATAGGGCACATAAAAACGGTCAATCTATCAAATGGTGGGAATCTCAGGCCTTAGAAACCCTGGGCATTGAGCAGGTCGCCAAAGGGAACTATGACGTTATGCTAACTACACGAAGTATCCATGATTTAGTTGTCCTACGGGAAGAAGTGCTTAGGGAAGTTCCAGTAGTTTTTGAGGCTTTAGAACAAGACCCCTTAGCTTTTAAACGACTTAGAGGACCATACTACGAAACCTACAGGGTTTCATTCCATTGTGGATCAAAAGAATATCGGGTAATTTACACCGTCTTTTCTCAACTAAAGCTTTTAGCCATTTTAACTGTTGGAGAGCGCGAGGTAATATACGACATGCTTAACGGAATAGCATAACCATAGTATTTTAAACAGCCAGTACCTTACTGATAAGGATACTGGCTGTTTGCAGTTCTCAGACTCCCATGGCCTTGTTAGTACCACTACTAACGAATAGGAAGGGGCATTGATTACCTAGGTATACGCTTCGCCTCTAAAACAGTGGCCGGAGAGTCTTTAGTCCATGGATCTTTGTCAAAGTTTCCCCACAGTCCGCTGATCTCCCAACCGGTATCTAATAAGGCTCCTTTTAAGGTATTGCACTTTAATGGGAAAAGGAGATTGACCCCAGATACAACCTCATTTGTGTCTGGGAACTCAATTTTCATGGAAAAATCGATTCTCCCATCCGCTCTATACGTATAGAATCGGTAAAATATTAAATTTGAAGTCTTGATAATGGGGAGTTCCTTAACTTGTTGTGCTAATATCCTGTCATAGTTCACGGTTTGTATTAAGAGGTGGCTACCCTTATCCCTGAATTGAGTCAAAGCCTGTTTCAGCTCACATTCCCCAAACACATGAGCTAACGTGTTTCCTAAGCAAACTATTCCGTTAAACTGTTCCTTAATACCGCTGAGGTCCTGCATATCTGCTACAGAAAACAATGCGGTGCTTTTCTCTTCCATTGCTTTTCTTTTGGAAATCTCAACCATCTCTTCACTCAGATCTACACCGAGGACATTTACACCGTTTTGACTTAACTCCAATGCAAACGTCCCCGTGCCACAACCGATATCCAGTACTGATGACAGCGATTCACGTTTCAAATAGTCATGCAGGAATGCTTTTTGTGCCCCCTTTAACGGGAAAATTTCATCGTAGTATTCGGATAAAGTCTGATAAAAATCCATTTCTAGTCCTCCTCTCCGTATTTCCAAGACAAACCCAAGCAGGGATTTTGTGAGGTAGGAACCTTTAAAGTTTTAGATTAATCGTATGAACTTGACCGTCATCTTCTAACAAAATAACAGGTTCCAGTAAAACTTTTCCATCTAAGGTTACTTTCTCGCACCCGGTCATCCTGCCCATTGGATTCTCGACGACAATCACGTATTGCGTTGTCTGATAAAGATAAGTTAAGCGATAACCCGTCCAACGGCTTGGTATACAAGGTTTCAAGACTAATTTATCCCCTTGACGTTTAAAACCTAAAATCCCCTCAAGCCCTGCCTGATACATCCACCCGGCTGCTCCAGTATACCACGTCCATCCTCCCCGGCCCACATGGGGGTGTGTGGCATAAACATCAGCCGCCATAACATAGGGTTCCACTTTATAGCGATTCACTTCGTGTTCTGTCCGGGCATGATGAATGGGACTTAACATCTGAAACAGCTCCGCCGCCTTGTCCCCTTCTCCTAAACTTGTGTAAGCCAAAATTGCCCAAGCTGCCCCGTGAGTATACTGTCCGCCGTTTTCACGAACCCCGGGAACATACCCTTTTATATATCCGGGATCTGGCAAAAATTTATCAAAGGGCGGGGTCAATAAAAGGAGAACACCGTCTTCCTTGCGCCACAAATAGTGTTCTAAGGCCAACATAGCATCTTTAGCCCGAGAAGATTTGGCTGCCCCTGAGAGCACAGACCAAGACTGGGCGATGGCATCGATTTGACATTCTGGATTTTGAGAAGACCCTAACGGTGTCCCGTCATCGAAATATGCACGCCTATACCAACCACCATCCCATCCATGGAGCTCAATATTTTGCTGTAATTCTTCAGCAATACGACGATAGCGGACGCCTCTCTCAAGATCTTGACGAGCATCACATACCTTGGCAAAACGCTTTAAAGTTAGATATAAAAACCACCCCAGCCACACACTTTCTCCTTTTCCCCTAGGTCCGATGCGACTAAATCCATCGTTCCAGTCTCCCGAGCCGATAAGTGGTAACCCGTGTTCACCAAAACGCAGTCCTCTCTCAATGGCACGGATACAGTGTTCATACACACTACCCTGCTCATGAGAAATACTCGGAATTGAATATCGTTCGTCTTCATCTTCTTTAAGGGGCTCATCCTCAAGGAAAATCATTGACTCACCCAAAACACCCTCGTCCCCTGTGCGTTCAATATAATGAGCCGTTACGAAGGGCAACCATAACAAATCATCAGAGAATTTGGTTCGAATCCCTTTTCCTTTACCAGCGTGCCACCAATGCTGCACATCCCCTTCTAAAAACTGATGTCCGCAATGTAGAATAATTTGTTCACGAGTGACCTGGGGAGTCGTATAGACAAGGGCCATCACGTCTTGAAGTTGATCCCTAAAACCAAACGCTCCTCCTGACTGATAAAACGCTGAACGGGCCCATAGGCGACAGACAACCGTCTGATAGAGCAGCCAGCGGTTGAGAAGTATATTCATCGAAAGATCAGGCGTGTCAACCTGGATGTTTCCCAGCAATTTATCCCAATACAGCTTAACTTCTTCAAAAACTTCGTTTAACTTTCCGGGCTGACCATAAGCCGATACAATTTGCTCAGCCTCTGCTTGGTTTACTGTTTCGCCGAGTAAGAAAGTAAGGGTCTTCATCTCACCGGGAGATACGGAAACTATGAGTTGCAATGCAGAACAAGGATCAAGCCCTGCCCCAATTGTTCCTGAAAAATGGTCCAGTTTTAACCCCATGGGATCTTCCAAACTTCCGTTCCTTCCAATAAATTCAGAACGATCCCCAGTATAACTTGTCACCTCTGCACCAAAAGCAGCTAAAAACCCAATCCTCCCAGCAAAATCATCTTGATACGTATTGCGAGCAAAAAAAATGTTTTGTTCTTCATTATATTCTGTCACTAGATACGGAGCTGTCTGCTCGCGTGCCACGCCCATCACCCATTCAACATAATAGACTGCACTTAAACGTTGAACATGATTCGTCGTGTTGGTAATCATTAATTCTACAACCTTGACCGACTCCTTTACGGGTACAAAGAGACGCAAAGTTTGCTTAAGTCCATGACTACAATGTTCAAACGTCGAATACCCTTGGCCATGACGGATAGTGTATAAACCCTTTTCGCGTTTAGGACTAACCGTGACAGACCATGCTTCACCAGTTTTTTCATCACGTAAGAAAAGAGCTTCCCCTGTAGGATCGATAATTGGATCATTTGACCATGGGGTAAGCTTGTTCTCCCTACTATTAAGAGACCAAGTATAACCAGCACCCACTTCAGACACTTGAAAACCGAACTTGGAATTGGCTATTACGTTAATCCAGGGTAGGGGAGTATTCATGCCTTCCTGCAGTTGGATGATATATTCGGTGCCATCTTCGCTAAATCCACCGTATCCATTAGCAAACAACAGCTGACCAATTGCTGGATCTGACGCCTCTGAACGAAACTCACTGATTTTTTCCTGAACAATTTGGCTGGGTCGGTCTTGGGCCTTTTCTTGGCTATCTGTCTCATAACGCTCAACATCTGCGAAAATGACCTTTCCTTTTTTGCGAACTTGAACGGAACACGATCCTCCTTCTCCACTAAACGTTATCCGAGCCACGGCACAGAGAAGTGTGACATCCTCCGGATGAACATGGCCTTTTTGAAGCAGAAAGACACCACCAGATTGATTCAATAGATCGCGAGCATGCCCCATTGATATGAAATCACGGAGAGTATCCTGGAAAGCCTGAACATAGCCGCTCTCATCTTCATTGAGTATGATTAGATCAGCATACAACCCTTTTAGCCTCCAGTATTCATGGATCGTTAAGAGTCTTCGCACCAAATCCAAATTTTCCGCATCTTTCACTCGAACAAGGACGATTGGAAGATCTCCTGAAATTGCATAAGGCCAGAGAGAAGACTGCCCTTTGCGATTATGCTTAATACATTCCTCTACATCTCTTCGGCAAGGACTAAGAAAAAGCAAATGGCCTCCAAGACTTAAACTCTCGTTTGCCTGAGCTGCCGTCAAATTCAAATGCCTAAGCTCCATATTACTTTGTGTCCATGCCAGCTCAAAAGCCCTATTGACAGAGAGCGGATCCCGGTATTTTTCCGCCATGCTGATGATCTCTTCACGACTGTCAGCATATCCCATAGAGAAGGAAACCCGAACGGTTTGCCCAGGGTAGATTCTCACCCTCTGTCGCAAGCTCATCATTGGATCCAACACGGCTCCAACGGTATTAGACAAGGGATGATTCGCATCTAAGGCTTGCGGCTTAGCAAGGCTTCTCCCTCGCCCAATAAAACGTGCACGATCTGTCTCATATTGAAGGGATCCCACTTTTTCCCCTTCCGTTGCCACCGTATGCATAAGCCACAACCGAGCCTGATTTTCACTTCGTGGTCTTCGTGACGCCAATAACGACCCATATGCAAATTCAGTTTGAATAAAGAGATTGCCAAACGCTGGATGTGCCAAATCTTCACTTGGCCTGGCCAAAACCACTTCAAAATAACTGGTAACTTCAACTGTTCGGTCATGCTTACTGTGATTTGTTAAGGAAATACGTCGCATCTCTGCTTGGTCTTCAGGAGATACGACAACTTCAGTACGAGTTGTTATGTTGCCATCCTTGCGAGAGAACTCTACTCTGTCCGGTGCAAAAATCACCTTATAGTCCTCGCCAGAATCTCGACATGGTTGATGGGTTGCAGACCATACGTCCCCAGAATTCAAGTTTTGAATATAAAAGTACATACCCCATGCATCCCGCGTTACGTCTTCTCGCCAACGGGAAAGGCTAATCTCTCGAAATCGGCTAAACCCCGCACCAGCATTCGTCATCATGACAGAATACTGTCCATTGGAAATACAGTGTGTGATTGGAATAGAACTCTTTGCCGTGCCCATCAAAATCACCTGATTATTTTCTAGATCGGCAACCTTAGAATTCCGTTCTGTCACAACTTGTTCCCCTTCTGGGTGAGGAATAACAGGGGTAGACATCGGCAGTCGTTCTTGTAACAGAAGCTCTGTTGCTTGGATTAAGGCTTCACTGTGCAAACGATGTTGCATCCGATTGTCGCATAACACATTATTAAGGGCTAATAAACTCATTCCTTGATGATGAGCCATAAAACTCTGGATCAACATGAAGGGGCGTCCAGCAGGAATACGTTCAGGGGTAAAGTCGGCCGCTTCATATAACCCATAACGTCCTCCGAAACCCCTTTGTTCCATTGCAAAAAGATTTAATAATGCCTCACGCGGAGAAACCATTAAGGCCAAGAAACTCGCATAGGGCGCTATGACAAGATCCTGAATTAAACCCCGCTTAAGACCTAAGCCTGGAACTCCGAAGGCCTTATACTGATAATTTAGTTGGGGATCGAAAGCATAAAATCCTGACTCAGATATACCCCAGGGTGCGTTGTGTTCTTGACCATACTTCCTTTGCACCTCCACTACAGAACGATAAGTTTCATCGAGAAGTGTCCCCTCATAATTTCGCATTACCAATAGAGGCATTAAAAATTCGAACATCGTTCCACTCCAAGAGACTAAACTTCGTTTTCCTTTAGTCAAGGTCAAAGAACGCCCTAGCTTGAACCAATGACTGTGGGGCACATCCCCTTTGGCTATGGCAATAAAGCTTGCCTGACGGGCCTCCGAAGCCAGCAAGTCATAATAAGACTTATCCAGCATACTCTCTCCGACACGGTACCCAATAGAAAAGAGTTGACGGGATTCGTCAAAGAGCGGTCTGAACTCTGTAGCCAAGACCATTCCTTCAAGCCGCTGTTGTAACTCCACTGACCTATGAATATTATCCTGAATTTCTTTTAAAGCTCTGCTAATCCCCTCTCTCATCTCGGGAGGTAAACTCCCTTCCTGAAGTACATCTGTATAGCTTTTAGCGAGTTCATTCAAACTGCTTTGAAAGACCTGAGCGTTCAGGAACGTATGAGTTTCTGAGTGTTCAGAATCCATTACCCATGGGTAGACATCTCCCATTTCTTGACGAAAAGATTGAATCATCGTATCCAAACGGCGCGCCCAATACATGTCCTCTTTAGTTAATTCGTGTTTTAGAAACTCATCTGGCCATGATGCCAATAGATTCATCCAGCTCTGTAATGTCCACGTTTCAGCTGAACCAAGTACATGTTCAAGAGCCTGATCAAATTCATTAAGCTCCTCATAAGTATCCTGACCAACCGCTTCAATCAATAAGTTGCAAGTGTCCCTAAGACCACGCGCAAATTGCAGATCAATCAGAGGTTTGTCTAAGATCTCGGCAAGTCCTGATTTTAACGTCATCAAATAAAGCACAAAATTACCGCTATCAACGGTAGACACGTAACGGGGTTCTAAAGGCACCAGACTCTGGGTATCGTACCAATTATACAAATGCCCTTTCCAATGTCCTAGACTATCAAGCGTTTCCAACGTGTGCTCAATTCGCTCATACATCGTTGATAACGAAATGTACCCAAAATCCCGTGCTGACAAATTTGCTAGTAAAGCCAGTCCTATGTTTGTGGGCGACGTCCGATGGGCCACGCCATTAGGTGGATCGATTTGTACATTATCTGGAGGAAGCCAGTGATCCTCGTTGCAGACAAACTCTTCAAAGAACGCCCAAATTTTTCGGGCAAAGCGTCGTAATGCAAGTTGATCTGAAAACGAGAGTGCTTCTTTTTTATGCTGAATGGGCAAACTTACGCGATAAGCAACCCAAAGTGAAGCGACCCACACCATCCCCAACGGAACAAATCGCCCTAACTTCGTTGGAAAAGAAGAGCTAATGGTCAAAACTGCTATCATGACAAAAAGGATCACTGACCACATTGTACTAAGCATCGTTTTCAAACTGACATCTAAGCGTTTCTCGGTATCTGCGGCAGTTTCCCATTCTAATAAATGTCGATGAGAAACAAACTGGCGATAGACGCTTCGCATGATCGCATCGAGCATTATTAAGGCCTGGAACGGTAGGAAAATAAACTGAAGCGCAAACTGAGTAACTAAGGTAGATAGGTCTTGACCAATATCTCCCTGTTCCCCGCCTTCGGCCAAGAGACTATTGATCATATTTAAAGCCATCGGCCAAATCAAACTCACGGAGATTAATCCAACCCATACCAAGGGTTCTCCGGAAAGGACCGTAAACGCTAGAATGAGAAGGAGTAACTGGGCGGGAGCTTCTAAACTTCTTCTTAAGTTATCAAAGATCTTCCACCGTGAAACAAAAGGAATAGGCTTAAATAACCAAGGTAAAAGCTGCCAATCTCCCCGGACCCAGCGGTGTTGTCTGCGCATATAAGCGAGGTAACTGGCAGGATAACCATCGACCAACTCTACATCCGTTACGAGTCCAGCTCTGGCGTATAATCCCTCGATCAAATCATGGCTGAGAATGGTGTTTTCAGGAAAGGCGTTATGGGTTACCTGATGAAAGACATTGACATCGTAAATCCCCTTACCAGTAAAAATTCCTTCGCCAAACAAATCTTGATAAACGTCGGATACTGCCGTTGTATACGGATCAACTCCAACTCTACCAGAAAAAATTCGGGCAAATTTGGTCGCTCCAGCGCTCAAAATTGAGACTCCAACGCGCGGTTGAAGGATCCCGTAGCCCTGCACCACCCTCCCTCCATCCTCACTCAAGCGTGGCGCATGGAGAGGGTGAGCAAGTGTTCCGATTAGCTTTCTGGCCGTACCCTGTGGCAGCTGGGTGTCTGCATCAAGTGTTATGACATAACGAAAGGTTGGAAGAATGGATAAATCGCCAATTTGAACATCATAGCTTGTCGCCCCATCCTGACGTAAGAGACAGTTAAACTCTGCAAGTTTTCCCCGCTTTCTCTCCCATCCCATCCAGACGCCTTCAGGAGCATTATAAATTCGTCTGCGATTAAAGAAATAAAACCTACTTTGGCCATACTTGTGGTTGAGACTCTCGATCGCAGCGCTTGCCGCTGTAATAATCTCCTCATCGCCTTCAACAACTTCTGAAGAGGCATCAGCAAAATCACCCAATAATGCAAAATGCAAATTTTTATCTCGATTGGCAAGATGATATACTTCAATTTGCCCGACAAGTTCCTTAACCCTGTCCACACTCGTTAAAAGAGTGGGCACTGCAACCATCGTCCGTAATTCTTCCGGAATCCCTTCCCTCAACTCTAATTTAGGTAGAAAAGTTGGGTAGAAAACTTTCGATACCACCCAATTAACAAAGGGAATTATCAAACTACTTGCCCAAACGATTAGACCAAAAAATAAAACAATATGGATTAACGAAAGTGAATTCGCTTTAAGAACATACGCTAAAATCAAAAAACATAGACTTCCTGTTCCGATGAGCAAACTACCAAAATAATAGAATACTGGCTTTTCACGTATGGAGCGATGAATCCTATACGCCATGTTCCGAGATGGGGCAAAATCTTGTTTCATTTCTCGTTCAAGTGAATCTCGTCCTGCCCCAATCAAATCATAACCCACATGAGACGATACTGACTCCCCATTTTCATGTGCCTTTTCTGCTCTCGATAACACTTTTCGAGCTACGACTAACTCTGAAACTTTAAAATATCTAGCGATCTTTTCCACCTGATGACGATAAGCGTCTCGTGATTCAAAGTCCATTTCGAGATAGACACGATTTGGATCCTTATTAAATAAACGTTCAACTAAACTTACTTCCTCAAAAAAACGGGGCCAATCCTCAGCTTTGATGAAATGAATGCTTAAAATAGCATGACCCATAGACACTTGATACATAGATTGGTGTTGGCGCTCAAGTTTGGCTAATTCTTCGATCGTTGTGTCTTGTTTTGCGACAACACGGTCGACCCAGTGTAAAAGAGGTGCAACGTCTGCTCCAAGGTCACGAAGGCGTTTGAGGATCTGTTCCGCATAAGCAGAGGAATATTCTCCTTGAGAAGTGAGTGTCTTTAGAATATCTTCCCATTTTTCTGGCCCATACTCTGATTTTAACAAGGGTAAGACCCAATTATCGGCCGCTTCTCTTTCGGCTTGGGTAAACAAAATTTGTTCTGCTATCCTTCGTATGTTTTCCAAAAGGATAATCCGCAACATGATTGGGATCGCCCATAGTTCCCCACTCGACAAGGGCACTTGTACCTGATAAGCATTAATAAACGCTTTGAGAGTATCGCTTTGCAATTGACTATCCGTATGTTCGATGAGTTCAACTAATAACCCGTAAATCCTTGGGTATCCTTGAAAATCTCCATTAGAGTTTCGTGGTAATTGACGTTCAAATTTTAGAGGAAGACTTTTTTCAATCTCCTCTCTTAAATCTTTGAGACTATAAAAATTGTCTAATAACCATTCCGTAGCTGGGACAATATCTTGAGTTCGTGTTGCATAGTCTGTTATTTCACGGTAAGCCTGCTTTAAGAACTTCATATTTTGCTTTACTCTTGGTAATAAGGTTCTCATTGGGTAGCTAGTTCCTTGGTTGGCATTAAATCGAGCAATTTCTTCAGCATGATTAAGCAAATCTTCCCCATTCAAGACAATATCTTTATATGGTTTATCCTTCGTTATTGACCGTGTGTAAAACTTCATTCTTCGTCTCCGTCTATTTTTTTACATCCATTTAAGCATTATTCCCATTTCCCCCCACTTCATTCATCATAAAGAAACACCCTAGCCATTCATCTTGGCTAGGGTGTTTCAAAGTTCATCCAAAACGTTCATTAAATTCATCTAAGGTTAAGAGCACTTGCCGTGGCTTACTCCCTTCATATGCTCCAACAACCCCTTGTTCTTCAAGCATATCCATTAAGCGTGCCGCTCGGGCATATCCTAACTTTAACCGCCGTTGCAGGAAGGATACCGAGGCCATCCCCGTCCTAATAAAAAGTTGTCCTGCTTCAATAAACAAGGCGTCATCCGGTCCGTTACTTTCTTCGTTTTTAAGAGTTGTTTCGGCAAAAAGCCTCTCTGGATCAAGATACTCCGGTTTACCCAGTTGTTTCCAATGCGTAATGACCCGTTGTACTTCTTCATCCGTAACCAAACAACCTTGTACACGCAGTGCTTTATTCACGCCCAAGGGGGAATAAAGCATGTCTCCACGTCCAAGGAGTTTTTCTGCGCCTGTTGCATCGAGAATGGTGCGGGAGTCGATTTGAGACGAAACTGCGAAAGAAATTCGACTGGGTATGTTCGCCTTGATTACTCCAGTAATCACATCAACCGACGGGCGTTGCGTAGCAATCACCAAGTGAATCCCCGCAGCCCGAGCCATTTGGGCTAAGCGACATATGGCTTCTTCCACTTCCCCAGCTGCAACCATCATCAGGTCGGCCAGCTCATCAATGATCACGACAATGAAGGACAAGGCTGGTGTCATTCTCGCTGTTTCATCGGCTTTCAATTTATTATAACGCTCGATATCTCGAACCCCTGCAGCAGCAAAGAGTTCATACCGATTTTCCATTTCTTTGACGATCCATTTCAGAGCACTCGCTGCTTTCTTCGGGTCGACCACAACCGGAGCCAATAAGTGCGGGATGCCGTTATACTGATTGAGTTCCACCATCTTAGGATCGACAAGAAGAAACTTCACTTCATCTGGAGTCGCATTATAAAGAATAGAATTAATAATCGTCGTAATGCAGACACTTTTTCCCGACCCAGTAGCCCCTGCCACAAGAAGATGGGGCATTCTTATCAAATCCGCAATGATGGGTTGATCCGCAATATCTTTCCCCAAGGCAACCTTGAGCTTGGAAGGGTATTGTCCGAAGCTAGCTGTTTCGAGCACTTCGCGAAATGGTACAGATCGTGCCTGCTTATTCGGAACTTCAATCCCGATGGCTGCTTTTCCAGGAATCGGAGCTTCAATACGCACATCCCGAGCAGCAAGTCCTAGTGCAATATCATCCGATAGATTAACAATCTTGCTAATCTTAACTCCTGGAGCTGGGGCTAGCTCATATCGGGTAATGACTGGGCCTCTAGTTACGCGAATGACTTTGGCTTTTACTCCAAAATCCAGCAGCACTTTCTCCAGCAATTTTGACGTTTCCGTATCCTGAATAATGACTCGTTGTGGCATTGGATCCAATAAATTATAATCAGGAACCTTCCAATGATCTACTTTTTCAACGACAAGTTTAACCAACGGAGCCACTTGACCCGCATAATTTAAGGGTAACTCTGAGGCAGCAGCCATAGGAGCTACAAACTCGTGCTTAGTGTGATATGTGCACTCCGTATTCAACAGCTCATCCAAGGATTCAACTTTGGTTTCCTGACCACTTTCCTCTATCCTACCTGTTACGATTTCTGGCAATACTATAGATTTCTTCTCTGTTTCAAGCTCACTGATTGAAACAGAACTCTCAATGGCTAGAGCGATCTTCTCGACTTCATCGATTGTTCGACTACCAGCCCCCAAATCTCCTATAACATCCAGCGTTTCCAAGTCTTGAGGTATTTTGTCTTCCTTAAATTGGGCCAAGAACTCTTCTTGATCCTTTTGAGACTCGAAAATCGGAGAAAATATTGGCTTTCTAATAGGGATTTCAGGTATTACTGGTATATCCTTTGGAATATTGCTCCCTTGCCAAGAGCTCCCTCGGTCAAGTCCTTCCTCATGGTCTACTCCCTCGAAATAATCTTCAAGTCCGTTTAAAGTCGTCATTTTGCGGGGAGTCTTAGGAAAAATCGACTGACCAGTCCCAAAATATGAAGGAAAATCTCTCCCGACTTCCTCCATTTCTTCTGCCATTTGGTTATCTGCATCCTTCATTTCCACCCATTCGGGAGAAGAGAAATAGCGGTTAAATCCCTGTAAATTCACAAGTTTCCCAGGTGGTAGAGATATACCATGAGAGTCAAAGTCAGTTTTAAATTCTGATTCTCTCAATTGGTCAGAATTCTGTTGATTTGACTTCATCTTGCGGCGATTTCCAGACACCTTTGAGAGTCGCGCTGATGAAAATAATGCTGATCGTTTGGACGCTGATGTCGATGAATAAATCCAAAGAAGGAAAGCTATTACCAAACAAAAAATTAGCCCTAACCAGGCCAAACTTCTTCCCATAACCGCAGTAAACAAGGTATAGACCCGCTTTCCCATAAAAAACCCCAAACCACCTAATAGCCCTATCATAGAAAACAATAATAAAACTATGCTGAATAACTTAAGCCAAAGAGAGCCTGGATCTTTTTTCCTTTTTGACAAACCTTTCACCTCTCACTTCATATCCATTATGGTAGATGAGCTAGGAGAATGTCAAAAGGTTTTTTTTGAATCCAAGGAATTTGAATTTTAGTAGCTCAACAACACGCCTGCTTGATTTGGTAAAGGGTGAAATATTTCCTGAGATATTTCTCCATTTTCATTTAAAAACACGTTGCCGGTGTAGAGGAAATCTCCTTTTGTCCAATATCGCAGGTCTAAAAATTCAACGATACATTCTTCAGCATCAGATGAGTGGGCAATCACATGATAGTAAGGCGTGAATTGACTAAATATCTCAGCTAAATTTCCTTCTAGGGCATTGGAAACAGAAGGGTTATTTCTATCGATTTTTGGTAAAACGCGACAGATCGTCGGTGTTTGATTACGAATAATGCCAAAACGCACAAGTCCCCCTTGGTAGAGGATAAAGTTCCACGCAAAAGGATGATACATAGCTGGGAGCACTTTGACTTGATCCCTTTCCCCTAAATGATAGATTTCTTTTAAACGTTCTCTTGTTTTTATTCTCCCTAGGTGACGGTATCCAAGGTATAAGGCACTGATTAGTAAAGCACTCAGCGATGATGCTTGCGCTAAGTTCGGAGTTCTCAGCGAAAGCATAAAAGACACTAAGAATGAGCTTAAAACGACGGGGTCAGTAAGCATAATCATATCTACAGTAATTTTCTTACGTGAAAAAGGCCATAAAAGCTCTGCTCCAAACGAATTTAAAATGTCCATTATGCCATGAGACATTGTACCAATCAGAGTCCAAAAGAAAACGGTCGTCCATGTGGTCGTTGGAAAGACAGCATAAAGTGCAGTACTCAGTCCAATAGCCATACCGGATAGAGCAATCAAAGAATGGCTGGCTCCCCGATGTTTTAATAAATAATTAAAGCGACCTTTGACATGAGCTATGATATCTAGATCAGGGAGCATTGCACCTAATGTGCAGCCCAAAAATACAGGATCATTCAGTTGCATAGTATGACCCGAGAGGGTACTTAAAGCAATTCCGATTAAGCCATGGGTTATCGGATCCATTTTTCGACCCACCTCCATTAACTATGAAATGAATTGTTAGCGTTAAACAATTCTCATTATACCATAAAGCTATAAGAAGAAACTAATGTCTTTTTATGTCCACACTTTCCAATTTTAGTTATCCAATATCTTTCTATATTGCTGTCATTAGTGTATAAAAGCAAAACCTGCAGTATGGAACTGTAGGTTTTTGGCTTTTATACTTAGGAGATTAACGTTTACCCTTTGCTGGAATGTGCAGCTACTTTTATAGAATTATTGACATCGTGAATCTCCGGGATATATTGAATCATTTTTTCAGCAAATTCACGATCTTCTTCTGAATACACTTCACCTGTCAGAAAAGCAATTCCATCTTGAACAAAAGCACGAATTTGTCCAGAATTTAAACGATGTTGGCCAAGTTTAGCGACTAACTGTTCCGTTAACCACAAATCGTCTCCTTGTGAGCGGTGACGGGTAAATACTTCGCTGACCACCGCTTTTACACCTGGTACCTGATAAGCTGTTTCTACAGCCCATTCCATTGTTTCCTGGTTGTCAACCAGTCCAGTTAGGGTAATCAGGCCATTTCGAGCCTCCGTTTTAATCTCGTGAGCATTAACCCACGGGGATGCGACCAATGCGTTTTCCACACGATTGACTAACGTTGCGTCATCCACAGCCTTTTCCAAAAACTGAATCTCACTTCGAATTTCTTTAACTCCACGGACTTGGGATGCTAAGCGTTTCGCTAACCGTTCCGTATTTTGAGTCTCAACGTGCCCAAGTAATGTTGCAATTCCACGGCTTACTCGACAACCCAAGTGCGTAATATCCTCGTAGTTAGACCCCTGAAAACGTTCATTAATACCTTGTTCAACGTCTTTATCCTTAATATTCCCGTCATTAGCCACTGTTAAGGAATTATCCAATTCTCGAACCCCGTCAATTCGACCTACCCGACTACCGAAGAAATCCTTTTCTACCAGACTGTCAACCGTTCCCCAAAGTATGGCTTTGTCCCCTTTAACCTCCACATGAAGTCCTTGGCCACTTTCCCCGAAATGTGTATGAATAAGGTTCTTGATATCCCGGAGGACATCTTGTTCGGAACGTGAATTATGCATAAATCTCCCTCCACAATGAAAAACTGTAATAATTTTCTCACTCTAGAGGGTATTTTATCCCAACACTTCTTCTTTTAATCCCGAGGAATTAGTTTTATCTGCGATCGAAAATTTTGTTATGTTAGCTGCAACCTGTTCCAAGCGATGTAATTGTTCTCTGAGCCCTAAAACGATTAAGAGATCTCCCTGCCAAATCTCTTCTTCTGCACCCGGATTACTAATAACCTGGTTATTGCGCAAAATGGCAAGAATCATTGCACCAGTCTGCTGTTTAATACCGCTCGTTGACAACGTCTTTCCAACTAGGCAGGATCCATCATCGACCCTCAGTTCGACCATTTCCATCTCAATATTGTGATCATGAATCACGGTCTCTAGATACTCCACACTAATCGGTTTCAAAATGGACATTGCCATTCTCCATCCTCCGAGAACAGCAGGAGAGATAACTTTGTCCGCACCAGCGCGTAATAACTTTTTCTCAGACTCCAGCTTATCCATCCGAGCAACCACTTGAATGCCTGGATTAAGCCCTTTAGCTGTTAATGTTACAAACACATTTAAGGAATCCTCCGGCAAAGCAGTGATAAGCCCTTTAGCTTTATCTATACCAGCTTTTTTAAGCGTTTCATCTTGTGTCGCATCACTGTGAATAACTAAGAACCCCTCTTCAATCAATTCAGTTATGAGGTCTTCCTGTTGCTCAATTACAACAAATGTCGCTCCTTCTTTGCGAAGCCGATTAAGAACTTGTCTGCCTACACGTCCTGCTCCGCAAACTATAATATGTTCTTTAAGTTGCTCAATCTTTTTATTCATCTTTCTTCTCCCATATACACCGGCCAACTGACCCTCGACCAGAAAAGCCATCATAAGTCCAGCAAAATAGAGCATTACCCCGACTCCGCCCATCATTAAAAAGACAAGGAACGTATGCCCAGCTTCAGTGTGTACTTCAATATCCCCATAACCCACTGTCGTAATCGTTTGCACAGTTAGATAAAAGGCTTGCGCGAAACTGAAGTGTTCTGTTAGCATTATGCCAGCTGTACCAAGAATCAGGGTTACGAGTAAGGCCAAAAAGGCAAGACCCATACGTTTGTCCAAGAAATCAGCCCTTTCGCTCAGGTGTGGTTTTTGAAATAAATTAATTCAAGTATTTAAGTATCTATATATTTCTGCAACTTACGAACCCCTTCAAGCGGAACGTCCATTTGACCCAGTTGTATCGGTCCAAAAGGCCCATGAAAGTCGCTACCTCCAGTGGCCAAAATCGCGAATTTGTCTGCGATTTCCGAGTAGTAGGAAATTAGCGTTGTTTGTCGTTCCCAATAACCATAGTACACTTCAAGCCCAATCGGTCGATAAGCCAATAAATCAAAAACCATCTTCGGATCATATTGAAGACCTGGATGGGCTACAACCGGAAGCCCGCCGCAAGCAAAAATTAGATCCACTGCGTCTTGAAACGTATGTTTTAGATAGGGTAAATACGCAACCCCGCCTGGCCGAAAATAAGCTGCAATGTCTCGCCAGCTTTTCTGACTGTACCCACTGTTCTGATGATAGATGGCCCTCATAATATGTCCCTTACTAACTGCTCCTTGAGCACCAACTTCCCGCTTGACATCTTGCCAGTCCAAAGAAAGACCCCCATTCTTTAGACATTCAACCATTTCAAAGGCCAAAGCGGTCCTCTGTTCGCGTAGTTCTCTCAAACGAGCTTGTAAGACAGGGTTATTAACATCCTTGAAATACCCTAGGAGATGAACCTCCTGACCTTGAAAACTGGTAAGTAACTCCACACCCGGAATAATTTTAATATTTAAAGGTTTCGCGAGACTTTCAGCCTCAACTATTCCTTGAGTACTCTCATGATCAGTAATCGCTAAAATTCGCACGTTTCTGGCATGGGCAAGGTTTACAACCTCCTCAACCGAAAGCGAACCATCCGATTCTTGAGTATGAACATGTAGATCAACTCTCAAGAACACCCCCCCCATCTACTTTTATAACACGAGTATTCTGGCTTTTCCTCGAAAATCCTGCAAACATCTTTCTATATCCCATTTTTCTAACTTCCTTAAAAAATATCCATTGACACATTTTATTTTTTCAGATATAATTTAATTCGTTGCTGAAATTCTTAGGGGATTAGTTTAATGGTAGAACAGCGGTCTCCAAAACCGCTGATGCGGGTTCGACTCCTGCATCCCCTGCCAGCTTTAACTTTATTATTTTTCCCATTTTGGTGTCTGGACAGATTTAATAAATTATACATGAGAAAGCGTGCGTGAATTAATTCACGCTTTTTTTGCTTTCTAACTCTAATTCTCAAGTCAGCCGCTTGCCTGTCCTAGGATCTTATCCATTTAAACTATACCGTGTTTTTCCATATTCCTCGATTTCATGTTTCTTCGCTTCGTAGCCATTACGTCCCATTAAGGCGTAAGTTCCATTTTTTCCTTCTTCAACTCCCGGTTGATCGAAAGCATTAATGTTCAATAACTCACCCATGTAGGCCGTCTCCCACTCCAGCAAAAGGAGTAATTGTCCTACACTATACGCATCCAAACGGGGAAGTAGAATTTTCTGATGTTGCCGCCCAGCAAGGGTAAGGGCGTATTCAGTTGCTTTTTGTTCCGCCCATAACAACTCGTCTAAGGTCTTTCCACCTAAAAATCGAATGTCCTCGGGCAATTTCATATCTATTGGTATCTCTTGGGTTTCCTTAAACTTCTCAACAACTACAAATGTGATGACCTTATCATCAGGACCCTCCGCATATAACTGAACTTGGGAATGTTGATCCGTTACTCCTAGAGCTTTAACGGGTGTCTGTCCAACATGAACCACTCGCCCCTGTCGATCGTAACGTTTCCCTAAACTTTCCGCCCACAACTGGGCATACCAATCTGCCATTGTTTTTAAACCGTCGGCATAGGGCATGAACACGGAGATGTTCTTACCTTTTTGCCACGACAAAAGTGCCAATGCTGCTCGTAATTGGGCCGGGTTGGAGAAGACACCCTGTGTCTCTCTAATCCATTGATCCATTTCTAATGCACCTTCAAGAAGCCGATGAACGTCAATCCCGCATATGGCAGCCGCCAGCAATCCTACAGGGGTCAGTTCTGAGAAGCGCCCACCAATTCCTGCAGGAATTACAAACCTCTGATATCCTTCAGTGAGTGCAATTGGCAGGAGATTTCCTTTTTCTTTATCTGTGGTCACAACAATATGTTCTGCATAACTATCTCCGCATACCCGACGTAAGGTGTCTCGAACAATTAAAAACTGAGCCATTGTTTCAGAGGTGTTGCCCGATTTTGAAATTACATTAAATAGCGTTTTGCTTGGATCAAGCATCTGCAACAACTCACTAAACCGCACTGGATCTATATTGTCCATGACATAAAAGCGGGGGCGATGACCACGCTTCTCAGGAGGAAGTTCATTATAATAGTAATGATTTAGTGCTTGGTGAACAGCCAGAGGTCCGAGCGCAGATCCACCAATTCCCAAAACCACGAAGTTATCGAATTTAGAAGAGACAGCATTAGCATACTCGCTGATCTCCGAGAGCTGGTTTTTCATGGATACCAGAAGCTTGGAAAAATCAATTTCACCAGCCTTCCAGCGAATTAAGAGAGCAGTTTGAGCTTCATCCAACACTTTCTGAAGGCTCTGCAGTTTCGCCTCTGAAAACCCGTTTTGATTTTGCAAACTTTCCATCATTCCCGTAAAATCGATCGTTATTCTCGCTCGTACTCGGTCTTCCATCACTCAACCTCATCTCTATAATAGATTTATATCTGTTAACTATAACGTTAAATCGAGAGCTCATTCGCCAAATTATAAAGTTCTCTGTTAAAGGGGCGACGTACTCCATAAGCGGCATCGAGAGGGCTAGAGACAACGAGTTGATTGACATAAGCTGTCATCTTATTCGACTCTTTAGCCAAAATGATCTCGATTGCTTTTCCTCCCATGGCCGCACTAATCACAGCGTCCAGAGCACTAGGATTACCACCACGTTGTAAATGTCCTAAAATGGTGATTCGAGTCTCAAACCCAGAACGAGCTCGTAATTCCTCCCCGATTTTATAAGCGCTACCTACACCCTCCGCAACTAAGATAATACTGTGGTTTTTACCACGTTGATGACCACGCTTTAGTTTATCACTGATTTCATCCAAATCGTACGGGATTTCAGGAACCAGTATAGATTCCGCCCCACAGGCTAAGCCGGCTTGAAGAGCTATGTTCCCACAATTTCTTCCCATAACTTCTACAATGAACGTGCGTTCGTGGGAAGATGCTGTATCTCTGATTTTACTCACGGCATCCACGACCGTATTAGTAGCAGTATCGAATCCTATCGTCAAATCGGTCCCAGCAATATCATTGTCGATCGTGCCTGGTATTCCCACAATCTGAACTCCCCGTGCTGCTAAAGTCTGCGCCCCACGAAAAGACCCATCTCCTCCAATTACCACCAAGGCGTCAATTTGCAACTTATGTAACTGCTCAATAGCCTTCTGTTGGCCTTCTTCTGTCCGCATTTCTTCGGAACGTGCCGTCTTCAATATGGTCCCCCCACGAAGCACAATATCTGCAACAGAGCCTATCGTCATTTCTTGGATTTCTCCGTGTATCAGCCCCTCATATCCTCGGCTTATCCCGTAAACCTCCAGTCCATGGTAAATTCCTTTCCTTACCACCGCCCGAAGGGCTGCGTTCATACCTGGAGCATCTCCTCCACTAGTTAGTACCCCAATCCGTTTGATTGTATCTGACAATGGGTCCACCTCTTCTCTTAGTCTTCTTTACCATGTTTCTACTCTCCCAAATCACATTGTTCTTGGGACCGTCATCAGCTTGTCATCGGCTTCTGACCCCTGTCTAGAGCCTATACATTTAAAGCGTTTAATATTACGCAATATTTTTTATATAAATCTTGGTCTTTAACCAGTTTTTCTTGCATTTTTTTATAAGACAATATTATGGTAGGATGTTTACGGTTAAAGTATTTCCCAATCTCAGGAAAGGAGATCTTAGCGAGTGTCCTTATGACGTAGATCGCCAACTGTCTCGCTTCATTGGCCTTGGGCTTGCGCGTGGGTCCCAACAATTCCTCGACGGAAACATCCATGGTTAAAGCCGCTATTCGAATAATATTTATGGGATCAACCACTCTATCTTTTCTTTGATCTTCATGTTCACAATAGGCTTGGAAACACAGAAAGCTTAGTGCATTTTGTTGTGACTCAGCAAAATGAACAAATTGCTCAATGATTTGCACGGCATCTGCTAAATTGTCTTTACGTTCAGAGATAGTCTTCAAGACCAGTTTGTCTACGAATATGTGTTTGAAGTGACAATACTCATCCAGAAAACGCTCCATTTCCTCTACTTGAGGTCGATCAATAGGGATGATCATCCCACTCAAAAAGCGAGAGGCAAGTCGCTCCCCTAGAAATTCGAGCTGTGGTCCATCTCCTTCAAGAGTAATCACCATCTTGCCCCCATTTCCGATGACATATTCGTAGGTATAGTGGAGCTCCTCGATTGTTTTAACTTTCCCCGCAATAAATTGAAGGTCATCGAGCAACAGCAAACGGGTCAAGCGGTATCGTTGTCGAAATATATTCAGCTTATTCTCTTGAGCTGCATAAGCATACTGACGAGCAAACGACAAGGAGTCCGTGAAAATCCCCCCCTCATTCACCCCAGTACTTTGATAGAGATGGCGCAACATGACGGACTTGCCAACTCCTCTTGATCCATAAATCAGGGTCACGCCCGGAGCCTTTTCGATGTCGTAATTTTGGATTAGGCGCCATGCCCGAATATTAAAATCACTTTTAAACCAATTCAAAGGTGCCTCTCCTTTAACTCAACCTAGTCTTCTAAGAGGGTTACCCCAATACAATACCATGATCCCCTCAAAACGTGAAGGAAATACGCTGCGGATGTCGAAATATTCTGATATACTTAACCATTCATCGAAAGGAGCATTATCAATGAGTACCAAGGCAGAGACTAAAACGATATATAATCAGGATAAGCTTACAATCATCGATAAGGACAATGAAGTTAGGGAGTCACTTCAAAAAATCTGTGATGCGCACATTCATCTTTTTCCTGGTCGATTAATGGGGGCTATATTAAACTGGTTTGTTCAACAAGGATGGACAATGCCCTATCAACAACAATCCAATGAGACCCTTTTGAACTATCTGAAAACCATAGGAGTATCGTCGGCTTTTGTTTTAGGGTACGTTCACAAAAAGGATATTTCCGTAGGAATAAATTTATTTCTCAAAAACCTATGCGAGAACTATTCCCAGTTACACCCTTTTGCTGCCCTTCATCAGGATGATCTAGAGCCAGAGAAGATCTTAAGCCAAGCCCTTGATGAATGGGATTTTCCAGGTGTCAAAATCCATACTTTTGTACAAAAAGTTTCCGTTAATGATAAACGTCTGTGGCCTGTGTATCGAATGCTAAGCGAAAGACGAAAGGGACTTATCCTCCATTTGAGCGGGATGCCAGTAGAAAGCCCTTACACACGTGTCGAATTCCTTTTGGATGTACTTAAGTCCTTCCCTGATCTTAAGGTTACAATTGCACATATGGGTCTCCCTAACGATTTCTCTTTGGCTTCAAAATTAGCTGCCTGTTACTCGAATGTTTACCTTGATACTGCCTTCATCTTAGGGAATCCCCGTTTCCCCATGCGCGATGAGTGGCTTAGAGCAATAGACGATAACCCAACTAAGTTTATTTTTGGAACAGACTATCCGGTTATGGACTACTCCCCTCGTGATGCCATTCAAGCCTTAAACCAGCTTCCCCTTTCGAAAGAAGTAAAAACGAACTTATTTTGGGATAATGCCATGAGGTTTCTGAGTAACTAGAAATCGGTAGCATTCATCAGCAATGAGCGTTAGAGGTTTATTCCTACGAGTTAGAAGATAAAACCCCCGTTCTATATAAAGGTCTTTGACGTTCGTCCACACTAACCCTTGTTTCTCACAGAATTCTAAAGCATGTTTTGAGAGAAAGGAATATCCCAGACCAGCACGAACAGCGTTTTTTACTGCTTCTGTACTTCCAACTTCTAACGCAATGTTGAAGTCTTGTAAATCAAGCCCACGTTCCGCGAGCGCCTCCTCGAAGGCTCTCCGATGTCCGGATCCGGTCTCACGAATAATCACTGGATATTCCTTGAGGGTATTGAGGTCAATGTTTTGATTCCAACCTGGGTGGTCGCAAGAGACTACGCACTCGAGTTCATCCTTTAACCAAAATTGAGATGCAAGTTTTTCTGTATCAAAGACTGCTCCTACAACAGCAAAATCCACTTCATGGGCAAGAACTTTTTCCGCCATCTCCAAACTGTCCCCAATGGAGAGTTTAAACATTATTTCCGGATACATCTTCCGGAAAGAGGCTAAGTAAATAGGAAGTAAATACTCGCCGGGAATGTGCGATGCCCCGATATGCACCTTCCCGTTCATTAATCTCTCTGAACCCCCGATTTCTCGCATAAGCTCTGACCATTCTTCAAGTATGTGCTTGGCATGCCGATAGACTACTTCCCCCTCCGAGGTTAGGGCAAATCCCTTTCCCTTGCGATAAAGCAATTTGACCCCGAGTTTTTCTTCAAGTGCCCGCATTTGGTTCGAGACTGCTGGTTGACTAATTCCCAATCGTCGCGCAACCACGGTAAAACTTTGTTCCTCCACAACTTGACCAAATAAACGCATCAAGTCTAACATATCACACCTCCATCTGAAAAATAACCGCCATGGATGGCAAGTTATCACTTCTCAGATACATTTAGAAAAAGAGGGCCAAGCCCTCCTCCCCTAACCCTTGTCAATCTAGAACAATTCAAACGCAAACTAGAGTTGAACTGTAACTTTCTTCATTCTCTGGTCTTCTAGTGGTTTATCTCCGCGATCCCTTTGAACACTGACAATTCGATCAACTTCCTCCATTCCCTCAATTACTTTACCGAAGGAAGCATACTGACCGTCTAAATGGCTTGAAGCTTTAACAACAATATAAAATTGAGAACTTGCCGAATTAGGGGCCGAGGTCCGAGCCATGGATATAATTCCACGATCATGTTTTAAGTCATTTTTAAAGCCGTTCCCCGAGAACTCGCCACGAATCGTTTGTTTGCTGCCACCCATACCTGTCCCATCAGGATCACCGCCTTGAATCATGAATTGAGGTATGACTCTATGGAAGATGAGACCATCATAAAACCCTTGAGAGACGAGCGACACAAAATTCTTAACGGTTTCAGGGGCTACGGATGGGTATAGTTCAAGTTTGATCATGTTGCCATTTTCCATTTCAATAGTTACAATTGGATTTTGCTGAAGTTCTAAGTCCTGTGTACTTTCATTTGTCACCTGAGTGACCTCCTTTATGTTTGGGATTTTATCCTAAGTATTATACCACTTGACGAAGAATTTCCCTAATGTATGGAATGTATTCTATACAAGTTAGCGTAGTTAGTCTACCCATTTGACATTTCCCGTTTACTATACTACACTTTCTTTATTGAAACATTGTATCGATAAGGAGTGTATCTTGATGACCCCTAAACGTTTTCGTCTAGTCAATCTATTGTTGCTTATATCCCTTTTGTTGCTGAATGGTTGCAACTCACCAGCGCCTACTACTTCAGTTCAACAAATGGTCGTGGCAACAAGTATTTCTCCGCTCGCTGATCTTATCCGACAGGTCGGTGGCAATAAAGTCAAGGTGATAAATCTGGTCCCTGCAGGCAGCGATCCGCATGAATACGAACCAAAACCGACTGATGTTCGTGAAGTTGCTTCTTCCAGCCTATTTTTTGCTAATGGAGTTGGAGAAGAATTATATTTGGATAAGGTCATTGCCAATGCAGCCAATCCCAAGTTGCGCACGGTTATTCTTTCAGACGGTCTACCTATTTTGGGCAAAGAACAAGGGAGTCTTGGCAATCCTCACCTCTGGCTTGATGTTCAGAATGCAAAAAACTATGTAGAAAAGATACGTGATGCCCTATCCCAAACTTATCCGGATCAAAAATCTTACTTTTCACAAAATGCTACTTCCTACTTAGCAGAGTTAACACAATTAGACCAATGGATTCAAACGCAAATTTCCACCCTCCCCCCAGCGGATCGCAAAATGGTTGTCTTACACGACGCTTGGGTCTATTATGCCAAACGTTACGGACTTACCTTTGTTCAGCCTTTACTTCATACTGGTGAAGCGGAACCTTCTGCTAAAGACTATGCGGACCTTATTAACCTGGTTCGTCAACAAAAGGTCCGTGCAGTATTTAGTGAAGCCGGGTTTAATCCAAAACTAGCTCAACAACTAGCTACAGAAACCGGCGTTAAATATATTGACTCTTTACATGATGATACTTTAGGGGATACGCCAGACAACAACTCCTACGTCGCGATGATGAAATCCAACACTAACTCCATTGTTTCCGCATTGAAGTGATGAACGAAGAGGTAGGCTAGAACATGACAGAGAATTTCGTAATTGAATTTGATCATTTTTTCCTTAATTACGGTCAACGAAGAGTCTTAAATGATATCCATTTGCGTATCCCAACCGGATCCTGTGTCGGAATTATTGGGCCAAACGGTTCTGGGAAGACTTCGCTGATCCGCAGTATAGTTGGGCTCAACCAAGCGACTCAAGGGTCTGTCCACGTCTTCGGGGAAAGTCCCCACAGAGCTTGGCGGCGTCAGCAGCAAATTGGTTATGTTCCGCAGCTTAAATCCATGGACAAGGACTTTCCCATTTCTGTCTATGAAGTCGTAATGTTGGGACGTGTTGGACGCTTAGGTCCACTACGTTTCCCTAAAAAGGAAGATCATCATATCGTTAAGGAGGCGCTTATTCGCGTTAAAATGATCGATATGGCTGATCGTCCGATCGGTCAGCTTTCTGGTGGGCAACAACAACGTGTCTTTATAGCGCGTGCGCTCGCCCAAGAATCTAAACTCTTATTGCTGGATGAACCAGCAACAGGGCTTGATATCCCTACACAACAAAGCATCTATGAACTTCTCGAACAACTTCACGAGGATGGGATCACCACCTTAACTACCACTCACGATCTCCTAGCCTTGGATTTTCACCATTTTGGTCGTATACTTTGCTTAAATGAACGAGTCATCGCCTTTGGCCCACCGGACAAAGTCCTAACACCCGAAATTCTAACTCAGACATTTTCCGGCCTCCCTTGGCCGCATCGCTTAGTCAAAGAAGATAACGTTGAAGTTATTAAGGAGGATTCTTGTTCATGCACCTGCTCTTAGATCCGCTCCAATATGCCTTTATGCAAAATGCCTTTATTGGTACTGTGGCTATTGGCGTATTATGTGCTGTAATTGGGAGTTTCGTAGTTTTACTGCGACTGGCCTTTATTGGGGAAGGATTAGCTCACGGCTCTCTAGCAGGACTTGCTATCGGATATTTGATGCGCTGGGATCTTTACCTAGCGGCCAATCTCTATACCATCGGGTTGGCTCTTCTCATCGGAATAGTCCATGAAAAGGCCAAAGTCACCTTAGATACGGCCATCGGAATTCTATTTTCTACCTCTATGGCCTTAGGGATTGCTCTAATCAGTAGCATGAAGTTTTATACGACCGATCTTACTGGCTACTTATTTGGCTCAGTCTTAGCTATCACTCCATTCGATCTTAAAATTATTATTGCCGCATCAATACTAATCCTGATTATCTTATTTCTTTTTTACAAAGAATTCGTTTTCTATGCCTTTGACCCTGAAATGGCTGAAGTTGCTGGTTTATCTCGGGCTGGACTTCATTACACTATGCTTATCATGATCGCCATAACCGTCGTTATCGCTTCCCAAACTGTTGGGATTATTCTAGTCACTGCGTTACTTATAATTCCCGCCGCTTCAGCCCAACAGTGGACACGCTCACTTAAACGCCTACTTTTGTTAGCCATTTTCTTTGGGCTAACTAGCGCAGTTATGGGATTATATATTTCATATTATTTTAACATCGCCTCAGGAGCAAGTATTGCCCTGACTGCGGCCACGTTTTTCTTTGTAAGTTTCCTTCTTTCTTCTCATCGTCAGCCCCTGCGTAGAAGTTTTGGTCTTTCTGAGGTAAAAAAATAAAGCGGTTCCAACCGCCCACATACTAGGAGATAGACACTATGAACTATGAAGAGATACTTCAACACATTCATCAACAAGGGTACCGCCTCACTTCGGCCCGTAAACATATTATTCAAGTCCTTTGTAATCACACGGATTACTTGGGAGCATACGATATTCATCATCTATTAGAAAAAAACGGCATCCATGTCGGTATTGTCTCAATTTATCGTGTTTTAGAAATGCTCAATGATTTTGGATTACTCCAAAAGGAAGAGTTCGGCAGCGGAGGGGAACGCTTTCGTCTTATAAGCACGGCCCAACAACATGCCCATCAACTTATATGCACAAAATGCGGTCGGAGTAAAGAGTTGGGCGACTGTCCCATAAGTCATTTTGCCAAAACAATAGAATTACAAAGTGGCTACCGTATTCACAATCACTGGTTACGATTCTTTGGGCTTTGTCCCCTCTGTCAATCTAAAAACGCCTAAGGCAACTATTTGTCTTCTAGGTTAGCTCGTCCTCGTTTTACACTATAAAGATAGATCAAGAACACGACAATGGCCAGCACTATGCCACCCCGAACCAAATAACGATGCAAAACAAGAGTAATTTTTTGCCAATGAACTCCGAGAATTCGCCCAAGAGTAATAAACGTTATAGCCCAAAGAAAAGCACCCATCGCTGCTAACGCTGCATAACGTCCATAATTAAGTCTACTCATCCCGGAAAAATACGCAGTAAAATGACGGAATCCAGGAAAGAAATACCCTATCACGATAAGCCGGTCGCCAAAACGCTGAAACCAATGTTCAGCTCGGGCGATCTTTTTTTCATTGAAATGAAGGTAGGGTGCGACCCTATGTAAAAAGGGAATTCCTAGGCGCCTTCCAATCCAGTAACTTAGGTTCATACCTAGGAAACTGCCAAAAGTGGCAAAAAAAAGGGTTTTCCCAAAGTTCATATGTCCCAATGAGGTTTGGAACCCACAAAACGTCATTAAAAATTCGTCAGGTACCGGTATACCGATCATACCACCAGTGAGTAGTAGTAATATACCCCAATAACGGTAGTGATAGATCAATTCTGTCACATAGTGCTCTAGTCCATGCATGCCCTACCTGCCTGCCTTCCTCTATCCTAATGATACCAAAACCTTGGAGAGATAAAGATCAGCGTCTGCGATGTTTCCACAGTGCAAAAATAAGCACGAAAACAATGGCCCCTCCAACGACGACGTCTGCACGATGAAAATAAGGCTTAAGTGAATCCCAATTTTCCCCCAATTTCTGGCCCACGAAAATCAAAAAAGTGCACCAGAGAAAAGCACCCGTCACAGTGTAGGTTGACATTTTCAGCGGGTTCATTCTTGCAATACCAGCGGGTAGAGAAATAAACGTACGTACGATGGGTAACATTCGGCCTACAAAAACAGTTACTTCCCCATGTTGTTCAAATAACCGCTCAGTCCAAGCCAGTTCTCGTTCATTGATAAAGATGTACCGCCCATACCGCTTAAGGAAAGGTCGTCCTCCCCATACGCCGATATAATACGCAACAAGTCCGCCAAAGAGGTTTCCAAGAGTTGCCGCAATGGTAGCTTGCCAAAATCCAAATTGCCCTGCATAGACCATATACCCTGTAAACGGTAGAATAATCTCACTTGGCAGGGGAATACAAGCACTCTCTATGGCCATGGCGAAGAAAACTCCAACATAGCCAAAGGTTGAAATCATATGTACCACAAATTGTCCTAAATTAGTTAAAATCGCTTCCAAGAGCAACCTCCTCACTTAATCCTATAACTTATTAAGATTATCATTTCCGTTGGTATTTTACCATAGACCTGTTCCCTTTGCCAATTCACTCTACTCAAAAATATTTAAGTACTGCTAAGTAAAACGCGAATCAAAGCAGACGCAATACTGACATCTGCCTTGATTAAGAGCGTATTCTTTATTTTTCGCTATATCCTTATTGCTCAGAATCTCGAGTTACCTGATGACGACTGACTAGCCCATTGAAAGATTCGTAAATTACCTTCTTCGAATCTACTACAGTTTCTAACACGACCGATTTACCCCATAGAGACTGAACAAGAGCAAGAGTCTTCTCGAGATAAACGAGATCGAGATCAACTCCTTCATGGCGATGTTTAAGATAAAGCCCGCCTTTACCCTCATAATCTCCCTCTAAAACGACTATTCGAGGATGCCCTCCATTAACGAGTTGCTGTACTAGATTATCTCTCACTTTCTCCCATTCATTGTCCGTAACCTGCCAGTGAGCACCGACTTTCCGAAAGTTAAACAAATTTAGTTCTTCAACTAATTCACGGCTCAGATGATTACGGATGAATGAAAGATCATTTTCTGTTTCACGTAGTTCAAAAAGTTCATTAAGGGGTTTTACTTTCGCCAAGTCTTCCCATATCTTTACTCCCAAATAATATGGGTTCAGTCCCATACGAGAAGGCTGTACAACTTGACTATGCATCAGCGCGAATTCGAGGGATTCAGCATCTGTAAGATCTAGTTCTCTCATAATTCTGGCATGCCAAAATGTCGCCCATCCTTCGTTAATTATTTTTGTCTCGATTTGGGGATAGAAATAGAGTGATTCTTCACGAACTATACCCACAATATCTCTTTGCCATTCTTCGAGCCCCGGCGCAAATTTAATAATATAGAGCAAAAGGTCTTCATACTCCTGAGAGGGAAGATTTTCAGTTTCATCTTCCAATAAATCTCCCCATAAATCTTCATAGGGTATAGACGCCTTTTTTTTCCGGGTCTTCAATTGGGACCCCTTACGTTGTTCGTTTATCGTTACACAGGATTGACTCCCAGTACATAAACTGCCCTGACACCTGCGCCCTCCGTCTTTAAATGGCACTTTGACCTTTGGGGCATTTTCCATTTTACGACTGGTTCCAACATGGGATCGATAGTCCACATGTTCTTGAATAGCTAGGACCGCATCTAAGGTCTGTTCAACCCATTCTCTGCCATATCTCAATTCATATTCGCGAATTTTCTCGGCATGCGCGGACATACGCTCAACCATGTCTTTAGGGGTGCGTGAAAAATAGTAATTGTTCTTAAAGAAGTCAACATGGGCATAGACATGACCGATTACGAGTTTGTTTTGGGTTTGATGATTTCCTTCTAACAAAAAAGCGTAGGCTGGATTCGTATTAATGACGAGTTCATAGATCCGGCTCAAATTCAAATCATACTGAGTTTTCATTCGGTAAAAAGCTTTTCCGAAGCTCCAGTGAGTAAATCGCACCGGCATTCCATACGCGCCAAACGTATACAATGCTTCAGCTGGAACGATTTCAAAATTTACAGGATAGAAATCAAGCCCCATGCCACGGGCCACTTGAGCAACATCTTGCGCTATGGCGTTTAAGACATGCACCTCATTGTCCATGACTTTCCCCCTACCTATTCCGTTCCTAGTGCCCAGTTAAGACACTCTTGCCGTCGTCTTATGAAAAGACTGTTTTGAGAGCAACGTATACCTCGTTTCGGTCCCTGATCGTCACTAACCGGAGTTTCGGATCAGTAATACGTTTTAACGTAGCCATTAAGGTGCTGGAATAGTGTGTTCTCAAGATCTCACCGTAGCCGACGACCTGACTCACTTCAACCAACTGTTTCATCAAAGACAATGCTCTTGAATTGTCCGTTCCGATATTATCACCATCTGTAAAATGAACTGGATAAATATTAAAATGGGCTGGTGGATATTCGTTTTCAATTAGCTCTAAGGCATACTTATACACTGATGAACAGCGAGTTCCCCCACTCTCCCCGCGCGTAAAGAATTCTTCCTCAGTCACTTCTTTTGCTTCAGTGTGATGTGCTAAAAAACGGATCTCCACATTTTCATACTTTATACGTAGGAAACGAACCATCCAGAAAAAGAATGTTCGAGCAATATATTTTTCAAATTGTCCCATCGAGCCAGAGGTATCCATCATTGCCAAAATTACTGCATTAGTCTCAAAATTCGGACGTGTCTCCCAAGTCTTAAAACGCAAATCTTCCGGAGAAATTCTTAAGCGAGCCTCCTTATTCTTCTTTTGCGAAAAGGCCTGCCTCTTGATACTTTCCAGCAAGGTACGTTTCTTATCTACATTCGCCATTAACCCTTTTTTACGAACATCGTTAAATTCCGGACGATCATGTGCAATAAGCGGTCGTTTTTTATCATCCAGATTGGGTAACTTTAATTCTTCAAAGAGAATATTTGCCAAATCCTCATACGTTACTTCTGCTTCATAGATATCTTCACCAGGTTCTTCACCAGCACCACTCCCTGCAGCACCTTTGCCCTTGGCCTGTTCACGCCCTAAAATTTCGCCCGGAACCATTTTTTTAGTTCCTTGACCGGTATGATTTTTCTTTTTCAAATCATACCGGAAATGGAATTCTTCTAGGGAACGCATGGGAATCTTAGTGCTTTTTTTACCACCAGATAAAATAATGCTTTCATCAACAATTAGATCGCCCAGTTGTTGTTTAATGACTTCTTCAACTTTCTCCTTGTGCCTCGTTTGGTCCAGATACCCTTTCCGATGCAAACTCCAGTCATCACGATTTACTATGATTTCATCTGCCACACTTATCCCCCTTCCTCTCTAACGGTTAAGGAGGGCCCCGACATACTTCACAATCTCATTGGCACAGATCGGGCAATATCCGTGCTTATTGACGAGACGATCCATAACATTGTTGACTCTCAATAATTGGTCTTGATCCGGATGATCGACAGAGGTTGTAATCTTGACAATATCCTTAAGATCAGCAAACAATTTCTTTTCAATGGCTTCTTTCAACCGTTCATGAGATTCATAGTTAAAGACTTTTCCCTTCCGGGCATACATTGAGATCCGAATAAGAATTTCTTCGCGAAAGGTTTTTTTAGCATTTTCTGAAACACCGATTTGTTCTTCAATGCTGCGCATTAATTGTTCATCGGGAGCTAACTCTTCACCGGTGATGGGATCATACAGCTTAGACGAATTGCAATACGCCTCAACATTATCAAGATAATTATTCAAGAGTGATTTCGCAGATTCCTCGTACGCATAAACAAACGCCTTTTGAACTTCTTTCTTGGCCATTTCGTCATATTCACGGCGTGCCACGGCTATTAGGTTTAGAAGGTCTTCTTTTTCATCTTTCGCTATCGAGGTGTGCTGTGAAAGCCCGTCTCTCAAAGCCCTCAAAATATCTAGCGCATTGATACACGCATGCTCATCTCGTATTAAGGCTGTAGAAATTCGGTTGATCACGTAGCGTGGATCTATACCACTCATGCCTTCTCCGAGTTCTTCTCCCTCCATAGTCAACTCTTTAATATCCTTTTGATTAAATCCTTCTACATCTTCCCCGTCATAGATCCTCATCTTCTTCACAAGATCCATCCCTTGTTTTTTCGATGGCTTCAAGCGAGAAAGGACGCTGAAAACAGAGGTTGCCCATAAGCTATGAGGTGCAATATGCACATTTTTGATGTCACTTTGGCTAATTAACTTTTCGTAAATTTTAACTTCATCACTGACACGAAGATTATAGGGAATGTGCATAACAATAATCCTTGATTGCAAGGCTTCGTTTTTCTTATTCGAAATGAACGTTTGATACTCATTTTCGTTAGTATGGGCTATGACAAGCTCATCAGCCGAAATCAAGGCAAAACGTCCGGCTTTAAAATTCCCTTCCTGTGAGAGACTTAGAAGATTCCAAAGGAACTTTTCATCAGATTTTAGCATTTCCTGGAATTCCATCAGACCTCTATTGGCCTTGTTTAGTTCCCCGTCAAAACGATAAGCGCGCGGATCTGATTCTGATCCGTATTCAGTGATCGAAGAAAAATCAATACTTCCCGTCAAGTCAGCAATATCTTGCGACTTAGGATCTGAAGGAGTAAAGGTGCCCACTCCTACCCTTTGCTCTTCCGAGAAAAGAATTCGTTTTACAGGAAAACGTTCAACTTCACCCCCAAATTCTTCATCCAATCTCAACCGACAAACTGGACATAGATTTCCCTCGATACGGATTCCGTACATCTCCTCAAATTGTGGACGTAAAGACACTGGCAACAGATGCAGAGGATCCTCATGCATGGGGCATCCGTCTATAGCATAAACTGCTCCTTCCTCAGTTCTCGTGAATTCTTCGAGCCCACGCTTTAATAAGCTAACGATGGTCGATTTACCGCCACTTACTGGTCCCATTAACAGTAAAATACGTTTACGAACATCCAACCGCTTTGCAGCACTATGGAAATATTCCTCAATTAGGCGTTCTAATGTTTTATCTAACCCAAATAGTTCCTTGTCAAAAAATTTGTATTTTTTCTGATCTCCGATGGTTCCAACCCCGGCTGCTCTGATCATGGCGTAGATTCGAGCATGAGCATGTAGTGCCAAGTTAGGATTTTTCGTAACCATTTGCAAATAATCCGTAAACGTACCACTCCACGCCAGAGCAGCCTCTATCTCGCGATATTCACGCAACCACTTTATGACTTCCATGGTAGCCCTCCCTTCTCCTACATCAACAAGACCTACCGGCATATAATTAAGTATATGCCTTGCATTAGAAGATAAGGCATATACTTAATTTTCTTTTACTGGGAAAAATAAAAGAACACCTCCCTTGAGATGTTCTTATCAATCGGAAAAATATTAGATTTTTTCCAAATCCCAAGGATCGTAAGCGAATTCACCAGGTAAAATATCTAAACGCGCCACGATATAGTCCCCAACCTCATCACGATCAACACGAACAACCGTTCCAAGACAGTTGTTACTTGTAGTAACCCGGTCTCCGACCTGAAATTGTCGTTTGCGGCGATGGGAAGAGCCCGTTTCTGATTCACGATTTCTCGCAAACATTATATAACACCCTCCCTTTTAGAAACTTACTTACTCTAGCTTTATGTAATAGTAACATAGCCCACCCAGAAAATCTATAATGAATTTAGAACATTCACACTTCATATTTTCTATTTATTCTGGGTTGCCTCGTTTATTCCTGTATTTCATTCCTTCATAATCGATAATAGCTATTACCATTGAGATGGAACAAGATTGAAAACAATTAGCAACATAAGAGCCTAGCGACGCTAGGCTCTTAACAACTCAATACATGTGTAAATAACGATCCAGTTCCCACTGTGTGACAGTAACTCGGAAACTATCCCATTCCTCAGATTTCGCCTCAACAAAGCGATGATAGATATGACTGCCCAGTGCCTCTTGAATGACAGGGGCTTTACCGAGTTCATCCAAGGCTTCTTTCAAACTTCCCGGTAGAGAAGTAATCCCCAGTTTTGCACGTTCCTCACTGTTCATAGCGTAAATGTTTAAATCAACTGCAGGCGGTGGTATAAGTTTATTTTTAATCCCGTCTAGCCCCGCTTTAAGTTGGACGGCGATGGCCAAATACGGATTACAGGCTGGATCCGGGCTACGCAGTTCTATGCGGGTTGAAGCGCCTCTTTTGGCTGGTATACGAATGAGTGGACTCCTATTTCGTCCGGACCAGGCAATATAACAAGGTGCTTCATAACCTGGCACAAGTCGTTTATACGAGTTGACTGTTGGGTTGGTGATGGCCGCAAAAGAAGGGGCATGCTTCATGAGGCCTGCAATATATTGGTAAGCAATTTCGGAAAGCTCCATCGAATCACTAGGATCATAAAACGCATTTTTGCCATCTTTAAAAAGCGATTGATTACTATGCATACCAGATCCGTTAATGCCAAAAATAGGCTTCGGCATAAACGTAGCATGTAAGCCATGATGCTGTGCTATAGTGCGTACAACAAAACGAAAGGTAGCAATTTTATCGGCGATATCCAGGGCATCGGAATATTTAAAATCAATCTCATGTTGTCCAGGCGCCACTTCATGGTGAGATGCTTCAATTTCGTAGCCCATTTGTTCTAACGTTAACACCATATCACGACGCGCATTCTCTCCTAAGTCAATAGGCGTTAAGTCAAAATAGCCGGCTTTGTCGTGCGTAATCGTTGTAGGACGCCCTTCAGCATCAGTATGGAAGAGGAAAAACTCCAATTCCGGGCCCACGTTCAAGGTGTACCCCATTTCAGATGCTTCTGCTAAGACTCTTTTCAGCGCACTGCGCGGGCATCCTTCAAATGAGGTTCCATCCGGGTTATAAACATCACAAATAAGTCGAGCGACCCCCCCTTCCTTGGGACGCCAAGGAAAAACGACAAAGGTATTTGGGTCCGGACGCAAATACATATCCGATTCTTCAATACGCGCAAATCCTTCAATCGAAGAACCGTCAAACATCAGTTCCCCATCTAAAGCCTTTTCCAGTTGTTCTATCGTAATTGCTACATTCTTAAGAATCCCAAATATGTCTGTAAACTGTAACCTAATAAACTTAACACCTTTCTCATGGGCTTCCCGCAAAACGTCATCATTGGTCATCATCATTGCACTAGCTCTCCCTTCGATTTTTCAAAAAAGTCCATGCGTCACCCCCATTGGCTCAGCATGGACAACATTGTCCTAAACCTTATAAGGATAGTATATCCATTGTTATTCAAATTTACAATGTACCTTAATACTCAATTCCAAGACGCGCCATTATTCCCTTTTCAAATGGATGCTTTTTTAAAACCATTTCTGTCACTAAATCTGCTTTTTCTATCAATAACTTTGAAGCATTGCGACCTGTTAAAACTAATTCTACGTGGGGTGGCTTCTTATCGATTAATTCTAGGACTTCGCTTTCGGGAATTAGCTCAAACCAAAGCGCGTTAACAATTTCATCTAGAATAACAATATCCCATTCCCCCGAAATAATGATTTCCTGCGCTCTTATGAAGGCCTTGCGTGCTTCAAGAATGTGTTCCTCTTGGAGTTCTCCTTTGCGAACCCAGCCCTGCCCTCCAAAGTGCTCTAGTTGGCATTCTGGCCGCAAGCGTTTCAGACCTTCTAGCTCTCCGTAATCATCCCCCCCCTTCATAAACTGTATAATGTAAACCCGAAAACCATGACCCACTGCACGTATTGCCAAACCAAATGCAGCGGTTGTTTTTCCTTTGCAATCCCCAGTGTATACTTGTACCAAGCCTTGTGAAATATTTGTCATCATTACACCTTCCGTATCCATTTTTCCAGTTGTGGATGTATATAAACAACATTGGGGGAAATTAAGATTTCAGGAAACCTCTCTAGGCTTTGTCGATTGAAGGAAATAGAAAAGAACAACTTGATAGACGACTTCTCATCGGTCGCTCTCAATTCCACCTTATCGGGGTAAAGATAGTAGGAATAATTCCCATCGCGCCATGAAATTTCAACTTCCCCAAGTTTCACACGGATTATTCCGAATTCCTCAACTTTGACGGCTTCTACGCCTGTAAACGATTGTCTAAGATATTCCGCTTCCAATGCAACCTGTCCAACTTTAAACTGGGATTCCAATAGTTGTTCAACGATGAGACGGGCAGGGATAGAGATATCTTCGAAAACCCGGCGTTCACTCCTTAACTCATTTAGGAGTTGCTCAAATTTTTGGACATGGATCGAACGAATTTTTTGAGCCTTCTTTAAAGCTATTTCAAAATTATGATACACGTCTTCCAAACATTCAAGGAGTGCCTCGTCCTCTTCACGCATGTTGGTTTATCCACCTCCTCACCTTTAACCCTTCTTCTTGGAAAGACATTCTATAAGGCTATTCTATCTGAACGATACTCATTAATAAAGTCTACTTTTCATAATATTTCGGTAGTCAACCCGTTTATTTCTTTTCGCGCAGACGTTTTGATACTCTCTGAACTCTCAGCTCAATCCAATTTGTCGTCATCTTAGCCTTTCTTCCGATTTCTAACGCCTTCCAATAACATTCTAAGGCATCCCTAAAACTCCGTCGTTTTTCAAAAACCTCAGCTAATCGAACCAAAGCGTCAAGTTCAGACCCTTCATGGAATTTCGATTTGTCATTTGATTGGAGTGAGTCTTCCTTTCGTTCCTTGATTTCTTTAAGGGCGGACAAAGCCTCAAATACTTCGCCAATTCGCAACTCATCACCAATAGATTCAAAGAGACTTTGTGCTTTTAAATAATATAGTTCTGCCTTAGCCAAATCCATAGATAGAAAGAATAAACCTGCTAAACTTTGATAACGTAAGGCTAAGTCCAAATCCTGTCCAGGATATAAGCTTATAGATAATTCAAGGTAATGTTTCGCTTCCTGATAGTTTTCTAATAACTGCTCAATTTTACTCAGAAAAAAGCAACTTTCACTGAAGGCATTCTGATCGTCAAATTTTAAACAGAGGGCAACCGCCCTTTGTTGACATTCAAACGCTAAATGCATTTCGTTTTGATCGAAGTAAATTAAGGCTAGATATTGAAGCGTATTGGACAGAGCAATCATATCAGCGATATGGGCAAAAATCTGGCATGCATGCTTTAAACTTCTTAACGCTTCTGCTTTTTCCCCTTGTCTAAAGGACAATTCCCCTAACAGTACATCCAACTCTCCTTCCCCTTTCGGGAACCCGTTTAACCGGCAAATTTTTCGTGCCTGTGTGTATGCTTTCTGAGCTCTGCTACCCTCTTCCAGTCTAGCATAAACTTGACCCAAATCTGCATAGAGCATCCCCAGCCTTAGCGGTGGAGATGCGCTCGGATAAACCGATATTGCTTGCTCATAGTCCCTACAAGCTTCCTGAAGCATTCCCTTTTTAACTGAAAGGCTAGCTAGGCCAGCCCACGCTTCAGCCATCCCTTTCGCATTTTGGAGCTCAAGGCAAATACGCAAGGCTTCTTTGAAACCCTGTTCTGCTATGTCCAACTTTTCTAAGCGAACTCTCACTGTCGCCAACAGTCTCAACGTAAATGCAATAATTTCAGGGACGGTTAATTGATATGCTATTAAGAGACCCTTAGAGAAGTAATCTTCTGCATCAAGGTATTCTTCTTCCCCCAGACACTTTGTTCCATCCTCCATTAGGTTCCGCCAAACGGATAATTCACTATCGTACATATTATCGCCTCCGTGTCTGCTCCATAATATGCACGAGTTGATTTATTGGGCATATCGTGTTGTGTAAGTTTGTGGATGACAGTTTTGTTAAGAGACAGAAGAACTTTCTGGACGAACTAGCTTGTAATCTAGACATAAAAGTCGAAATATGATAATCTAATTCTAAGAGGGGGGGTGTTTTGACCTTGAATACTTATCGTCCAACTCAATCTTCAAATTATTGGATGGTTGCACTCAAACTTCTCATACTCATTCTGGGTCTCTATCTCTCTGCCATGGTCTTAGGAAAAGTATTCACGTGGGTGTTTGCCATTGCCTTCTTTTTAATACGATTTATTGTTTTTGTCGGTGTCTCTTTTACAGTCCTTCATGTATTCCTGAAATTTCTATTTAAAATTGATCTTTTCCAGTTTGTAACGGGCAAACGATTCATCCAACGGTAATTTATCTAAGCTTCCAAATTTAATTTTATAGAACATATTTAAAAACGCCTTAATAGGCGTTTTTTTGTATTACTCTCATATCAAGCAATTTGATGAATATCCTTTACTCAAGGAGGAATGCCAAATGCGAATTATAATTTTCAAACGTCCATCATGGCGTAATATTGCCCTCTGGGGAATCCTATTATTCGTCTTGTTTGCTTATCGTGAGAATGTCACATCAGTATTTTCCGGAAAATTAAAACCCATTTACTCTGCCAGCGTCAATACCCAATCTATTGGACTGACCTTTGATATCAGTTGGGGAGAAAAGACAGCAGAGCCAATACTTGATATTCTAAAAAAGGAAGGGATTCATGCCACCTTTTTCCTATCGAGTCCTTGGGCCGACAAACATCAGTCACTTGTTCAGCGAATGGTAGCTGAAGGTCACGAAATCGGATCACATGGAAACCGCCATATTGATCTTAATACCCTAGGGGAGAGCGAAATAGAACATGAGATTATCACTGCCCAACAAGTACTAGAACGGATAACGGGTCAGAATGTCCGATTAATCCGTGCACCCAACGGAGCCTATAATAACAGGGTCATAGCCACCGCCAATAAGCTAGGATACCGAGTAATCCAGTGGAGTGTTGATTCTCTAGATTGGAAGCGACCAGGCCCAAGTGCTGTCGTAAATAATGTGCTTAACGGAATACGCTCAGGAGGCGGGGCAAAAGCAGGAGACATTATTTTATTTCATGCCTCGGACTCGGCTCCAGATACGGTCCAAGCCCTGCCTACCGTCATTCAACATCTCAAAAGCAAGGGGCATACTTTACTCCCAGTCGGGCAATTACTTTCCGAAGCCAATAGTACTTGGCCACCGGAAAGTAATTTAAAGGAAAAACCCCTCACCCCTCCAAAATAAAGAGCTTGATTCTACGTTTTGGCGACAACAGATTGCAAGACTTTATCGGCCTTTTGTCGCTCTGCGACTTGTTCCAACGCTTTTTGTACGTCCGCTTCTACTCCAGCGTCAAGCCCACTTTTCAGTGCGCGTTCGAGTAAATTCTTCCCCTCCTGCAACTGGCCTTTATGTAATGCTTGTATCCCATTTACGTAGTAGATAGTGGCCTCTCCACGAGGAAGCTCTTTGAGAGTGGATAGGGTATCCGTCAACTTCTGCAAATTATCTTCACGTATCGCGAGGACTGCTCTTTTTGTTTCAAATAACGTAGTCTTAGGCCGCCAGGTTTGCGAATCTATTGTGTTACTTAGCTCTAGTGCCTTGGTCCATTGCCCTTCCTCTATGGCTATGTCCATCTCCATAGAAAGGCAGGCTGGATTTTGGGGTTCAAGGCTCTGAGCTACCTGGAACTCAGACTGTGTAGAAGGATGATCCCCTAAGATCATTGATGCTTGAGCCAGTGTCAAATGCCTCAAAGTCTGCTCATGGCGAGATAAGGTTTCCCAGCCAACATCTGTCTTAGTCAACAAACGACGCGACTCCTCTGCATTTCCTTTCACCAAAGACAGTAATCCTCGCCCTAACTCACCCGCTGGTGTATTCCCAAGTTCACCGATAACTTTCTGAGCCTCAGTCATTTTCCCTGCTTGCATATCGAGAAGAAGCAGCCAAAATTGATGCTTTTCGTCGTGATACACTGCCAATTTAGACTCCAAGTCCGTACTCCCGATGTTTAGTTCAAGCCATAGTGTGGCATCTTTTATCAATCCTAGTTTAGTTAAGAATCCCCCATGAACTTCTAACCACTGAAGTTCCGCTTTAACCTTTGGAACGTCGTAAGCATTTTCTGCTTGTCTCAAACGCTCCATTCGCCAAGCAAAAGGCCCAACGATTAGCAATAAAATAATCGAAACCAAAAGCAAAAACGTGGACTGCCGACGTCTTCTTTGACCACGTTTGAGCGGCCGTTTTGTCAATTCTATCCCTCGTTCCCAACCTAGTCTTATAAAGACTTCCCCGAGAAGGTCTCTATCCTAAACTCTATAGTTCCATCTTCAATTTGGTGCATTCTTGAGTACATCAATGTCCTTTCCAAGATGAAAAGCCTTCCCCGACAACTTCCGGCACTTCTGAGATGGCCAGAAACGCCTGTGGATCTTGATCATGAACAATCTCTTTAACTTGAGACAATTCGGTGCGGTTTATAACGCAGTAAACAACCTGTTTAGCCTCACCTGAGAAGGCCCCCGTCGCTTGAAAAAGTGTAACCCCTCGCTCAAGCTTGGCCATGATTTCCTCTGCTATTCTCTGAGGTTGCGTGGTCACCACCATAACCGACTTCGAGTGACTCAAGCCTTCCTGTACCAGATCGACGACATGCGTGGCAATGAACATATAAATCATAGCATACATAGCCATCTCAGGTCTAAACAAAACGGCAACCACAAGGAAGATAACCGCATCAATTCCAAGTAATATTTGCCCCACACTAAAGTTTGTTGTTCTAGCAAAGAGTACCGCTAAAATATCAGTTCCACCAAGTGACCCTCTGGAACGGAAAATAATTCCCATCCCAATTCCTGAAAGCACTCCTCCGGAAATGGCGGCTAGCAACGTATCATGAGTTAATGTCGGAAGATGTGCAGTAAGGGAAAGCGTAACTGAAAGTACTCCTACACCAATGACACTTAAAGCTAAGAATTTTCGCCCCACCAAACGAAGACCCAAAACAAATAGTGGTAAATTAAGCAACAAAACAGTCCAACTGACTGGCCAATGAAATAAGTAATGCAAAATGATGGCAATTCCCGTGACCCCGCCGTCAGCAATTTGATTGGGAATAATCAGTGTATTGATACTGGCACTAACTATCGCGGCCCCCATTAGTATACCTAGAAAATGTTTCAACAATTGCCACGTAAAAATCTTACGCATATGTCTCCAGCGCAATCGAATCCCCCATTCAAAAAATCGTTCTCCACGCAATCGCTCATCCATGTTGAATTATACTGCAGAGTCCATGAAGAGACAACTTATTGACTTTCGAAGGCATTAATAAACCATTCTGCATTAAAACAAGTATAATGGACATCTTATAAGGCTTGACAAACTACTCATTATTGAGTAAAGTAATAAATGTTCTCTTAAGCGCTCGTAGCTCAGTGGATAGAGTGACGGTTTCCGAAGCCGGAGGTCGCAGGTTCAAATCCCGCCGGGCGCACCATAATGTTACTTTAACCACAACGTTGTTGTGGTTTTGTTAATATGTAGTAAATTGCTTTTTTCTTACTAAATTAGGGGGTTGGTAACTAGTATTTACCAACCCCCTTGAACTATTTAATTATTTGACAAAGTGACATGCTACATAATGACCATTTCCGATATCCTTAAATTCAGGCTCCTGTTCCTTGCAAATTCCTAGTGCTTTCGGGCAACGTGTATGAAAACGGCAGCCTGAAGGTGGATTAACCGGGCTTGGAACATCCCCTTTTAGAATAATGCGCTCTTTCTTAACCATTGGATCCGGAAGAGGTATGGCAGACAACAACGCTATCGTATAAGGATGCAACGGATTTCTATAGAGTTCCTCTGAATCGGAGAGTTCTACCGTCTTACCTAGGTACATAACCACGACCCTGTTGCTAATGTGTTTGACTACGGACAAATCATGGGCAATAAATAAATACGTTAAATCAAACTCTTGCTGTAAATCCTCAAGTAAGTTAATGACCTGAGCTTGAATAGACACATCCAAGGCAGAAACCGGTTCATCACAAACAATTAGCTTAGGGTTAACCGATAAAGCCCTAGCGATCCCGATCCGCTGACGTTGTCCACCCGAAAATTCGTGTGGGTAGCGTGCTCCATGATAAGGGCTTAAGCCCACGACATCGAGGAGTTTACGAACCCGTTTCTCACGTTCTATTCGATTGGAAACCCCATGAATCAGAATAGGTTCTCCAATGATATCTCCCACCGTCATCCGAGGGTTCAAAGAGGCATAGGGGTCCTGAAAAATCATCTGCATCTGACTACGCATTTTGCGCATTTCTTCACCAGAAAAATCATTAAGCACTTTTCCCTCAAAGGTCACTTTTCCCCCAGTAGGCTCTAGTAATCTTAAGATCGTTCGTCCAATGGTTGATTTTCCACATCCGCTTTCCCCAACCATACCGAGTGTTTCTCCACGTCGAATGTCGAAGGAAACTCCGTCAACTGCTTTAACATCCCCAACATGTTTTTGAACAACAATTCCTTTTCGAATTGGAAAGTACTTCTGAAGATTCTCTACTTTTAATAACGCCTCTGTCTGCTTTTTAGTTTCAGTCATGCCTCTTCCCCCCTTCTCCATATAAGAAGCAACTGACGAAATGCCCTTGTTCGATTTCTTGCAGAGTTGGTTTTTGTTGCTCGCATATAGGTTTCTTGTGTTTACACCGCGGGGCAAAATTGCAACCCTGTGGTAAACGACGCAAATCAGGTGGTTGTCCTTCTATTGGCTCCAGACGTTGTTTTTCGGACTCATCCAGTTTTGGCAACGATCCTAATAGTCCCCAAGTATAGGGATGCTTCGGAGCTGCAAACAATGCCTCTGCATTTGTGTACTCAACTGTGTTTCCTGCATACATGACTAAAACCTTTTGACACAACTCAGCGACAACCCCTAAATCGTGGGTAATCAGCATAATAGCTGTGCCGAAGTCCTTTTTAAGATTGTTCATCAAATCTAGAATTTGGGCCTGAATCGTCACATCAAGAGCAGTGGTCGGTTCATCGGCTATTAGAAGCTTAGGGTTACACGACAAGGCCATGGCGATCATGACACGTTGGCGCATACCTCCACTAAATTGATGCGGGTAGTTATTCACTCTGCTTTCCGCTTCAGGAATACCCACCTTCTTCAACATCTCAACGGCCCTTTTTTTGGCCTCGGATCGCCCCGTTTTCTGATGAAGAATGATGGCTTCCATGATTTGCTCCCCAACCGTAAGCACGGGATTCAGGGAGGTCATGGGATCCTGGAAAATCATAGCAATTTCATTACCGCGAATTTTCATCATTTCAGATTCGGTTGCTTTGATCAAATCTTTACCACTAAACATTACCTCTCCACTAACAATTTTCCCGGGAGGTACTGGGATAAGACGCATAATAGACATGGCTGTAATACTTTTTCCTGAACCCGATTCCCCCACAACGCCGAGAGTTTCCCCTTTATTGATCTCAAGATCAACTCCATCGACCGCCTTTACGACACCGGCTTCTGTGTAGAAGTGAGTTCTAAGATCCTTCACTTGAAGCAAAAGTTCTTGACCCATTACTACTTCCTCCCTCTATTGTTTCATGCGCGGATCAAGCGCATCGCGCAGTCCGTCACCTAATAAGTTATAACCAAGTACCGTTAAGAAAATGGCTACCCCTGGCCAAATAACCATCCAAGGAGCATTAAAGATAAAATTCGATGCTTCTGAGAGCATTAGTCCCCAACTCGGAGCGGGTGGCTGCACCCCAATCCCTAAGAAGCTCAACCCTGCCTCGGATAAGATGACGCCCCCAACATTCATCGTTGTATAGACAATAATAGGGGCTAAAGTGTTGGGAAGTACATGCTTCCAAATAATTCGAAGGTCTTTTGCCCCCACAGCATGGGCGGCTTCAACATAGTCGCTTTCCTTAACCGAGATAACTTGTCCACGAACAAGGCGGGCATAATTTGTCCATCCTACAATACCCAAGGCAATGAAAACATTAATAAAGCTAGGTCCTAGGAAGGTCATAATAGCTATAGCTAAGAGAAAAAACGGGAAGGCAAAGAATATATCCGTTATCCGCATCATGATGGAATCGATCCATCCGCCATAATAACCGGAAATCGCACCGATAACTACTCCTATAACGAGAGAAATGCTTGTAGCAACCACTCCAATAACCAGTGAGGCCCTCGTTCCATAGATAATTCTACTAAATACGTCCCGGCCAAGGACGTCTGTACCCATGAGGTGAGCGGAGCTCGGTGGTTTTAAAGATTCTTTTAAAGCGATCTGCACAGGGTCATAAGGTGCAATAATTCCTGCTAAAATGGCAATAACAACTAATGAAACGACGAGAAAAAGTCCGAATAAAGCTAACTTATTTCTTTTTAAGCGCACCCACATGTCATGAAGTGGCGAAGACGTTTCATATAATTCATTCGTTTTTACGGCATCAGTATCTGTTGACATTTTCTACCCCCCTGTTATCTATCGTCTGTCCTTAATCATACCGGATCCGGGGATCCAAAACAGCATAGGAAATATCCACAAGCAAGTTTATCACCACAAACACGAGAGCAAGAAAGAGCGTGACCCCTTGCACTACGGGATAATCCCGTCTGGAAATTGCCATGTATAACATTGAACCGATACCAGGGAGCGAAAAGATGGTTTCCGTTAAAATAGCGCCGCCCATTAAGCCGGCAAAATCCATACCTGCTTGAGTTGCTACTGGAATTAGTGCATTTTTCATGGCATGCTTGAAAATCACAACCCGACTAGATAGCCCTTTAGCACGGGCTGTACGAACATAGTCCTGTCGTATGACCTCCAACATGCTAGAACGCGTCAAGCGCACATACATAGCCATCGAGGCATACCCTAAAGCGAATCCAGGTAAAAGATAATTTTGCAGATGAAATCCTTCTCCACCGGTACCACTAACCGGAAGTATATGAAGTATAACTCCAAAGAGCAATTGCAACATCATACCTAACCAAAAAGTTGGAACTGAAACACCTGTCATTGCAAAAAAAGTAGCCAATGTATCCCAAAAACTATATTGCTTTACCGCTGACAAGATTCCGATAAGTACTCCAAATGTAACCGCAATCGCCATTGCAACGACTGTGAGTCGAAACGTCACAGGTATTTTGTCGAGAAGCATCTGGGAGACTGCTTGGTGTTGAATATAGGATCGCCCAAAATCTCCATGAAGTGCATTCCACATGTATTGAAGATACCGTGTCAACATTGGTTGATCTAATCCCAATCCATGCCGCACGTTCTCAACTGTTTGTGGTGAAATATGCTGGCCTAACATCAATACAACCGGATCCCCGGGCACAAGGGTCATCATCAAAAAAGTAACGATAGAAATACCAATGATGACGGGTACCAGTTGAAATATGCGTCGAATAATATAGCGTGTCACAAGTTGTCCTCCTCCTTTAAGTCATTCGTCTCTAGAAATTATACTGTGAAAGCAAGAAATTTGCCAGTAAATTCGAAATGTAAATTTTATGCAAATTGTAGTTTAGGCTTTCACATGAAGCCTATACATTAAATGGAGTTTATGCAGGAAAACCGCATAAACTCCTTTAAAATTGCTTAAATCCTTAAAATAGCCTTAATCTTTAAAGCATATTTTACTTGGATAACCAAACAGTACGCATATCTTTTTGGTCAAGTGCGCTAACTGTAAAATCATGGACATTCTTTCCGAACAATTCAAGGTAGGTCGTGTTAAAGGCCCAAACTGCTGGTTGTTCCGCTACGACTTTTTCTTGAATCGTTTTATAGATCGCCATACGTTTGGCCGTATCCGTTTCTGTCAAACCTTGAGTAAATAAGGCTTCAACCTCTGGGTTCGAATAGAAGGTATCATTATTGGCGCCCCATTGCGATTTGGAATAAAGGATACGCAGGAAATCATCTGGATCAGGGTAATCTGCCCCCCATGCGAGGCGGAACATTTGACTGTCTCCGGACTGTAAGGCTTTAATATAGGAACCCCATTCTAAATTCTTCAACTCAGTCTGAATTCCAACCTCTTTTAACTGTCCTTGGAAGGCTTCCGCAACCTTTTGGTTTAGTTGGGTAAAGTTATAGGAATATTGAATAACCGGAAGTCCTTTACCATCAGGGTATCCTGCTTTGGCCAAATATTCTTTGGCTTTAGCCTTATCATACGTTGGTGCTTTCAGCTCTTTATCATACCCTGGCATTCCGGCAGGTACTGGACCGTTAGCCGGTGTTGAAATACCCTCACGGACAGTGTCAATTACGCTTTGAGTGTCAATTGCATAGGCAATTGCTTTTCTTAGGTTTAGGTTATCCTTAAACGGCGCTTTATTAAGGTTAAATCCGATATACTCTGTCGTTAGAGCAACATTCTTAATGGTTTGACCTGGGAATTCTTTGATAATGGCTTGTTGTTGACCTGGAGGCATTCTGTCCACATAATCTAAGTTTCCTGCACGGAAATCGTTTAGAGCGGTGGATTCCTCTTTGTAAATCTTATAGACAACTTGGTCAACATGTACCTTATTGCCGTAATAATCGTTGAACTTTGTAATAGTTACATCTTGGTCAGCATTCCACTTCACAAATTTGAAGGCACCCGTTCCGATCAAGGTTTCTGGAGTGGAGGCAGGGGTTCCAAAGTCTTTACCCGCTTTAGCTGCACCAGCAATTTTATAAATCCCAACCGCTGGATGACCTAATGAGGTGATGAAGGCAGCATTTGGTTCGCCTAAGGTCACTTCAACTGTATAATCATCAATCTTCTTCAGTCCGGTCATTGTCTTAGCCGCGCCACTGTTCACTTCTTTAAAGCCAACGATGGGTTCGAGTGGGAAAGATACCGGCGAAGCCGTATCTTTGGCCGCTAAACGATTCCAGTCATCCAAAATATCTTGTGCTTTGACTTCAGTTCCGTCATGAAATTTAACACCCTTCCGGATGTGAAAGGTAATTACTTTTTTATCAGCTGAATAATCCCATTTCTCTGCAATAGCAGGTTTAGTTTCTAATGTTTTGGGGTCATATCTTACGAGACCATCGTAAAGCTCTTTACCAATTTCAATTCCGTTATTCTCTTCCAAAAATGCAGGTTCAAGATTGGATGGGCTGGAAATCATCCCAAAACGGAACGTACCGCCATCAACGGGTTTACTAGTGGCTGTTGTGCCCTCCTTCGTGGGCGCAGCAGTCTGTCCACAACCGGATAGGATCAGAGTAGCCGATAACATGGTGGCAATAACTAATGACCAGGTTTTTTTGTGATTACGAAGCATTCTTTCCCCTCCTACGTTTTATGTTCGATGACATTCATGCAGTAAAAAGTGATAACGGTCCTCCTTCCTCTCTCAAATGTTGAGCTCAAGTCCCTTAAAACTTCTTTCTGCCCGTTGCTAGTAATTCGCCTTTGTATACAATATTTCCTGCGAAAAACCATACTTCTTACCAAATAATTTAACCAATCAGACTTACCCCTCTTGATCAATCAACTCTTTTACTAGTTTGTAAATATCTGCATGAATTTCTTCTCTACTTCTGAGTTGTCCTTCACACACACAATTTACTATCGACCAACCATAAGATGCCCCGATTTCACAAGCATTATTATAAGATTGAAGTAAATACTCATAATTTCTTTCATGAATATCCTTATCTTTGTCTCCGAGTTTATTGGGTCTGTCATTGATAAGTTTTTGGCTAAAACGCGGATGCATATTAAGAAAGATTACACAGTCAGGAACCGGAAGTCTAAACTTTACGAATTCCAAATCCCATAACCAATTGAGATAGTCGTTCCTATCTACAGTATCAACTATTTTGGCAGCCTGATGAACCATGTTAGAGGTCGTATAGCGATCAGCCAAAATGATGCCACCGCTTTGATAAAAACCTTCCCATTCTTTTTTGTAGGATGCATACCGATCAACAGTATAAAACGTGGAAGCTATATAGGGATTAACGTCATTTGGGTTGCTTCCAAATTCTCCATTCAAATACATTTTGATAAGAGCAGAAGAATCGCTCTTATAATCAGGAAATTCCACCTTTTCTACCCTGTAATTTTCCGTCTTCAGTCTCTCATACAGCAATTTTGTCTGAGTCTCCTTACCACTGCCATCCCCTGCTTCTATGACTATCAGCTTGCCCTTCAAAAAGTAAACCCCCTTCAACTTATTTCAGTTTGTATGCTGAATCTATAGTTTACTATTCCCTGTCCTTATTTTTCAAGTTATCCAACGATATTCAACGTTTCAAAACAAACCCCTCAGAAACCATAGTTGGTTCTGAGGGGTGTCATCTGACTATTCCGATAGTTCGAGCGACTATCTCATTATATTATATTAAATATTTATGCTGCAATTTTCTTCCCTACCCGTTAAGAAGAAAATGAGTCGTTCTTAATTATTCTTAATTGGGACTGTAAAGATAATTGCTGAAAATTGGGAACTTCTCTGAATAAATTGGATAAAACTCAATTAGGACAAAGATTTTCCTATACATTGTGAGGACTTAGCTGACCTTACTCATTACCCTTAATTTATCAGCAAGAAGTGCTATGAATTCTGAATTGGTAGGTTTTTGGCGTTCAATATTCATAGAATATCCAAAAATTCGTTTAAGCGTATCAGTATGTCCACGTTCCCAGGCTAGTTCTATAGCATGGCGAATTCCGCGTTCTACTCGACTGGGTGCAGTATCAAATTTTTTCGCGATACCTGGGTACAGTTCTTTAGTTACAGCTCCAAGCAAAGAAACATCCTCTACGACCATCAATATTGCGTCTCGAATATATTGATACCCTTTAACATGGGCAGGTATTCCAATTTGATGCATCATCGTGGTCACTTCAACGCACAAGTTAAGACCACTTCCTGTCGTTGTCACGATCGGAGTAGCTGAAGAAAACTGTGTAGGAGCCGGCGAGGGTATATCCTGCGTTAGAGCACGGATACGTTTGCTTAAAATATCCAGATCGAAAGGTTTGAGAATAAAGTAATCAACACCAAGCATCATGGCCTGATGGGTGAGAGATTCCTGTCCAAAAGCCGTTAACATGATAACTTTAGGGCGTACCGCCGTTGCCCGAGCATTAACGCGCTCCAATACGCCTAAACCATCCAAATTTGGCATGACTAAATCTAGAATAATCAAATCTGGCTCCTGAGTTTGAATGAGATCCCAAGCTTCTAAACCATTATTAGCAACCCCGACAATAACCAAATCTTCTTGACCTTGGAGATAGTTTTGTAGCATTTGACATAAGTTACGGTTATCATCCGCGACAATTATTTTTATTTTTTTTCCCATTATACCATCATCCCGCCTTAACTGTATTCCGGTTCACCATTGTTACATTTATAATCGTTTGAATTTTTCCGGTGACCTTATTATACGTTAGGCCCGATGTCGAAATCGTAAATAAAAAGGCAACAATGTGAGGCGATTAGTTTTTGAGAAAAGCTCAGCGGGAAAGGGTTTATGGATAATTTTGGTATTTTATACATACCGCAAAATCCACTAATATTTTCCTGTAGAGAGTAGCACTTTACTAAATACGCGAAATGTCATGAACCTTAGCGAGTTTAATCAAATAATAAGTAGAGCTAATCATAGTTCCCAAATTTAAAACGTCCAAAACTTTTCAAGAAAGTCTATATATGTTAAAATTATGAATAGATCGCTTTTAAAAGGGTAAAATACTTCCCAGATTAGTTAAAGGAGGGTACATAATGTATGCTGAGGTAGACAAAGATACGTGCATCGGGTGTGGAGCTTGCCCAGACATCTGTCCTGAAGTTTTTAAAATGGAGGATGATGGGTTGGCAGCAGCTTATAAAAACCCGGTCCCCAGCGAGTTTGAGGATTCCGCGAAAGAAGCCGCTGATGGCTGTCCAGTTGATGCCATACACATTGATACAGATTAAGTACATACTCAAGAGATAAAAGGCAGTTAAGCGGATGAATACATCGCTTAACTGCCTTTTTAACTTTCTTAAGGCATGGCCTTTTCAGCAAATTCACGAAGCCCATCAATTCCTATGCGATCAATGAGACGCCCTATCCGTTCTTGTGGTTTAGCATTTTCCTTATAGTAGGCAATAACCGCGTCCATAACTGGCACTAGCTGTTCCTTCTGGAGATTTTCCAAAAGGATATTCCCCTGCCTTGGTTTGACCCCGCCGTTTCCCCCGACATAAAGATGATACCCTTTGCTTGTACCCATTAAACCTAAGTCCACCGAGGCTGCATCTGTACATTTATTTGGACATCCGGCAACCCCTATTTTAAATTTCGAGGGCAATTCCATACCATGATAACGTTTATCAATTTCCATACCCAAAGCTAAAGTTTCTTGCAATCCTCGTTTACAGAATGTATCCCCGGGGCAAACTTTCACGCTTCGAACGCATAACCCGACAGCATGGCCTGGATCCATTCCCAAGTCCTTCCAAACATTTGGGACATCTTCAGGGAGTAACCCAACAATAGCAATACGCTGAGCAGAGGTCACTTTAAGTGCTTGAGCATGGTATTTCTCTGAAACGTCTGCGATCTTACGTAAAATTTCCGGGGTCACGACACCTGCCGGTATATGGGGAGCAATTGAATAAGTCTTTTTATCCATTTGTAAAATTGACCCGGCTGGTTGAGCCTTTGCCGCAGCTTCAGCAGAAATTTCCCCTTGTTCTACACTATTAACCTTTTCTAATAAAAGATTCGGATCCAGATTATGCATTTGAGCAGCATTCGCTAACGTTTCATTAACAGAAAAAGCACATCCAAGACAATGTAAACCCAGTTCCTGCATAGCCTCTGCAGTCTTAGGATTGGCGGACATAATATCCTTTAGTTTCATATCTAGTGTAAAGCGCATAGTCATCTCCTAACCATGTATGAGCATTGGCAAACAATGCGTACATACATGTTTTTCTTCACCTTGGTGTACATAGGTCAATATAGGGGTAAGTTCACTAGTCGTTCCACAATGAGCACACTCCAACTCCGGAGCCTCTTTTTTTACGTCTGCCATATAAATGACCTCCTTTATGATTGTCAGTGTATCACGGTAATCCCTTGCTTAGTGTGACTTAACACACAGTTCTGTGTGTATTTCGGCACGCTTTGATCTTCCACAATTCGCTGATGACTAATGCTAAGTGTTAACGCTTCGTCTTGAAACTATACCAAATTTATAAAAATGCAACTATTCTGAACCGAAAAGAAAACACGGTCTTTCAAATTCAGAATAACCGTGCCCAACCGTTTATTAATTTATTCCCAAAGGTACAAGATTAACCCCGCTACTAGGAATACCACACCTATATAGAACCGCAATTTTAAATCAGTCTCCGACCCTCGTGCTTTACCTATGTGTCCATCCATGTTCTGTCCAAAAGAACCTTCCATCATTGTTTCCCCCCTCAAGACGAGAGGTCATTGATCTGCTTTAATCCTTGAATACGCCAACCCTTTTCGTTGTGTACTAAATGAATAGAAAACGTAAAAATCTGAGCTTCTTGAACTGATGATGTCCAAGAAACGCGTACAATAGCCGCTTTCGAAAGGCCCATTTCAGAATTCATAAACTGTACTTTTTGTAATGACAACAATGGATCTTTATTTAACCTAGTTTCCCAAGTCGTGAACTCCTTCTCATCCAAGGATCCCTCCGGCAACACTAATAGTTCACGGGCAAGATCGGTTTGGCGGAGATCCATGAGTTTCCAAAAATGCTGAATTGTCATTTGTGGAGAATTTCCATAATGAGGATCTGCTAGAGCTGTAATTACTGTCTGAGGGGTTTTAAAAGTGAGGATCGTGATTAGACATAAGAGTGATAGACCAAGTAACCATACATAACGACTGTGACGCATAATTTCCCTCCTTGCTTGTCTTTACTAACATTCTAGGAGGGAACAATGCTTTTCATACCACTTTAGCCAAAAACTTTTCTCAAAACATTAAGTACGAACTCCGGTAACCTGACGTAATAAATGCGCATAAATTATCCTTCCTCCTTTACTTCCGCTTGAACCACCACTTAGTGGTAATGTATGCAAATAAAATCCAGATTGCCCTTTTAAATTACTTGGTAATTCTTTACTGCCTCTTCCAATTGACCCACAAGCAAACGTTCCTCCTCTGTGTTGGCAGTAAAGTAAAGGCGACCTATGATACCCGTAATAACTTTGAGAACATCTTCCAATACTAACGATTCCTTCATGGCTAATTGGGCACTGGTTTCAATCAATGCAATCCCAAATTGATGTCCTACCCCATCCTTAATCATGCGCGTACAGCTTTTTCCTAACAAACGCATAACTAAAGAAGCTTCTTGAACATCCAGTTGACGGACAGCATCAATCGTTGTCGTTAACCCTTGAACCATTCGTACTCCGACACTATTCCAACTTACTTGTTGGTTATCCATCTGCACTTCCCCCTTTGAGATCAGTTCCGTGCCATACTATATGCTTCATACGTGCCATAGGTGAAAAAACGAGCAGGGAAGGTAAATTACCTTTCCTGCTCGTCGTTATAAGTAGTTCGAATACGTCTTTTACCGCATATTTCACCCGTTCAAAGCCCGGGACGCAGTGTGACACGAGCGCGACGTTTTTACGTAAGCAGACTAGCAAACTTCCGTTCAAGCGACCGACCCCAGACACGGGGCAGTGCACAAGGTCCCTTCTCGCCATCCTTGGCTACAGGGACACTTGGCCATCCATGGCCTGCGGATGTGCACTGCCGCCAACTGCGCCAAGGTCGCTTCCCGCCATCCTTGGCTCCAGCGACACTAGGCCATCCATGGCCGTCGGATGGCGCATTTGGCACGATAGTCTCCAGTGGAGATTATCGCCGTAGGCGGTTCTTTAAAAGAATACTATCGCCGAAGGATGAACCCCGCTCCCCAAAGCCGGGAGCTTGAACGGTTAGTTTGCTCTGCGTCGTAACACCGAGCGCTGTGTCACACAAGTCCCCCTACTTGCTCAACTTCGGTACCTTAAACGTAGATACCATTAAGAAAGCCAAAATCACCATACTTACGGGATAAATGTACCAAGGCAGCATAGTTCGCAAGAACATTAACAGAGCCATAAAACCGCCCGCAAAAGTAATGGGAACGCCAACAAAATAAGTGGTGATATTGAGCATATTAAAACGAGCCAAACGGACTGCACCACATAATGCGAAAACCACAGCAATACCCAGACCTAAATACTTAACAAACTCGGTTTGATGAGGCTGCAAAATTGCCTGATAGGTAAGAATTGCTGGTGCCACCCCAAAAGAGACTAAATCACTCAGAGAATCGAGTTCTTTACCAAAATCTGAGCTTACAGAAAGCCTTCGAGCCACTTTGCCGTCCAAACTGTCCATGAGCACAGAAAGTAAAATCATCGCCGCTGCTAATGTAAAATTACTTTCTATGACCCAGATCAAGGCAAGAAAACCAAAAAGTAAATTAGCCAAGGTAAAGATGCTCGGGATCATGCGAGCAGGAATCGGACTTCCCCTCATTCAACACTCACTCTCCCTATTATACTTACTCCTCCACGCACCTTATCCCCGGGGCTAACCATGATTTCTACATCAGTTGGTACAAAAATTTCTGTACACGAACCAAATTTAATCAGACCAAATCTCTTTCCTTTGGTCAGTTTATCTCCCTTATTAACCCAACACACGATCCGACGAGCAATAAATCCTGTCACCTGCGTCACTAAAATCTGCAAGTGTTGATTTTGGATTCCAACATAGTTTTTCTCGTTCAGCTCTGATGCATGGCTTTTAAAGGCAGGAATCATCTGTCCCGGTCGATAGGCACGAAAAACAACCTCGCCAGCCATCGGACTGCGATTGACATGAACATTAAATAGACTTAGAAAGATACGAACGCGAATACTTTCTCCGTTTAGAAACTGGTCTTCAAAGACCCTTTCCACATCCATGACCACTCCGTCAGCGGGAGAAACTAGCGATAATTCGTCAGATGGGATAGCTCTGTTAGGATTACGAAAGAAAAATAAAACAAACAAGAACAGAATACCTGGTAAAATAACCAGCCACGGCCAAACCCAGTAGGCCAAAACCATTAGAACTGCTAATATCACCAGATAAAGCCAACCATCACGAGAAATGGGATATTGTTTCACCGAAAAATTAACCTCCTCCTCTTGATTTTCTCTAGTTTACCATTTCTAAGACAATTATTAAAGCTCTCGGTCCAACTCTCCAAGATTCCATTCCTCTATTTTACCAAGCACGAGTGCATTTTCTCCTCGAATATGTGTCCGAATAGGTAAAGAACTCAAGAAATATCTCCCGTAATATTTATCGATCACTCGGTCATCTAGCAAGATGACAATCCCGCGATCCTTTCTTGAACGAATTAGACGCCCAAACCCTTGTTTGAAACGGATAACAGCTTCAGGAAGTAAGAGCTCTTGAAAAGGATCACGTCCTTGAAAACTTATATATTCCGATCGAGCCTCAATCAAGGGTAACGAAGGCGGCCAAAAAGGAAGTTTAACTAAGATGACACAAGATAACGTGTCACCGGGAATATCAATCCCTTCCCAAAAACTATTGGCTCCCAAAAGGACACTCCTTGGGTTTCGTTTAAAGGCCTCTATCATTGTGCTACGTTCCCCGTGCACTCCTTGGGCTAGTGTTTCTATGCCTATTCTGGCCAATTTTTGATGCAATAAGGCATAAGTTTCATTCAGTAATTTATGGGCAGTAAAGAGAACTAACGTCCGTCCATTCATCCTCTCAGCAACTTCTACAATAAATTTCGAAAGCTCCATGGCTTTCTCGTAGTCAGAATTTTGCTGTTTGAAGCCCTTTTTAACCACAAAAAGGCGCATCTGTTGATCATAGTCGAAGGGCGAATCCACCTGTGCCGTTGTTGTTGTTGTTAATGGTAATCCAACATCTTGAAGAAAATACTGGAAAGAATTTGATATACTTAGCGTTGCGGAAGTTAAAATAACAGTATCAAGACGTGAAAATATTTTTTCCTTAAGTATATCACTCACTTCGATTGGGGAAGTCTTTAGATAAAGTCTTGAGTTTTGTTCAAGCCAAGTCACCTGTTGAGGATTATTAACGTTTCGTACGATGACCAGAGTGTCAATAAATCCTTGCAACTCTCTTTGATGACCAGATAATACGTATTTCAACTCTTCGACCTCATCCGCGTCTTCTCCATTAAATGGGCTTATTAAACTTTCGAGGACAGAGGCCACGGCATTAATTCGGCCCACTAGGTTCTCTATCTGAACATTTAACCCTTCCCACCACGTTTTAGTGGAATGACTTGCAACAAAGCGAAACGTGCGCTTTGTTCCTAAAATAGTTGACAATAACTGAAATAACTCTTTAGCCTGTTCCACGACCATCGGACATAGCTCAGGGATATCCTCTAGTTTTTTCTCAAATGTTTCCCAAGGTACAGATGGTACTATTTGAGTCAATGACCCTAAGCGTTGTTTAATCGTGGCATAAAAACATGGCCCTGTCAGTCTATAAATACTGTCAATGCTACGGGTAACACTGTCCAAACTCAAATCAGATCCGAGATGTTGCAGAGCCGTCTGATACATCTGATGGGCCTCATCGATCACCAACTGATGGTATTCTGGCAAGACATTGTAGTCCGTTTTAAGATCGGAAAAGAGCAGCGAATGATTCACGATCAATAGATCCGCCTCTTCTGCTTTCTTGCGTGCTCTCAGTAAAAAGCAAACACCTGCCTTTGAACACCTTCCCGGAATACACATTTCATTGTCAGCGCTGAGGCTAGGCCAACTCTTCAGGAGTCCAGGAACTTTCGAGAGTTCCTGCAAGTCCCCTGTTAGCGTTTCTCTTAACCAAACAAGAATACTTAAAAAAGCAAGCCTATACTCTGTTCTCGGAATTTCTTTCGGATTAGACAAGCATCCCTGCCATTTTTTCAAACAACAGTAGTTGCCTTTCCCTTTCAAAATAGCGACTCGAAACGGAAAGGGTAATACCTTTTCCAAAATTGGGATATCCTTTTTTTGAAGTTGTTCTTGTAGGGGAATCGTGTGGGTCGCAATCACTACTTTTTGTCCTGTTTTTTTAGCCGACCATAGGCACGGAATTAAATAAGCAAACGACTTTCCTGTCCCTGTTCCGGCTTCAACCACGACATGTCGAGAGGAACTAAGCCCGTCAGCAATTAGTTTGGCCATCTTCACCTGACCCGGTCTGCTCTCAAAGCCTGGTAAACTTCGTTCAAGGATTCCTCCCGGAGCAAAACAATCAACAACCCAGTCGATGGAGTTAGGAACGCTAACAGCCGGGGATTGGGTACGTACAAACAACCCCTCAGCACCGGGGGCAAGCACCAGATCCGTTCGAATCTGACGATCAGGAAAACTGCGCGTAATTTCTCTATGCAATTCGTCGATAAAACCTCTCCCATCCCATCCCTCAAGAAGGGGTTTGGCTTGGTCAAAGAAGCTAAGATCAAATTCCAACCCCTTGTTCCAACAGGCCTCGAAAAGTTTCCAAGTTAGCCAGGCATTTGATTCCGATCGATGCTGCATAGATTCGTCTCCTAAAGGCAACGAAAGCTTTTCAGCTAAGAAGGATAACTGGTAATGATGCGCAGTAGGGAAAAAAATTCGAGCCAATTCCAGAGTGTCCCAAAAAGACTGTCGAAAATAAACATTTAATGTCTTTTCTAAGCTAGAGAGGTGAAATGACATTTGATGCCCTACAAGGATTGCATCCTCGAAGAAATCAAGTATCTCCTGACGATGCTCCACCAGTGAAGACGCAACATTAAGCTCTTCTTCCTGGAGACCAGTACTCTCATGACGAACAAGAAAGTGACAAGTCGCTTGAATCAGTCCATTATGGATTCGAAGTGCTTCAAATTCTACAATTTCTTCTTGCCTACCCTCTAAGCCCGTCGATTTCACATCAAAAACTACGATGTCCTTACCCACACTGTTGACCCCTCTCTGCAGCCATTGTACACCATTTTTACGAATGGAATCAACGAAAAGCAGGATTTCCGAGTTTTATAGCGAATAGACTAGTACAGACAGGTTTCACTCTATAATCTTAGTTAGGAAGAAGGATATCCCAATTGTTTAAACGGAAGATGTCAACACTCGGACTAAGTCTTGTAGTATTACTATCGAGTCTATTCCTTAGCGGATGCTCGGAAAAACCTTTTTTAACACAAGATGGTTCGTACGTCATTTTATCTGTTTCACCTTCGGGAATGACCCAATCTGAACTCATCAAATTACCTTGGAATACGAATATAGCCATCATGCAGAAATTACTCACGGAGTCTTCTTTCGTTTTGAGTGATTTGCATACCCCCAGCGAATTGGAATCTTCTAATAAAGACCAACTCAACTCGACTAGCCTTCAAGCCAACTTTCCCGAACCGAAACGCATGACCTTTATTGTCGATCGGCACAATCTAACCCTTGATGTACAGTCACTGCAAATTGAAGTCGAAGGGCCAAATGTTGGGCTAGTTACTGTCAATCAGACCATTGTCTTGCAGGGTATAAAAAACCCCAACCTTCAGCCGGCCTTTGAAGCGTTGACCAATATGTTACATGATACTAAACTTTAAATATTTAGTTGCTTAGAGCAACTTTTCTTTTTGTTAACAGTCTGAAGCCGTCCAAGTTTAAAGGAGAAACACAATGATATTTTTGCTGGACAATCATGATTCTTTCACCTATAACCTCTACCAATACTTCGGCGAACTTGGAGAAGACGTCATTGTCAAGCGCCAAGATGCCTGTACTTTAAACGATATCGCAGCAATTCACCCTGATCTCATTGTAATCTCTCCAGGTCCCTGTACCCCTAACGAAGCCCCATTATCTTTAGCTGTCATCGAACACTTTCAAGGTCTTATCCCCATTTTAGGAGTGTGTCTCGGGCACCAAGCTATTGGACAATTTTTTGGTGGAAAAGTGATCCGGGCGAAACGACCTATTCATGGAAAAACAGTAAGCATTCGTCATGATCAGCAAGGCGTCTTCAGTGACCTTAATAATCCTTTAGAAGTTACCCGCTATCACTCGTTGATCCTAGAGCGTTCTACCCTTCCTGAGGAATTAACAATTACTGCCGAAACAGATGCTGGAGAAATCATGGGAATTCGCCACAAGACCCTTCCTATAGAAGGAATTCAGTTCCATCCGGAAGCCTTTTTAACCCAATCTGGACATCTATTATTAAAAAATGCCCTTCGCGCTGCTAAAACGTGGAATCTTCAGAATTCGCCTTCTCCTTGGGTTGTAAAACCTCTCTCCGTTTCAGTTCCGCCCCATCTCTTAGTTCAAGCTTTTAAAGAAGAGCCTGCTCCCTTCTTTTTAGATAGTGGAAACGACTATAAAGAACTAGGGTGTTATTCTTATATGGGTTCTTCACCATTTTTACAAGCATCCGCTTATTCTGATCGTCTTGAGCTTGATTGGCCGAATAGACTAGAGCTGGAAATTGTAGTTCAAAACCATGACTGTTTGAACTTTCTTAATGTTTCACACAGTAAATACCACGTGCCTCATTCTCCTTTCCCCTTTTCCGGCGGAGCGGTCGGTTTTTTAAGTTATGATCTCAAAAACGAGTTCGAATCCCTTCCGAACCACGCCATAGAGGACTTAACCTTACCACTTTGGCGTTTTGCTTGGTATGATGGAATTGTTATTTTCGATCATATTCATACAAAATACTGGCTCACTGCCTGCGGTATTGACGAGAATGGACTATGTCATGCCGAGCTAGCCCATTCTCGTATCGAACGTTTGGAAAAAATTCTCTACCCATTTATAGAACAACTTTCTAAACGAGAAAACGTTGATTCTATGTCGATCCCTCTCCACTCTACAATCGACCCTAGCGTCTCCCGTGAAAATTATTTAGGCGATTTAAGACGAGTGATTGATTATATTTATGCTGGAGACATTTACCAAGCAAATCTTACTCAACGCTTTTCTCTTGCTTGGGAAGGTGATGTCTGGAATCTTTATTCCGAACTTCACAGACAAAATCCCGCTCCCTTTGCTGCATTTCTCCCCTACCAAGATTTTCAAATACTTTGCAGTTCTCCTGAACGATTTATTCGAATTCAGCCAGATGGGCAAATCGAGACCCGTCCGATTAAAGGAACTCGTCCCCGCGGAAAATCTCCATCGGACGATCAGAAATTGGCAGTTGAACTACAGACCAGTCCCAAGGATCGTGCTGAACTAACTATGATCATCGATTTAGAACGCAACGATCTCGGACGGATTTGCGAATTTGGAACTGTTAAAGTCCCCGATTTAATCAAACTTGAAAAATACCCAACCGTCTGGCACCTTGTCTCGACTATTACCGGAAAACTTTTAAGTGGATTAAGCCCTAGCGATATTATTCGGGCTATTTTTCCCGGCGGATCGATTACGGGTGCCCCCAAAATTAGAGCCATGGAAATCATTGAAGAATTAGAGCCCCATAAAAGGGGGTTATACACCGGAAGCATCGGTTATATGGGCTTTGATGGTGCTTGGGATTTTAACATTGTCATCCGAACGATCTTGTTGAAAGATGGGAAGGCGTTTGTACATGCTGGTGGAGGGATTGTCGCAGATTCAATACCGGAAAGTGAATACAAGGAGACGCTTGACAAGGCAGATGCACTGTTTAGGGTTTTGAAAGGACACTTAGATGATACCGAGTGAAACGTTATTATCCCATGACCGCTTAGCTTTATTTGGGTTTGGCCTTTTCGAAACGCTCCTTGTTACTGAAGATGGGCCGTTATTTGTTGACCTTCATTGGCAGCGCATGAAAAAGGGAGCTGATTTACTCTGTCTAAAGCTACCCGATATCCATGAATGGTTCAAACAAATACAAGAATTCATAGAGCAAACCCCTAACTCATACCCCTTTGCGCTTCGCGTCACTCTAAGTGGCGGTGCACCCATGGCTCATCTTCCTTCGCAGCTCTTAATCCACAAACGATTAATTCCCTATACTCCTGCTCAATTTTCTTTAGGTATACGACTACACCTGTTACACTATCCACGCAATGAACAGTCACCTTTGGTCTCCATTAAATCGACGAATTATCTTGAAAACATTTTAGCCAAAGAAGAGGCTAAACGCAAAGATGCCGAAGAAGGCTTGTGGCTTAACACTCAAGGATACATTTCCGAAGGCACGATGAGCAACCTTTTTTTTGTTAAAGATGAGACACTGTTTACCCCCTGTCTTTCAAGTGGATGTTTGCCTGGAACTCGTCGTCAAATCCTATTGGATTTAGCTCGCTCACTTCAAATTCCAACACACCAGGGTTTATACACTTTGTCAGACCTGTTACATGCCAAGGAAATTTTCATGACAAATGCCCTAATGGGCGTAATGCCAGTTCGTCAACTGGGTGATTTTCTTTTTGAGATCATGCCCCCAGGTTCAGAAAGATCGAGTATGCGCCAACTTGAATTGGCCTATAAAAATTTAATTAATAACCCTTCTTCACCTTTCTACAGTTCCCTTGTCTAAACATAAAGGAGGTGCCGGGAGTTTATAACCCCTGACACCTCTTATCCTCTTATCTAATATTTTTCTTCGAGAACCTCAAACATCTGTGGCGTTGCTGACTTAAACGCCTTGTTTTCACCAACAGTATCTGCCCAACTTTCATAGGCAGTACGATTTTCCCATTTTGAAAAAAGCATGATGTCCGCTGTATTTTCTTGCTTGTTGACCGAAGCAAATTTAAAACCTTCGATCTCCTCAGCGGAATGAATCCCTGTACGAACTTCCCCTAAAATTCGGTCTGCATCTGGACCATTGAACGTATGAATTACTGTCAGCATATAGTATACCCTCCAAGCCATTAATGATTAGTTTTGAAGGTAGTTTACCCGAACTATGTTTCAACATACATTTTATGGAGTGAACTTTCAGCGTCGACTGGCATACTTATAAAGTAAAATAAATCTAAACCAGTAAATGATCACGTTTTATTTAACCATTCATGCTATACTAAGAATACGTCTCGACATGTTTCACAAAGGGGGATTATTAAATGAAGCTTACTTACATACGAACAGATTTCCCTAACGGGCGTACACACATACTGATGCGTGATTCGGAATTTCCCAACCAGGAACTTGTCCATTTTCTTTTGGTTTTAAGTAATAAGGGAACGTTGTGGGTTGATGTTTTTTGGCCATACGATGAAGAATCTGAGCGTTATACACGACGAATTTCAGAACAACAATTTTGGCAGACCTTCCGCGAATGGAGGCTACAAGGTATCCTTCTAGGAGACAACGGGAAAGTGGCAGATATGTTAGCAAGAAAACGCTTAGCAAGGAAAACCCGAGCAAAGGATGCTTTGAACCTTGCTAACACGTAATTAGAGCGGCAACTGCCGCTTTTTTATTTATTGCTTTTCAGTTACTTTCGTTCCCTATAAATTACTATAGAGACCCTCTCTCAAATCCTGCAGTTGTTTAAGGTGATCATGTTCATCAGAGAATATAGGGTCCAAGACCTCTTTTTCAGCGCTACTCAAATAGTGTTCGGAATACTGTACTGCTCGAGCCAGTCCCTTATCCTCTCCGTCATAAAGACGCTCTAAGATTTCCATGGGCACTGCTTCCCCCATATTAGACAAACGGGTTTTCCAATCCGCCATGATACCCACTAACCCTGCTCCTTCTTCCGCTTTTCCTCCATTGGTTTGAATGTAATAGGAGATCCTAGTGGCATGTTCTTTATGATCCGTTAGAATTGCGATAAGATGGTTTCGCAGTGGGCCTTCCGTTAGTTCGTCAATATACGCTTGATACTGCAAGATCGCCATATGTTCGCCTTGAAGGATCTTGTTCAGTACTTCAAATGAATTATTCATTTAAGCCTCCTGTATCGAATTTTTAACCTTAGTTTGCGAAGCTTTCTATAAATTATGTATTTGTGTTAGATTTTGCTGTGTCTAGTCTATAGACAAACGCTAAGATCTCTGCCACTGCACGATAGAGCTGGGGGGGAATTTCCTTTGTCAACTCCACCTGCATCAACGCTTCAACAAGCAGTTCATTTTTTTGAATGGGAATACCTTCTGCTTCGGCGACTTCAATAATAGTTCGAGCCACTTCCCCTACCCCTTTAGCCACGATTCTCGGTGCCCCAGTTTGATCATATACTAAGGCAGCAGCTTTCTCCCTCATCTCTTTCTTTTCCTTCATCTCTGAATATCAACTCCACTTCGGCGAGATCCTTTAAGAAAATTCTGAAATTCTAGGTTTATTTCCAGATCACCAATTTCCACGTTCTCAAGCTTGAAGCCGAGTTTGGAAAATTTCACTCTGGTTTGAGGCATAACCATCTCTAGGAGCTGAGGAAGGACCTGAGTGTACCTAGTTAGGATACGAAAGAAGAGTGAGTCTTGATTAAAATAAGCATCAATGCCAACATCTCCAAGCTGCTGGGTTTCAATCTGAATGGCTATCCTACAATGTTTCTCATTCATTTTTGATCCTTTTCGAGAACTCTCAATCGCTATATGTACGGGTACCAGTTGTTCCTGATTTAATAATGGAAGATGAAGTAACATAAATGCATTATCTAGAGTTCCAGTTTTAAACCAAAGCTGTTGCGCGGTAATTTTCTGGAGCAAATGAGTTGATTGACCATCATGATCGTGAGCCTCTTTATTCTGTAAGGCTTCCAGAAGTTTATATTTATACGTGTCTTTTAAACTATCTTTCTCTGCTTCCTTAGCCTGGGGATCGAGTTTCTGTATTTGAGCTAGTCGGTGTTCATAGTTAATTCCAAGTTTTCGTAAGAACTCCACAAGCTCTTCCGCTCCATTTTCTTCTGACAATCCACCCCACTCAGGAATTGACTTACGCAAGTTGAGCATAAATTCATCGCTCATTGTCTCTTGAATATCCATGGCCCCTGAAGGAAATGTCTTTATCAGGGTTAAAATCTCCTGATTAATCGGTAATCCTCTCTCTGTTAACTGCGGAAACTGTTGAGGGACCAGGTGTACGTCCCCTTGCTTCTCCGGCAACGGCTCACGAATCAACAATAAGCTCTCTTGGCTAGAATTCCCTACTTTAACCCAAAACTTATCTCCCACTTGGGTCGAAGTCTCCAAGAGGGCGAGCAAGTCCTGTCCGTTGATCCGAACAATTCCTTTTCCTTCAGCTGTTTTGTGGACAACTTCCACTAACAAACGTTCGCCGGGACGCCATTGATTAAGTAAAGTTCCATTGATCGTCCCCGGTGCTAATATACCGCCAACTTCCATACGTCAACCTCCAATATGAACGCTTAAGCGATATCAAACAGGAGACAGTTATGGTCGTTTGCCAAACGCTGTCTTTCCTATTTTCTGCAGTTTTTCGGTCTTAGTTTTTGTGTTTTCTAGGGACTTTTTAAGGTGGCTAAGGGCTTTACGAGTGGCATGATCCAATTGATCGGCAATTTTAGGGACATCTCGATCTTCTAGGATCGACTTAGGAATTCCACCATTTGGGCGCTTTTTCGATCGATGTGCGCCTCGATTAGACGTTTTGAGCTCTGATGCAGAACGCGATTTTGGAGTGATATTGGACAAGTTCTTTCTAGAAATTGACTTCGGTTTGCTTTCTGATACGGAATTAACTGGGGAATCTATCGATGACAAATCCGACGGGAATTGATCTCTAATCCACTTCTCAACACAAGCTGGGCTCTTCGTTACCACAAACACTTCCTGGATAGAACCATTACTTTTAAGCAAAAGCTTGCAGCCTGTTTGAGTTTGATACTTATAGACAATCCCACGTTCCGAAGAATGACTCACGTCAATAACGCCGGGAATAATATCTGTCACTTCTGATAGTCGGCTTAAGTTTTCAAGCCAGGGCAAAGCATTTTGAATAATGCCATGTTCTCGTTTTACCTTATTCCGGCGATATTTCATGTATAAACACCGACTTTCAAAAATACAAATGCTTTGCTTCGATCTGCCATTGTTGAATCGTCAATAGGCCGAAGGAATATTGGGGCTCACGCCTTTTGTCCGTCGGAGAACCCGGATTAAACATGAGAATACCATTTTTCCATTCTATAAATGGGATGTGACTGTGTCCAAACACAATTAGGTCAACCATACAGTTCTCAAAGGCGGCATAAGCACGTTCCTGCGTACTTTTCCCCCTTCCAGTATCTCCATGAATTAACCCAATCTTAATGGCTTCACATTCGATAATATCACGATCTGGCAAAGAAATATCCCAACTGTCGCAATTTCCTTTGACCGCTCGAACAGGTGCGATACAGGCCAACTCCTCCAGTAGACCCATATGTGTCAAATCACCCGCATGAAGAATTAGATCAATATTAGTTAGTTGTTCCCATACAAAACTGGGAAGAGACTTGCCCGCTCGTAAGTGGGTATCTGACAAAACCGCGATGCGCATTCAATTCACCTCTTGGTTTCTAACTCCGGGCACACCACTATGGGCGAATAGTTTTTAAAACATGGTAATATGAATCCCGTTCAACAGCATCTAAACCTGTCTCATGAATCATATGGATCAGCTGATGTTCACTCTGCATTTGAGGACTGGTGGCACCGGCCGTATGATAAATTTTCTCTTCACGAACAACTCCATCAAGATCATTGGCACCGAAGTTAAGGGCCATCTGGGCTACTTGAGGAGTGGAAGATATCCAATATGCTTTAATATATCGGAAATTATCAAGAATCAAGCGAGCCACTGCAATCACTTTCAATGTGCGTAGTGCACTAGCTTGGGAAACCTCTTCAAACTTCGTGTTTTTCGGATGAAAGGCGGTGGGAATCAAAGCATAGAAACCTTGCGTTTCATCTTGTAGCTCTCTCAATGCTAGGAGATGATCGATTAGTTCTCCATCCGTTTCAATCAAGCCATACAGCATATTCGCATTAGTTGGAATTCCCAACTGATGAGCAGTTCGATGAATTTCTAACCATCGTTCTCCGCTTAGTTTTCCCGGACATATAATTTCACGGACTCTTTGACTGAAATTCTCTGCACCGCCACCGGTTATAAAGCTGACACCAGCTTCTTTAAATGTCTTCAGAATTTCAAAAATAGGTTTATTCTGAATCTGGGAAAAATAATCATATTCCGCTGCGGTAAAAGCTTTCAAACTTACTTTAGGGGCGCGTTCTTTAATTTTTGTAATCATGTCCAAGTAATACGAAAAGGATAGCTCAGGGTGGATCCCTCCAACAATATGTATTTCTGTTACTCCTTGATCTGCATACTGCCCTGCTTTTTTGACCACCTCTTCAATGGACATTGTGTAAGAACCCTTTTCTCCAGGGTCTTTGGCAAAAGCACAAAGCCCGCACCGTACTTTACATACATTACTATAGTTAATATGGGCATTATTATTAAAAAACACCTGATCTCCGGTCATGGTGCGCCGCTGTTCATTCGCAAGGTAACCTAGACCAAGTATATTGGTTGTCTGCAATAAGTGTAGTCCATCATTTCGATTAAGCCGTTGTTCCGTCTTCATTTTATCATAGACGTCTTCTAATCCACTGATTATTGGATCAAATTCCACTTCTGACCCTTCTTTCCCAAAATTATTAGTTTATATATTATAACATAATTCTCGAAATTCGAGAAAAGATAAGAAACAGTTGGAAAAAAGGGCTGTAAGGCAGTCCCCCACAGTCCTTCATTCAATAATGTTTTAGTGAAAATATTTTATGCCTTGACGTTGGCGTTTAATCGCTTTGCGCACTTCATTAGCGACTCGCCATGTTTCGGGCTGGTGGGGAGTCATAAGCTCCATTTTCCCAGATCGTTTATCAATTAGTATATCCACTGTCGGTTTATGACCTTCGGCTTTTTCTCCGGGATGAAGAATATCAATTCCAATTTTATGTTCATCATATTGAGGCGGAACAAGGTAATTTAACACTTCTTCTGTCGCATCCATTAATTCAACAACTTGTTTTTGGGGATATCCTTCTCTTAATAGAATATCTCGAACTTGAGGCAACGGATGTTCGAGTGTGAGCAGCATCTGGGCGCGTTGTATTAAATTATAATCGATGTCCAAAACGCCACCTCCACTTATTTATCTTTCTTAACTTATTTTCATTTTCCCCTTATACTCTCGATTGAATACTGATAGTTCTTTACGTATATGGTTATTTTTTCTATTCTATTGTTTTATCAACTCAAGGAGGCTTATTATGTCGAAATTACTATCCTTCCCTTTTTTAGTTGCTGCAATATCGGGGATCGCAATGGCCATACAAGGCACTTTGAATTCATCCCTAAGTCAAAAAACGTCGCTTCTTTCTGCAACGCTTGTGGTCCACATCATCGGTACTCTTGTCGCTGTAATTGCTGTGCTTGCATGGCGAATTCCTCTCTTAAAACACCACTGGGTTGCGGTACCGTGGTATTTCTACCTTGGCGGCGTGCTCAGCGTCCTCATTGTCGGACTTGTTGCCATCAGTATTCCTAAGGTTGGCGTGTGCAACGCTACCACAGCAATTATTATCGGTCAGGTTAGTATGGCAGTACTTATCGATCATTTCGGATGGTTTGGTATGAGTCGTCTCCACTGGAATCCATGGCAGATTGTTGGAATCGGATTGTTTGCCGCAGGGGCTAAACTGCTCTTTCGCTAATTCTTGTTTTTTGAGCGATCCCCGATTAAGGACATATTCATAATAATTGTATAAATTTCCTCACTGACAGTAAATTTGCGAATTTGCCCGTTGGCTGCTAATATGACTGTACTTTTGCCAGTAGCACTCTGATCACTTTCGATAATTCGAAGCAGAAAAGCATAAGCTTCACTGCTCACTGCCAACTGCTTAAACTCACCTTCAGCGACAAAGATGATCCAATAACCCGAGGAAACTTCACTGTTTCCATTATTATAGAGAGCATTGGCTACACTCGAGAAGTCTTGTCCTAGCAATGTCTGTGGATTGGTTCCATCCGTGTTAGCACTTATCGAATTATTAAGAGTATAGTTGTCATTTATCGTACTGGTTTGAGTTACTGGTTCAGATAGACGTGAGTATATATCCTTGAAAAAGTTAGGAAATAAGATGTAACCGACAACCCCTATAATGAGAATCCAAAGGGCCAAGGCCTGTAAATCCTGCCATAATTCACTGCGTGGTGGTCGTCCCCAGGTATTAGGCATACCTTCCCCTCCAAATAATAGTCTATCTTCAGATTCATAAATGCTACCCTCTAAATCATATATACGTTTGTTTTTACTCAGATATGTATATGAAACTTGCATCTCGTAATCCCACCCTCTAAAATAAGAACTGAGGTGGGGAAAATGGATCTGCTTCGACAAAAACTGACTTTATTGCCCGAGAAGCCGGGCGTTTATCTGATGAAAGATACACAAGGACAAATAATTTATGTCGGCAAGGCTAAAGTACTAAAAAATCGGGTAAAGTCATATTTTACAGGATCACACGTTGGAAAAACTGAGCGCCTCGTAAGTCAAATCGTTGATTTTGAATATATCGTAACCGATTCAGAAGTAGAGGCTCTTGTTTTAGAGTGTAATCTCATTAAAAAACACAGCCCAAAGTACAATATTCTCTTGCGTGATGATAAAACCTATCCCTATTTAATGATCACAGAGGAGACCCATCCGCGGATTCTTATTACTCGACAACTCAAGAAGGGCAGAGGTAAATACTTCGGGCCTTATCCCAATGCAACTGCCGCCAAAGAAGCTGCTCGTTTACTCAATCGTCTTTTCCCATTTCGGAAATGCCGCCAAATTCCTACTCGACCCTGTCTTTATTATCACTTGGATCAATGCCTTGCTCCTTGTGTCTCAGAAGTCTCACTTGATATTTACGCCGGAATGCGCAAAGAGGTTACAACGTTTCTAAAAGGCGACCAAAGCGGGATACTATCATTATTAGAAGAGAAAATGCAAAGGGCGGCTGATGCACTTCTATTCGAACGGGCTCTAGAATATAGGGACCTAATCCAGGACATAAAACTCCTTAGTGAAAAACAAAACATCACACTCAATGACTTTATTGATCGGGATGTATTAGGGTACGCAATCACGACGGATCAGATGTGTATTCAGATTTTTTATTTACGGCAAGGCAAACTACTGGCACGAGATAGTTTCATTTTTCCTTATTATGAAGAGCCCGAAGATGCTTTCATCTCTTTTGTTGCTCAATTCTATAGCGATCATACGTGGCCTCAGGAGATCTTGCTCCCGCCGATTGAATCTCAAATCTTATCCAGCCTATTTCCTATCACTGTTCCTCAAAAAGGAAAGAAACATGAGCTACTCCAAATGGCAATGTCTAATGCCAAGACCACCCTTCATGATCAAATTACACTAGAAATTCGCCAACAATCCGAGACACAGCTCGCTTTAGCCACACTGGGAGAACTATTAAAGATCCCCGTTCCCGGCCGTATCGAAGCCTTTGACATATCTAATACAGCAGGGACACACACTGTTGCCGGGATGGTTCAATTCATGGAGGGTAAACCCCAGCGCAAAGGGTACCGAAAATATAAAATTCAGCCCATGGAAACCAGTGATGATACGGCTGCCATGGGACAGGTTATTTTGCGTCGGTATACACGAATGATTGCGGAAAACAGCCCTCTTCCAGACTTAATTTTAGTCGATGGAGGCAAAGGACAAATTAATGCAGCCCTCGGTGCACTAAAGGCATTAAACATAACGATCCCCGTCGCCGGAATGGTTAAAAACGACCATCATCAAACCCACGGACTCCTAGATCAATCCGGTAATCAGGTTACCCTACCCAAAAACCACCCCACCTTTTATTTACTCGGCAGGATTCAGAATGAAGTTCATCGTTTCGCTATCACATTTCATCGTCAACAACGGGCAAAAAGTATGACACTCTCTGCTCTAGATAATATCCCAGGAATTGGGCCGAAACGCAAACAACACCTTTTGCATCATTTTTCATCGCTTGAAGACATTAAACAGGCAAGCATTGATGAACTCCAAGCAGCCGGACTACCACACAGTACTGCCTCTGTGATTTACCAATACTTTCAGACACCGTCCTAATGAAGATCAATCTAATAGGAGGTTTCACGCTCATGATTCTAAACTATCGAGTTGAATTATGTCGAAATTGTTATTTTAAACGAACCCACCAATGTTCACTTTCAGATTCCTACATTCAAAATCCGTTATTTTCCTATACAAAACCCAGCGGAGAATGTATTAAACACAAGCCAATTCCCTGGTTACCGCAATAGTGACAGTATAACAAAAGGGTACAGCAGGAACTATTATAGTTCCTGCTGCACCCTTTGACTAAATAATACTAGTTCGCGCGCCGAGCACCAATGTAACGGCTTGCATAATAACTTTCACTTAGGCTTGTAACCTGAACGCCACTATTTGACGCATGAACAAAACGTCCGCCACCGATATAAATTCCAACATGAGATGCTCCTGGAGCATATGTTGTAAAGAATACCAAATCCCCTGATTGGAGTTGATCTCGCTTTACGGAGGATCCCACGTTGAATTGTTCACTAGCGGTCCTCGGTAAGTAAGTACCAGATCCCTTAAATACATATTGTGTATATCCCGAACAATCAAAGCCACTGCGGCTCGCTCCACCAAAGACATAGGGAACGCCAACAAGACTTAAGGCATGATCCGCTAGATCAGAGCTATTGGATCGAGAAACTTGTTGTTTAGACGCTGCTGCCGCGACTTGAACAGGCTTTGAAGTACTTTTAGTGGATGCAACTACAACCGTCGGATTACTTTGGCTGGGTACTGACTGCTTTGACAAGGTATTCGTTCCCATTGGGAGAATCACCGGACTAGAGACCCATTTCAATTGCTTATGCACTGCCTCTGTGTATGTTCCTGTTGGCACATTGGATGTAATCACAAGCATAGGCTTCATCAAAGAATGAATTGTTGCTGCTTGAGTTTGATTTTGAGTCGTAGCCAATGCTGGTAAGCTACTGGCTAGAATTAGGCCCGCCAAAATAGAGCTTCCCAGCCACATCCGTTTAGATGAGGGAATCACCAAGAACTTTTCCACCTTTCTTAGCTTACGAGGTTAGTTGACGGATTCGGGCAGAAGGTGTTTGCCCTACACGCGAAAAGGGTCACGTGATTCACCCCAATATAATCCCCCGTTCCAAGTACATTAAATTTGGATTCAGCTTTTTGAATGTCCTATTAATATTCGTGATAAACTCTTAAAATCCTGCATAATTAGAAAAAATAATTGAAAACAAAATGTTCACACCATACGTTTCCCATAGCCACCATGTCTTATGCACACTCTCCTAAAGCGAAAGCGTCTCGGAAATTCCGACAATAGGGTGTGGATATGGATGGTCTTCCTTAAAAAACAAGCGCCTCTCAATTGAGAGGCGTGCTTTTCTTTAAACGATAGGAAGCAACGAGTCAATATTGAGGCTTAGGTCAAGTAGGTTTTCCCACTGAGTTCCTTCGGTTTCCCGCAAGGCGATTTCTCCTTATCCCCAGCCTGAGGTGTCACCATCACTCAGAACTTGATCACCACTGAGTCCGCACTTCAATCCTCGTTGGTACACGATCTAGAAGTTTCCTTAACACTCCTTGACAATCTAGCCTCTTTTGCAGAAAAGCATTTCCAGCAATCTAGACAGCATCGGCCAACACGGTCCAGACCTATTAAGCTTTCCCAACTTTCCCACCTCAAGGCAGGCTACACTGCACTAAGTTCCTTCCTAATGCAGGTTCTACCCTAAGCCGTAGCCTCTTAGAAGCCACGCACTTAGGCCTCCACGGAAAAGGGTCACGCCCACATGCCATTGCGGATCCCCCTCATCCTTAACCCCCAGCAGCAACCCTCGACTGGGCGTCGAAAGCCACCACCAGGAACTTCATCGGTATGCCCTTAGCGGATTATTAGGCCCGCCTTCGATTGCCAACTCATGCACTAGAATAACGTTCCATAGTTTAAAGAAAATCAATTACTTATCTACGTCCTTTATTGTACCTGATTTTTGCTGATTAGTAAAAATCCTCTTAACCACCTATACGCATGATTTCATAAGCTTAAGTATCCCTTATTCAGCTTAAGTGCCTTTTAGTCCAGCTCAATGTTCAAAATTTGTAGAATCGCGGTTATTTGGTTGATGAAAGGATTCAATTCAAATTTAATTTGAAAGGCTAATTAATGGAGCTGGAATCCGGCCCCCACGGTTAACAAACATTTTTGAAGAAAATGGATGAATGGCCATAACCGGTGCTCCACCCAATAATCCGCCATATTCTACCCGATCACCCGCCTTCTTGCCAGGCGCGGGAATCACTCGTACAGCTGTTGTCTTTTTATTGATCATCCCTATTGCGGCTTCATCCGCAATAATTGCCGAAATTGTTTCAGGGCTGACATCTCCTGGTAGCGCAATCATATCTAAACCGACCGAACAGACGCAGGTCATTGCTTCTAACTTATCGAGGGTTAATGCCCCAACCTCAACAGCTTTTATCATTCCCGCATCCTCCGAGACTGGTATAAATGCACCGCTTAAACCTCCAACGTGAGATGATGCCATTGCGCCACCCTTCTTAACCGCATCATTAAGTAACGCCAAGGCGGCGGTTGTTCCATGCGTCCCGCATCGTTCAAGTCCCATATTTTCCAGGATTTCTGCCACACTATCCCCGATTGCAGGAGTTGGTGCCAAAGAAAGATCTACAATTCCAAAGGGGACATCTAAGACCTTCGATGCTGCCCGTCCAATAAGCTCTCCCATACGAGTAATTTTGAATGCTGTTTGTTTAATTAAATTAGACAATTCGCTGAAATCTGCTTCAGGGTATTCTTTCACTACATTTGCCACAACCCCAGGTCCACTCACACCTACATTGATTACACACTCGGGTTCTCCAACACCATGGAAAGCTCCGGCCATGAACGGATTATCCTCTGGTGCATTGCAAAAGACGACCAATTTTGCTGCCGCTATCCCATCTCTGTCAGCCGTCATTTGAGCAGATTTCAAAATTACATTGCCCATTTTCAGAACTGCATCCATATTAATCCCTGTTTTAGTCGTTCCAATATTCACTGACGAACAAACAAATTCTGTTTCACTAAGTGCTTGTGGTATGGCATCGATGAGCGCTAAATCTCCGCCAGTAAACCCTTTTTGAACCAGGGCAGAAAACCCACCGATAAAATTAACCCCAATCTCTCTCGCAGCACGATCTAATACTTTGGCTATTCGGACCATTTGATCTGAATTTAAATGATTCGCCGCAATCGCTATGGGAGTGACTGATACCCGTTTATTTATAATGGGAATTCCGTAACGTGCCGAGATTTGCTCGCCCACTGCTACTAACTGTCCTGCATTTTTAGCGATCTTATCATAAATTTTTTGTTCCATCCGATTAATATCTTCGGATCCACAATCAAGTAGACTAATTCCCATCGTAATAGTTCGAATATCCAAATTTTCTTCATGAATCATCTTAATAGTTTGTTGAATTTCTTCTCGTGCAAATGTTATTGTCATAACTTTCCTCCACTATCCTAACTTGAGTTCCCCTGAAAGCTCTATTAAATGCGATGCATAAACGTAAAGATATCTTCATGTTGAACCTTTACCTGCAACCCTTTGTTGTCGCCCTCATGTTCCAGTGTGCGTGCTAATTCGACAAGTTCTAAAATGGCTGGTTTCAAGTCTACCACCATGATCATTGTGAAAAATTCATTCACAATGGTTTGACTGATATCCAGTATGTTGACATGATATTCCGCAAGTCTTCCTGAAACCCAAGCGATAATTCCAATTTGGTCACGACCCAAGACAGTAATAATAGCACGGTTAGACTCTTCCCGTGATAATGTCATAGTAGTTCCTCCCTTTATAGACGTTTGTATTCTGATTATGGACATTAGACTAACACATCTAAGGAGTATACTCAAGTACTTTTCGAGGGATAGATTGTTTTTCGAGTACACTCAGCCTTCCAGATCACAAGACCTACTTTCTCACCCATTAAAGTATAAGTAAGAGAGAGCTCATATATGAGCTCTCTCTTTTCCATCTCTTGCCTTAGCAGCTTCCACCGCAGCTATCTCCGCAGCCACCGCCAGAATTAGCTGTACGTATTTCAAATCCTCCGCCGTTTGCGGAGTCAATGTAGTCAATAATTGCTCCTTCTAGATGAACAGAAAGTTTTTTATCCGCGATTAATGACACACCATGCTCAACATCAAGAATATCCTCATCCGTCTTTGACTCATCCAGAGTCATGCCGAAATTCGGCCCACCTCAGCCAACGCCTACAAGATAGAGGCGAAGAAATGCATTTTCTTTGTTTTGATTTTTTAGAACTTCTTTGACTTTCTGGGCAGCGAGTTCTGTAATTCCAACCATTATATCTTCACTCCTTTTTACAAACTTTAATTCTTAATATACCACACTTTTAGCTTTTCACAAAACAATCTTAAAAAACATTGTTAAAATGTTCATAATTCGATTCTTAAACTTCTTTGCCGTCCCCATTCGGCTGGAAATCCTTCCAGAGACGACGAACTTCTACTTCAATACTAGCTGGGAGATCCTGAGTAAATTTTTGCAACTGCCTCATTTCTACCTGAATCTTTTGTGACCAGCTTTGTCCTTCCGGCCACGCAATAAAAATCTTTGGTTGTGGAACGAGAAACGTTCGCAAAAATCCAAGGAAAATAAAAAGAGTCAACAGACGCCAAAGCCAACGCATTTTGAATTCATCCTTTCTGGATAAGCCATGCTAGAACTAGCTTATCCAGAATGAGATAATTTGAGTCGTTCGTCATGTAACTCTCGCCAAAACCCTTCCATGTAAAGGAACAAAGGTTCAAAATAAACTTTAGCAGTTTTCGTGAATAAATGTTCCTGATAGCCACATATTTTTTCTTGATAAAACGTCTCACAGGAATTTTCGCCCACTAATGGCCACCCTTGTACCCCAGCTAAGGTAAACAAACGTCCCAATCCAATAGCACCCACGAAATCCAATTTGTCCGCATCATACAAGATCTTGGCTTCCAACGTATTCGGTTCGTGCCCTCCTTCACGAGAATGGGCCACGATCGCATCTTTGACTCTCTGGACAACGTCTTGAGAATATCCTGTTTTATGTAGAATATTGACTGCAAGACCGGCGCTACTTTCTGCATGCGTTTTTTCCACCGCCCCAGAACGACCGATATCATGAAGAAGTGCTGCCAACTCAACGATCATAACGTCAGCCCCTTCTTCAACTGCCAGCTTTTTGCCCCACTCTCTAACTCTCAAGGCATGTTCCAAATCATGGGCACGGTCTTTTCGCGCGTAAAATCCCTGAGCAGCTAAAATGACCTGTTGTAAGTGATCTTGGGTTACTAAACCCTCCAAATTCCCACCCCCATCCGGTGAATGTGAATCACAACGCCTTAAGTAAACTAGTTCCAAGACTTTAATTTAATCTTACTACCCTAATTCTTGCTTTGTCAAGTTTACTATTTTGGGCTACAGGACCTTAATACTATTAAGTTTCATACCACAAAAAGGTTTTACGTTTTATAGTCTAAAGTACACGAACGATCTTATGAATTATAAGGTTAGATGCTATAATGAACACAGAATTATTCAAACAAATTAGCCCAGTACTTATTTGGTAAAGGAGAGCTTATGTTCAAACGCAATTTATTGGCCTTTGGTTTATTTGCCGGCGTCAGCCTTGTTCTTGTCACTGTAACCGTTTCACAGACTCCAATTAACAATCAGCTTCCCTCCCCTTCTATATCTGGTACTCCTGCTCCTTCCATATCCTCAGCAGAGCCAAGCACGATTCCCCAATCCTCACCGCAGACGACCCCGTCCTCCCCATCCTCACCTCAAAATTCAGTCCATGTTTCTGAGTCTCAAGCACTAGCTCACTATGAGCAAGGGCTCGAACTTTATTATAAACGTCAATTTTCCCACGCCCTTGTGCTTTTTAATCAAGCGTTGGTGATTGACCCTCTATGTTATGAAGCACTCAATGCCAAGGGAGCGACCTTAGCCTTTCAAGGAGAGCATGATCAAGGACTTGCTCTCATTCAGCAAGCCCTCGATCTTAATCCGTCGTTTGTATATGGCAATTTCAACCTAGGACTAGCGAATGAACTGGCCGGACGTTGGGATCCAGCGATTGCAGCTTACCAAAAGGCTTTACAACTCGATCATCGGGATACATGGAGCTATTACGGCATTGCGAGCATATACGGACGTCTCGGGAATATTGACAAAGTCGTGGAATATCTGCAACCAGCGATCGCCCTCGATCCCGATGTCAAAGAAGTGGCCCGGGACGAACAAGACTTCGCCCCCGTTCGTAAAGATTCACGTTTCCAAGCCCTAGTAAAGCCCTAGTCGAAACCCATTAGGCTAAGAGGGTCTCCAAACGTTCGACAAGTCCCGCAAAGACTTGAAGCGCATTCCGTACTGGGATAGGAGTTTCCATGTTCACACCTGCCTTGCGCAATAATTCGATTGGATAATCTGAACTCCCACTGCTCAAAAATTCAATATACCGCGCAACAGCCGGTTCACCTTCATCCAAAATAGCTCTTGCAAAGGCAATGGCCGCCGAGAAACCAGTGGCATATTTGTAAACGTAAAATGCATTGTAAAAATGAGGGATACGTGCCCATTCAAGCGCTATCTCAGGATCAAGGATAACATCCGTTCCATAATAGACTGCATTTAAGTCACGATAGATTTCGGAAAGGTTATCGGCCGTTAATGCCCCGCCTTCTTCCACTACGGAGTGAATCTTCTTCTCAAATTCTGCAAACATCGTTTGCCTGAAAATAGTGCCGCGAAACTGCTCCAGATAATGATTAATTAAATATGCAAGAATCTTAGGATCCTTTGTTTTGTCTAAAAGATCCTCCATTACCAAAGCTTCATTTAATGTTGAAGCAACTTCAGCTACAAAAATTTTGTATCCGGCATAAAGATGGGGTTGCGCACGATTGGAAAAAAAGGTGTGCAATGAGTGCCCCATCTCGTGAGCAAGGGTAAACATGGAATCCAAAGTGTCTTGATGATTAAGTAAGACGTACGGATGCGAACGATAAGTTCCCCACGAATATGCTCCACTCGTCTTTCCTTCATTTTCATAAACATCAATCCATTTCTTATGGAACCCTTCCTCTAGAATTTGGGTGTAGTCCCTACCTAGCGGGCGCAAGCCCTCAAGAACCATATTTTTTGCGTCTTCATAGGTAATGGTCATGGTCGTTTCCGGAATAATTGGGACATAGATATCATACATATGTAATTCATTGAGTCGTAAAGCCTTTTTGCGCAGTTGGACATATCGATGCATCTGAGGCAAAAATTCGTGAACCGTATCCACCAGGGAATCGTAGACCTTTAACGGAACACGGTCATCATCCAAGGAAGCCTCAATCGCCGAAGGATAGTTTCTTGCCTTGGCATAAAAAACATCAGATTTTATACTAGCATTCAAAGTGGCTGCCCACGTATTCCTTTGCTTCTCATAGGTACGATAAAGCGTCTCGAATGCTGCTTGGCGCACACCCTGCTTAGGGCTTTCCATAAACTGAATATAATTACCCTTCGTTAATTCTACCGTTTGGCCCAATTCATTCTCGATACTCGGAAATCTAAGGTCGGCATTATTGGCCATAGAAAAGATTGCTCCGGGAGCCTCTGCCAATTCGCCAACTTGGGCTAACAATTTTTCCTCGGTTGAACTGAGAATATGCTCTTTCTTGCGCATAATATCTTCTAGCGCATGGTTGTAATGTTCTAATTTAGGAGCTGTCGCGCGGAATTCCTCCAAACGTCCTTCCGACATAGCTAACAATTCTGGGACAACAAAGGACGCTGCACTGCTGACCTTCACTGCAAGTGCTCCCGCACGTTCTGTCAAAGCTTGATAGTTTGCCATGCGATTATCTTCATCTCGTCTCATTCGGGCATAAGAATAAATTTCTTCGATGCGCAAACTTAAATCATCCATCCATTCGAAACACGCTATGAGAGTATCCGAATTATCTGCTAAATGTCCCTCAAATTTCCCACCTTCTCCTAAGAGCTTTTCGACGTGGGCAAACTCTTTCTCCCATTGATCATTACTGGAGAAAATATCTTCCAAACGCCACTTGGTGGCCTCCGGAATTTCCGCTCTTGACTTCAGGCGTTGTTGTTCCACAATTTCACTCTCCTAAACAAAGTATCTCCCTTATTATATACATGAAGAGCGAAAATTACCATTTCTCAGTAGGTTTAACGAGATCTCGCAACGTGAAACACAAAATAATCTGAGCGGAAGAACAAGCGCGAATAAAAAATAGGTTGATCAAACTTATCAAAATGAACTTCGTCTAAAAGAAGCAGGGGACTCGCTGCTGAAACTAATAATTTGTCAGCTAGTTCTTTTCCCGCCACAATCGGCCGAATATCTGTCGAAGCGTATGTTATTCGAATTCCCTTAATCTCTTCTAGATACGTGAATATTGATGACTTGAGTTTTTCAAGATCCAGCTCCCCTACGTGTGGGGAAAACATATCAATACAATAAACAACAGGAACGCCATCTGCTGTACGCACTCTTCTCAGCTGATTAACAAGCGCACCCTCGCTCACACCCAGTTTTTCCGCTACCCTAGCATCCGCAGAAGAACTCCTGATTTCGATTTCGCTTGTCCCAGGTATCATGCCAAGCTCTGCTATGGCATCTGTCACCCGAAAAAGAACTTCAAGGCCAGGTTTAACCTTCGGAGAGGATTCCCCACGTACGAAAGTACCCAGTCCTTGTTTTTTCTCGACAACGCCATTCGATTCTAGGACTCGCAACGCCTCACGTAGGGTGTTACGACTAACGCCTAGTTCCTTGGCTAACTGTTCTTCATTAGGAAGCCGACTATCGATCAGATATTTTCCCCGGCGGATTTCATCTAAAAGTTCCAGTCGGACAAGATCCGAGAGGGATTTCCCGTTCTGATGAATCCGTCCCATGTCATTGACCCTCCATTTTATTATTTATTTGGATTGTAAGGAATACCATCCGCAGCGGGTGCGGTGCTTCTTCCGACTAATCCTGTCAAAGCCAAAATCGTCAGTGCATACGGAAGCATTTGAATAATATTCGAGGACACGCCCCCTCCTTGCAAGACCATGCTCAATGCCATGGCAAAACCAAACAGTAAAGCAGCCCCCAGCGAGCCAAACGGAGTCCATTTACCAAAGATCATTGCCGCAAGGGCAATATATCCCCGCCCGCCACTCATATTGACTTCAAAACTATTCAACAGACCTAAAGCCAAATAAACCCCTCCCAAGCTAGAAAGCATGCCACCGATAATAACCCCTAAATAACGAAGACGTCGGACATTAAGCCCTGCTGTGTCTGCTGCCTGTGGATTTTCTCCAACCGCTCTGATCCGCAAACCCAGATTTGTATGAAAGAGAAAATAATGTGACGCAATCACCAAAATCAACATTAAATAGACAACTACATTTTGAGAACCAAGAATTGGTCCTGCAAAAGGAATGTCACTTAATCCGGGAATGATAATGTTGGGAAGAGCTGGTGTCTCACGAGGGGTCCCACCATACCCGAAAATCGTATTCAATAAAAATGCCGTCAGTCCTGCTGCAAATATGTTCACACCCATACCCACGATCACTTGATCCGCTCCCAGATTCACAGTCACGTAGGCAAAGAGCGCCGAGACAAGCGCTCCCATAAATAGAGCACCCAGTAAGCCGAGCCAAGCACTGCTGGTATAATAGGAAAACAAAACCCCAAAGAAGGCCCCAATCAGCATGATTCCCTCCATCGCTATGTTCACAACCCCACTACGCTCAGAAAAAGTTCCTCCAAGCGCTGGGAGAGCAATCGGAGTGGCCATAGCCAGCGTTGCTGCCCACAGATCAGGTCTCGTCAATGCATCCCAAAGCATAACATTAAGCCTCCTTGTCCGACGCTAGAGTTTGACGTTTGCGCCAGCGTTTTTGAACCATCTGCACAATATCTTTTGTTGCGACTAAGAAGATAATGATCCCGGAAATGACATCGGTCAAATGCGCCGGAACTCCAGAGACCAATTGCATTGATTGCCCACCAGTAGACAAAGCCGCAAAGAAGATCGAAGCAAGAATCACACCAAACGGATTATTATTAGCGAGTAAGGCAACCACAATGGCCGTAAATCCATAGCCCGATGAGAAACTATCATAAAGTCGATGCTGGACACCCAGCATTTGGACTGCACCCGCTAAACCAGCTAACATTCCACTAATAAATAGGGCTAAGACCAAATGGAACGGAACATTGATACCTGCATAGTTTGCGGCCCGTGAATTCAGGCCAACCGCCCTTAATCGATAACCCAAAGTTGTCTTATAGAGCAACCAATAAACAATAATACATGCTACCACAGCAATGGCGAGACCCCAGGACAATTGCGTCCGCTCCACAATTTTTCCCAACGTCGCGGACGGAAGAATCACTGGGGATTGTGGGGTAAAACCTTGCTGCATCATTGGCCCATTTTCGAGCATATAGTGGCTCAAGAAGATCGCAATGTAACTCATCATCATAGTCGTGATAACTTCGTGGGCACCCACAAAAGCCTTAGCCAACCCTGGGATAATTCCCGCCCAAAGCCCAGCCGCCAGCATAGCAACAAGAATGGACAATGAGATATGTAGAATTGGGGAAAGCCCCTTCACGGAATAGCCAATCCATACCGCTGCCATGCTGCCAATCCAATATTGACCCTCCGCTCCAATGTTAAACAATCCCGCCTTAAAAGCAATGGCTACCCCTAAGCCCGAAAGGATCAAGGGAATAGCGTTGGCTATTGTGTTCGACAAGTTTACAGTTGAGCCAAACGCTCCAGAAAAGAGAGCCCCATAGGCTGTCAGTGGATTGTGACCAGTCCCAAGCATGACACCTGCACCGATCATGACTGCAATGACGATCGCTACAAAAGGGGTAACCAATCCTTCTATCGTCTTTTGCATGTTTTACCCCTCCTTCTCCAATTCGACACCTGTCATGAGTAAACCGAGCTGTTCACGTGTGACTTGTCCTCCCGGCAGGATCGCCATCAGTCGGCCAGCATGAATAACCCCAATCCGGTCTGACAAAGACATAATCTCCTCTAATTCTAAAGAAACCAAGAGAACAGCCTTCCCCTCGGCACGTAACTCCAAGAGTTTGTTATGAATAAACTGAATCGCACCGACATCTAAACCTCTTGTCGGTTGCGCCGCAATCAATAATTCAGGGTCACGAGAAACTTCGCGGGCCAAAATAACTTTTTGTTGATTTCCACCAGAAAGATTTCGCGCTAGGGCGTGAATCTGGCGTGGCCTAACATCGAAGGCTTCCGACAATCGTGTCGCAAAATCCTCAATAGGCTTTTTCTTCATCTGACCTACGCGAGCAAACGGTGCCTTGAAGAAGTCACGCAGCACGAAGTTTTCCTTTAGCTCAAAATCCATAACAAGGCCATCTAATTGACGGTCTTGAGGAATATAGCCAATCCCTACTTTAGTTCTGTGTCGTACCGTTGAGGACGTAATGTCATTCCCTAAAAAGCGGATCTTTCCACGTTTACAGGGCATAAGTCCCGTAATCGCTTCGATAAGTTCAAATTGTCCGTTCCCATCAATTCCTGCTAGACCAAAGATTTCTCCTCGCTGAACTTGGAAACTTACTCCTTTGACCTTCTCATTTCGACCGGACGAAACGACTAAGTCTTCGACCTCCAAAACCGCTTCACCCGGTGTCTGAGGTGGCTTCGACACATGAAGAACTACTTCGCGACCCACCATCAGATTGGCAAGCTCCTGAGGAGTTGTTGACTTAGTTTCAACGGTATTAACCGTCTTTCCCGCTCGCATAACTGTGACGCGATCGGAAATACGCTTCACCTCGTCAAGCTTATGGCTAATGAAAACAATCGGGATCCCCTGTGACCTTAGTCGTTCCATAACTTGGATTAATTCTTCCACTTCTTGTGGAGTAAGCATGGCCGTCGGTTCATCCAGAATAAGCAACTTAGCCTTGCGATAAAAAACTTTTAAGATTTCAACACGCTGTTGAAGCCCAACCGTGAGATCCCCAACTTTAGCGTTGGGATCAATATCCATATGGTACTGCTTCGCCAGTTGGCAAACGATCTCTACATTTTCCTTACGTTGATAATGAATTCTTCCCGGTTCTCCACCTAGAACGATATTTTCTGCAACCGTTAAAGCGGGTATGAGCATAAAGTGTTGGTGCACCATTCCTATACCCGCTTTAATAGCCTGGCGGGGACTTGTGAAGTTGAGTTCCTGGTCATAGAGCCGAATACTTCCTGAATCCGGTTTATATAATCCATAGATAACTTTCATGAGAGTGGATTTACCCGCACCATTTTCTCCTAAGATCGCATGAATTTCTCCTTCGCGCACATTAAGATTCACGTGATCATTGGCGAGAATTCCCGGAAATGATTTCGTAATATCTCTAACTTCTAAACAGGTACGCATAATGCCCTCCATTAGAAAGGGATTGCCCCATAAGGATTATGAAGCAATCCACTTGTCATTTCGTCCATCTAGCAAGCTATAAGCCCTTATTTGTAACCTTCTGGCATTTTGTTTGACACGGTAATTTTTCCATCTTTGATCTGCTTCATAGCATCGTTAACCTTATCAACAACCTCTTTAGGCACTACCTTAGTTGGAGTTGCAAAACCAACTCCGTCATTACTCAAGTCAAAAAACACGTTTCCGCTTTTGAACTTGTCATCCATGGCACCTTTAATAACATCAAAGGTAGCGACATCCATACCTTTCAGGGCACTGGTAATGACAGTATCTGGAGCCATGTAGTTCTGATCCGCGTCGACACCAATAGCATAGACTTTCTTTTCTTTGGCTGCGTCAATTACGCCCGTACCAGTTCCACCTGCTATGTGAAAAACAATATCCGCACCAGCTGCAATTTGGGAAAGTGCCGTTTGTTTACCAAGAGCAGGATCATCAAACTTACCCGTGTATTTTAAGTTAATATTAATATCCGGATTAACACTCTTGGCACCTTGGATAAATCCTGCGATGTAATCGTTGACTGGGGGAATCGCCATTCCACCTACAAGACCCACGGTGTTTTTACCCAGTGCATTTGGGATTGCTGGAGCTTTCTCCATTAAGCCTGCCATCACACCGACTAAGTAACCGCATTGTTCTGTCTTAAACATTGCGGAAGCTACGTTGGGACGGTCCGTAATGGATGAGTCAATAATCATAAATTTAGTATCTGGATAATCTTTAGCAACCTTCTCCACTGCATCTTGCATTAAAAATCCGACAGCAATAACCAAATTGTATTTATCTTGGGCAAAACGACTGAGGTTTGTTTCGTAATCTGTCATTTGTTTAGACTCTACAACACCCTTTGTCACTCCAAGGTCTTTTACAGCCTTTTCTAACCCTTTGTTCGCGAGAAAGTTAAAGCTATGGTCATTAAGTCCACCCACGTCAGTGACTAAGCCGACTTTGAATTCCTTTTTCGCAGGTTCAGTTGCTTTAGGAGTCGCTGTTGTATTACCACACCCGACAAGAGCTATGGCCAGAATAAGTACAATTGATAAGATACCAATAAAGCGTGATTTTCTCATAATTTCATTTCCCTCCATTAATTTTTGGTATTATCTTCATTTCATAAAGAGTTTATTCTCACCCCCATTTCGGTTGTAGGACCTCGAACAGCTCAGTTGATTCAGTTTATCAAGTATTCAGAAAATGTACAAGATCTTTCTTTCATTCTTTTAGGTGGCAATCTACTTCTTTATATTTGCAATATATTCCTTTTTAGAAAATTAATAACTGTAATATTCTCATTTATACACAAAGCAAAACAGGCAGCGTACGTTCCACTGCCTGTTTCATCCACCTAGTCCACTTACCCCCTGGAAGGTTCCCCAACCTTCCAAAATTAATTTTACTAGATTCCTTCCGTCTTTGCAAGTCTGTCGGTCGCAATTCCAAGTAATAACTTTGTAAAGTTTATGCTCAATATGACACTTGCCGATAACGTCTATCTGTATTATGATAGTAGGAATAATATCTACTAGGAAAGCATTCAATTACTCCATGAGGATGGTACCGTAAGGATCTGACTCATCCCTTAGATTGGATGAGTCAGACCTTTTTATTATACAAAGGAGGAAATATTTAATGAAAAAGATGGGCTATTTGGGACCAAAAGGGAGTTTCTCTGAGGAGGCAATTCACATATTTCTAGCCAATCATTCCGAATTGAACTCAACACCACCTGAGCTTATTCCATTCCCAACAATACCACGCTTACTATTTGCCTGTGATGATAAGGAAATAGACTGGGCCTTTGTCCCATTAGAAAATTCTACAGAAGGGCAAGTGGGCGTGACTATGGATACACTCGGCCAAACTGAGCATCTCTTTATCACCCATGAATTTGTTCATCCCATTGACCAATGCCTCTTAGCACACGAGCCTATGCCGCTGGAACAGATCGAACGGGTTTATTCTCACGAACAATCAATAGGGCAGTGCCGGGATTTCCTGGAGAAACACCTTCCCCATGCTCAACAAGTGACTTGTCTGAGCAACTCTGAGGCTGCCCACAGAATATCCTCTATCCGGGAAAATTGGGCAGCTATCGGCCCGCGTAGAGCTGCTCACCTCTATAACCTTCACATTCTACAAGAACGCATCCAAGATGTCACGTTGAATGCCACGCGCTTTATACTCGTCGGTCATGGCCTAGCGGAAATGTCCGATGGGGAAGATAAAACATCTCTTCTCGTCATCGCAGAAAATACGCCAGGGTCTTTATACCGCATTTTGGGGGAATTTGCTAAACGTCATATTAATTTAAGTCGCATCGAATCACGACCCTCAAAACGAAAACTGGGAGAGTACGTTTTCTTTGTGGACGTGGACGGCTATGTTTTTGCTCCCCCCATTCAAGATGTCCTATGGGCATTAAAGGAAGCAAACATTTCCGTAAAACTGTTGGGTTCCTATCCTAAGGCACTTCCCGATGAAACAATATTTTAAAGCGAGAGGATAAATCCTCTCGCTTTTGCGTTTTATAAAAACATTTTTTGCAATAGTCGAGAAATCCCTTCTGGCTCGCACGACTCAACCGTTTTCGCTAGTTTATTTTCTAACCCTTGTAACCCCGATGGAATTTTCCACCCTGTCAATTGACTAAGATGATCCAGTGCTTCCCATTCGTCCTTCCAGTTCTTCTGTTTCTCTCCCTCAAGTCCCTTTAAAACATTCGTCGCAAATTTAAAAGGGCTTGCGGTTGAAGCGATCACAGTAAAGGTTTGATCGTTTGTCGCAGAGAGATAGTCTTGATAGACTTTCATTCCTACTGCTGTATGAGGGTCAAAGACATACTGATAAGTTTGAAAACTTCGGGAAATTGTCTCAAGGGTTTCTTCTTCATCGGCCCAGCCGGCATAGACTGTATCCTGACATTGTTTCAGGGTAACTGGATCTACTGTAAACGTCCCTTGGTTACTCGAATCGTACCAAGCCTGAATCTTCTTTGCATCCCGCCCACTCATTTCATAAAGAAAACGCTCGAAATTACTCGATATCAAAATATCCATTGAAGGCGAGATCGTTTGAAAAAAGTCTCGCTGACTTTGATATGCACCGGTTGCAAAAAAATCTGCCAGGACATTATTTTTATTTGAGGCACTGATAATACAGTCAATCGGGAGCCCCATGCGCTTAGCATAATAAGCCGCCAGTAAATTCCCAAAATTTCCCGTAGGAACCACCACATTCATCTTGCCCCCTGGAGTGACTTTCCCCTGCTCTACCGCCTGCAAGTAGGCCCAGAAATAATAAACGATTTGAGGTAACAGCCGTCCCCAGTTGATAGAATTTGCCGAAGAAAAAATCAACTTCTTCTCCCGTAGCTCAGCCTTCAAAGCATCTGAAGCAAAAATACGTTTTACCGCGGTTTGACACTGATCAAAATTTCCTTTAACCGCTACAACATAGGTATTCACCCCTTCGGTCGTCGTCATCTGACGCTCTTGAACAGGGCTCACGCCCCCTTCGGGGTAAAAGACAACGATATGCATACCTTTTCTGTTTTTAAACCCTTCCAAGGCGGCCTTTCCAGTATCCCCAGATGTTGCCACGAGAATCAATACTTCCGTGTCAACATCAAGCTGTTTGAGACTAACGTTCAATAAATCAGGCAACAGTTGTAACGCCATATCTTTAAACGCAGCCGTGGGTCCATGCCAAAGTTCTAGCACTCCAAAGCTTCCGACGGAAACTAAGGGTGCTGGGTTAGGCCCATCAAACGTCCCGTCTGCATAAACGTCGGCAATTTCAGAAAGGACGGCTTCAGTAAAATCAGGTAGATATGGCATCATAACACGTTTTGCAACGTCACGATAGGTTAACCCCCGAAGGTCTTGCCAATTTAAAATGGGAAAATTCGAAGGAACAAAAAGTCCCCCGCTTGGCACCATTCCTAATGTAATCGCTTGCGCTGCACTTTGGTTCGAAAGGTTACCCCGTGTGCTTTCGTACAATACGTTTTCCTCCTTGACATTAACTTGATTCATTATTTACAATCTATTCGCTGTATATTCGCCATGATAGACAAATTTCCTCCCTATAGAGACAATTCTATGTCTATGATACATAATACACAGTCTAAATTCTATAGACAACGATTGGAGGAAAGTATGAATATGTTGTAGAATATGTAAATTAGCTTAGAAAACTTGAAAGGTGGACCATACATGTCAGATTATACTATACGAAGATATCGCCAAAGTCTGCTTCTTGGACTTATTGGGGTCGTTAAAAAGCTTTTTCCTGACGAACAACTTAAAATTGCCCATTCTATCCTTGATGGTGTTTATTGTGAGCTTCATGACTCGTTACTTTCTGCAAGGGAAGTGAAGAATGTCGAGGACCATTTACAAAACTGGGTTCACGCTGATCAAGCGATCTTCTCTGAACCTAGAAAAGATCATTTATATCATTGCCTTATAGACGATTACGCTATTAACACAATTTACCCTCCACTAGAGCGTTCGGGAACCTTGGAATATTTTAAATTGATCCATTTTCCACCGGGTTTTATCCTACTCTTTCCAAATGCTAACCACTCCGAAATGATTTCCCCTTTTGTTCCTCCCGAAAAACTTTCCGCAACGTTTTCTGAAACTCAACGGTGGTTAGAAAACTTACATCTTTCCCAAGTTCAAGATGTTAATGCAATTATCGCAGCTAGGAGTTCCCAGGATTTGATCTGTTTAGCAGAAGCCTTACATGAAAAGAAAATATCCTCAATTGCGGACCGGATCTTTGAGCAGAGACGCAATGTCCGTGTTATTCTTATATCTGGGCCATCTTCGTCTGGTAAAACGACCTTTGCCCAACGCCTCTCAACCCAATTACGTGTTAATGGTCTTCGTCCTGTTGCCTTATCTCTCGACAACTATTTTCTTTCCCGCGAAGAAACTCCTCTCGATGCCAACGGACAATATGATTTCGACTCCTTGCAAGCCCTTGATTTACCACTACTCGCTGCTCATTTAAACGCATTGATTAAAGGAGAGGACGTTGAAACGCCAATCTTTGATTTTGTATGCGGTGAGCGGTCCCCCGTTGGTAAACACATGCACCTATGTCCAGATGAAATCCTTGTTGTTGAAGGTATTCATGCCCTCAATCCTTGTTTGGTTCCTTCACTTGATCGAAACCAAATGTTTAAGATTTATGTTAGCGCCCTTTTCCAACTCAATATAGATGACTATAATCGGGTCTCGACCACAGATGTTCGGCTCATCCGTCGAATCGTGAGAGATAATCAATTCCGAGGGACCGACCCTGAACGGACATTAGCACAATGGGAGAGTGTTCGGCGAGGGGAAAATAGTAACATCTTTCCCTATCAAGAAGAAGCCGATGTGATGTTCAACTCTAGCCTCTTGTATGAACTTAATGCACTCCGCCCCTATGCCGAGCATTTATTGATTTCCATTACTCCTGAATGTCCCCACTATAAAGTAGCAGTTCATCTCTTAACCCTGCTATCATTTTTTCATCCTATGGACATTTCAACTCTTCCCTTTAACTCAATTTTAAGAGAATTTTTGGGTGGAAGTACCTATGATGTATAAAGCAAAGCGCGAAGAGGAGTTACTCTTCGCACTTTTTTTTATAGCCATTTCAAGCACACAACTATTTGTCACATTCAAGTTTTCCGGCTTTACCCAAATTTTCCTTCGGCATGTCACGAATGATAACGGTTACATTTTCTGCGGGCGAACCGACAGATTCTACGATAGCTTGCGTAACTTTCTCCACGAGGTCCCTTTTCTGTTCAATGGTACGACCTTCCAATAACTCAACTTGTACGATTGGCATTGTTTTCCCCCCTCTCCAAACATAGTTTGATATAAGCGATTAGGATTTCCGCGCTTTGCCGATTTGTTGCTAACGGAATATTGTGGACATCACAGACACGCAATAAGGCGGCGATATCTGGTTCATGGGCCTGGGCGGTTAGGGGATCACGCAGGAAAATAATCATATCTAACTGTTGTGTAGCGACCAAGCTTCCAATCTGTTGATCTCCCCCTATCGGGCCCGACAAAAGCGCAGTCACTGGCAATCCGGTATGTTGACTAATTAACTTGCCTGTTGTTCCTGTGGCAGTTAATTGGCATTGGGACAATAAATATTTATGGGTTTGGGTGAATTCAATCATTTCAGCCTTTTTCTCATCATGGGCAACCAACGCAATTTTCAGCATATACGATCCTTCCTAATTGATCCTTTATGCCTCAAAGGATCCAATATTTGAATTATTTTTCCCCTTTAATAATTCTTGAGAAACCTCCGAGATCAGAAAGGCTAACTTGCGCCGCTCTGCGAGGCGATAAATATGTCCCGCTTGCTCGATTAATTGATCCTTTTCCCTTCGTGAGCATCTTTTTATAGCATGTTCTAAACGAAGGGCATCGCTCCAAGAAACGACTTCCCATGCTTGTTCCAAAGTCACGGGAAGATGTGAGGCTGTATATTTTGCCCCACGGCCCCCTGAAAACCCACTGTTATGTTCTCGCACTCTCCGTATGAGATCCGTCGTTGCACCCGTATAGATTGTATTATTACCACAACGTGCAACGTACACCCAATATCCCATACTTCACTCCTTAGGCCAATACTCGAGAATAGGGCGATTTGACAACAGCTTCTGCTCAAAACACAAATCTAAATATTTCTTTAAGCCCGATCTCAGGGTGGAATCTAAATCATACTTAAACTGATTAAAATAATCCCTCCAGAAATCCAGCGATCCCCCAAGCATAGTTTGACACGTTTGGAGAAGTTCATCCATGTTGGCTAGAGCTTTAGATTTAGCTTCAAGAAGCAAACGATAGACAATTTTTAGTTCTTCCTCACGCTCAGTAATGAGCTGTTTGGGAAAAGCCCAAACAGCATAAGTCATGGAGCAGCCCGTGTGCTGAAACCATTCTTCGCCCAGATCATAGATGTAGCAATCAGGATGTTGAAGAGCTGCTTGTATGGCAGCATCTGCGATCAGGAGAGCTGCGTCTGCCTTGGTAAACATCCTCTGAAGGTCAGACGGCATGGTCAGATAACGGGGAGCTACTCCGTAGTAATGATGAAGCAAAATCTTTGTCAGATTTACAGAAGTCGCAGAAGTGTCCGTCAAAGCAACTGTCAATCCATTTAAGTCCGTCAGAGGAACCTTCGAAAATAACAGAATCGACCCTACTCGTCCTCTTGTCGAGACAGAAAGGTTTGGTAAGATCGCATAATCTCTCCAATGCTCACCATACGAAAATGCACTGATTGGAGCCATGTCTATCCGTCCGTCCGCTAACATAGCATTATGCCCTGTGGGTTCAGCGGTGACGGACTCCAGTAAAGGATGCTCTCTTGGCAAAAAATAGAACATCGGTAACATATTTGTATTCGGGTTATGTCCAATGCGAATCATGCGTGTACCCCCAAGTATACCGTCCTTTTATTTTAAGGTATTGCGTAATTCTCCAATCGATTGAATCCTAACGATAACCTCATCCCCTAGTTGCATCGGGCCAACCCCTTCTGGCGTGCCCGTCAAAACGACATCCCCAGGATAGAGCGTCATGACTTGAGAGATGAAACTCACTAGTTTGGGAATTGAACTCATAAAATAGCGTGTATTGGAAGACTGTTTAACCTCGCCATTCAGTAATAGTTGAACATCTAACTGGCTCGGATCGATATCGGTTACGATCCATGGGCCAATAGGGCAAAACGTGTCAAATGATTTTCCACGAGTCCATTGACCATCTTTCTTTTGCAAATCTCTCGCCGTTACGTCATTAGCACAAGTATACCCAAAGATTCCCTTTATCGCTTCTTCATCAGATGCATCTTTAATTGTTTTTCCGATAATTACAGCAAGTTCAGCCTCATAATCTACACGCTGACTAATTTTCGGGTAAATAATCTGCGCATCCGGACCTATAACAGAGGTTGTTGGCTTCATGAAAATAACAGGGTCTTCCGGTAACTCATGTTTCATTTCTTGAATGTGCAAGGCATAATTAAGTCCGACGCAAACTACTTTGCTCGGCACTACAGGGGCAAGTAAGATGAGCTCATCCAAGGGCATACAGGTATCAGTTGGTTTGCAGTTCGAATCAAGGAATGTCTTGTCAAGACGATGCACCTTCTCACCTTCGATAAACCCATACCCGATCTCGCCTTCACGGTCGGTAAAACGAACGTATTTCATCAGAAATCAATCCTTTCTATTGTCTGATAGTATCGCCTATTCTATTCTCGCCTACTAAATTCCTTCTCTCGATGGGTAAAAGCTCTTTTAAAATAGATGCTGGCCAAAAGATAAAGTTTTGCATTAGGCGAGCATTTGTTAAAAAACTTACGATACAACAAATCTTCGCATATCGAAATATATCTTAACACGAAAAAGGGGTAAAAAGAAGTCCGTAGGCGAATTAATTACACGTTTGTACTTCGGTGCATATACCTACGAGAGGACATTCCTTACAATTTGGTTTCCGAGCATGGCAAATTCGTCTACCATGAAAGATCAGAAGATGGTGGACTAACGTCCATCGTTCTCGCGGGAAGATCAGCATCAGTTCTTCCTCAACTTTTTCCGGTGTTTTGCAATGAGCCAAACCTAAACGATGAGCGACACGAAAAACATGCGTATCCACCGCTAACGCTGGAATACCAAAAGCATTACTGACGACAACATTGGCAGTTTTTCGCCCTACACCGGGAAGTTTTCTTAATAGATCAACATCTTCGGGTACTTGTCCTGCGAAGTCTTTAATGAGCACCTGGCAAGCCGCGAAGATATTTTTTGCCTTATTGTGGAACAGGCCAAGGGAGCGAATCTGGTTTTCAAGTTCTATTTGCCCTAAAGCAATAATTCCTTCTGGGGTATTTGTTTCAGCAAACAAGGAAGCCGTAACAATATTTACCCTCTCATCCGTGCATTGGGCAGATAATATTGTAGCAATCAAAAGTTCAAACGGGGTGTGAAACTCTAGCTCACAGCGAGCATCTGGAAATGTTTCCAGTAAAGTAGAGAATATCAAGGGTGCATTTGATTCTTGGTTATTGATCTTGGTCATGTTAAATCCTCCGCTGTGGTCAGGCTATAACTTCCTCGATAAAAATAGTTCGTTTTTCCACCATGTCATATTCTTTTACAACATTTGACCCAAATTCTGATTCATCAAATACCCGAACGATTGGCCGAACTGGCATGCTTGGATTTTGATCGACGACCACCCCAATTTCGCCGGTATTTAGGCGCACTGTCACTCCTGTCGGATAGGCCGCAATATTTTTAAGGAATAGACGCACCATTTCTAACGGATAGAGTGTCCCAGCTAGACCCATCAGAATTTCGCATGCTTCATGCGGCATGATTCGCTTGACATCACTATGGTCTGTTGTAAATTTATCATAAAGATCTGCAATGGCTACAATCTGTGCGAAGGGGTGGATTTCCCCTTCTTTGAGGTGCCGAGGATACCCAGTTCCATTCATATGCTCATGGTGCTGAAAAGCAATGTGAGCAATAACCAAACTATACTCTTTTCGTTTTCGAAGATCCTCAAAACCAAGTGTCGTGTGCGTTTTGAGTAGTTCAACTTCTTCTGGGGTTAAATTAGCCGTTTCCCTGGACAGTTTGGAATCCATTTGCATCTTACCAATATCGTGGAGCATCGCGCCTATAGCCAAAGTCTCCAGCTTTTCATGATCAAAGAACATGGCCTTTCCCAAAACTGTTGAAAGAACACAGACGTTGACAGAATGAGCAAACATCTGGTTATCCAGACTACGCATTTCCATCATGCTCATGAGGATATCCTTCTTGAACATTATCTCCTCAACAATTTTATTGATAATCCTTTTTAATTCAAAACCATCAAGATTTTTACCTAACCTTACAGATCGCATACTTTTCTCCAGAATACCCATGGCTTCCCGACGATGTTCTTCACTGATCACATCTTCAACAATAACATCATTAAAACGTTCATCTTCAATATAGAGAATGGAAATTCCCATGTCTTTTAATTTCGCAATGTACAACGGGGTGAGTTTAACCCCTTTGCCCAATAAAACTCTGCCTGAACTGGAAAAGATAGTTTTACCTAGAATATCCCCAATCGTTAACGAATTAACACTTACTTGCCGCACTTAGAGGTTTGCTCCTTCCTATTGAAGCATCTTATTATTCGTCTCCTATGTTTGCTATCCTATACTATTTTCGGCCTTTTTCACAGTCTCCGAACCAAAAGTAATGACGAATACTCTGTTAGGGGGTATACTTTAAAAAGCAAATTGTCATAAGTGAGGTATTAAACAACATGCTCAATCTTTTCATAATCTGTGTTCTAGGTTTTTTGGCTGCGGCGGTCGACGCGATTGCAGGAGGAGGTGGACTCATTAGTCTTCCTGCATTACTGATGGTAGGTGTGCCCCCGCATCTTGCTTTGGGAACCAACAAATTTGCCGCATCCTTGGCCTCCCTCAATAGCTCCATCACATTCGCTCGCTCCGGGAAGGTACATTTTACATTGGTAAAGTGGCAAATACCCTTTACGTTTATCGGCGCAGCACTTGGTGTTTGGGCCGTCCTCAGTGTAAGCTCGGTATTTTTAAACAAAGCGGTTCTGATTTTGATTTTATTAGTTGGAATTTATACTATGGCCCATAAAAGCTTAGGGCTGGAGGATAAATTTCAAGGACTAAATTCTTATAATGTTGTTATCGGTTGTCTTTTTGCCCTAAGTCTAGGATTTTATGACGGATTCTTTGGCCCGGGGACGGGCTCTTTCCTCATCTTCGCTTTTATTACCGTTTTCGGATTTGACTTTGTCGCTGCGTCTGCCAACTCTAAAGTACTGAATTTTACAAGTAATTTTGCCTCACTGCTGCTCTTTGCCTGGAATGGGAAAATCCTCTTCTCCTATGGCATCCCGATGGCCATATTTATGATTTTAGGCTCCTTCGTTGGCACAAGGCTTGCAATTCAACGGGGAGCAAAACTCGTCAAGCCCATCTTTATCACGATGTCCTTACTAGTGGCAGCAAAACTCATTTATCAGTATATATAATATTATAATCGAATTGGTACATCTGCAGTTAATCTTCGGCAAAAAAATTGACTCTCTAACAGGAAACAAAGTAAAACTAAGCTTCCTATTAGAGAGTCTCTTTAAGGCCCCATGCTAAGTTTACCGCTTCATTCTTTAAGGCCACATAGGGACGGAACACTACTTAGGGTCTACATTCCAATCTTCTGGATGTCTCGGGTAACCATCTGGAGTCTGAAGAACTGGATGCTTTTCGTCTGCTGCTCCAAATAGTCGAATCCTGAGCCAGTTTGACCCCGTACGTGCACTGATTAATAGGTATCCTTGCGTGTCATTTCGAAAGCGAAAATCAAGCACACCGTAGGACACGGTCGCATCTTGACCCTTTAATACGTACGAGACTGGTAAAGAATGAGTATGTTTCTCTTCGATGGTTAAGTTCGCCTGACGAACGACTTGATAGAGAGTACTCGAGTCTTGGCAGACCCCACCTCCATCCCCTTTGACCACTGCCTGATCAACAAAAACGAATGCTGGTAAATACCCTGCAGCCTCAGTACGTTCTCCTACCACATCGTTGAACGAAAATACTTGACCCGGCGGAATCAAACGATTATTTAAGGAAATTGCAGCTAAACGCACGTTTTTGGTACGTGGTACATCTTGGGCATTAAAATACGTCGTATAATCGCCTAAAATACTCTGGATTTTCATGATATCAGCAACACCTGGTTGGGCAGGCACCTCTGCTACAACTGCTTCAACCTGTCTCGATTTATGTTCTTGCGAAAGTTTCAGCCAGGTCTCGTCGATATCTAATCTTTCCCCTGATTGGCCATAGGTCCTTTCCAATCGGCCCTCTGAATAAGCAATCGTTGACAAACTCTTCGGTTGATCAATATGACGACTTAATTCTTGTAACTGTGTAATAATTTCTTCTTTATTTAGCCCAATGCTATTTGACGAAGTGGCTACAACAGGACGTGCTAGATTACGAATTGCATCGGAAAACCACGAACCTGACGATATAGGAAATACTTGATCTAGCCACGTATCAATCTCAGCATTTGAACGATTCGTCTTTAAGGGGTAAACATGATCTTTATATGAAACGGCATTCGGAATCATATTCTTTAATTGAGTGGTAACCTGAATTTTACTCAATCCTGAAAAATCTTGGCCCCAGACAATCAAACCTGTCGGAGCTCGGTCACGCTCGGTTCCATAGGCAACAACCGTCCCTAACCCCAGAGTAACTCCTAGTTGTAATATTAGGATCAAGATGAGGAACCATGTTTTCTTCATAACCTTTTAGTCTCAATATTCTTTCTTTAATTTTTCTGCAAATGCGAAGTGACTTCCATCAATGTATTTCTACTTGTAATGAGTGTGACATGGGCAGGGGTAATGATATCCCCAGCTCTTAAAACTTCCCCATTGTCAAGAACAATATCTTTCTCCGCCTTTTTTCCTATGAAATATTGTAATTGACGTTGCTCAAAAAGATTGAAACCTGATTCTGGTTCTGGTTCTGGTTCTTCGGTAGGATCAACGTCTACGGTAACACTCGTGGGTGTATCTATGGCCTCAATAGGATCTTCTTCGTCGCCTTGCATATCCCGAAGATTTGAGGTCGTCGTTTCACTTTCTACAATTAGCAACTCTCTACCCAACGTAATGACTTGATCTGCTCCAATTTCATGCATCTGCCCATCGGACTCAAAAAGACAGGCAGCAATATGACCTGTTTCTTCGTCAATAAGGATTTCTTTCACTTCACCTATAAGTTGGCCTTTTCTCGTCAGAACCTTTGTTCCTATAACACGAGTATCTTGCCTTAATAGATTCTGGGCTTCTTTAGCTTGGGCGACATCCTGAATCACTCCAAGATGCGGAATTGTAATTGCGAACTCACCCATACCTAATATATCTGTGAAGGCAATAACTTTCGCTCCAAAATAATCTGTGGGTTGATCCACGATTATAAAATCTAAAGTCTTTCCTTGTGGGTTTATTACAATGTCCTTAACTGCTCCCACTTGAGTTCCGTCTGAGATACTGATAATTCGCAATCCGACAATATCCTTTGTTGGCTTCATAAGTGAATTTGCCCCCTCATTATTTTAGACTATGGAGATTTTCTTTGGTCATCCAGGCATCGAATTGATGACGAAGATCAGAATTGAACTGAGGTAAATACTTTTGAATATATACCTGCAACTGAGTTTGCGCATAATCGCGCTCCCCTAGATTGTTCCAAAGCCAATAACAATCAATAATTAAATATAAGGCCAAATCAGGTATTGGGTCAAGTGATAATGCCTTAGAAAATAAGTTCACTGCTTGGTCAAGGTTGTCAGAGTATTTTGCATTAAATCCCTGTTCAATTAATTGCTCGATGAGTGTCTCTTCGTCAGGTTCTTCACTTCGTTCTTTAATGACGGTCTCTGTGCTTGTTTCTTCTCTTGGTTCCTCAATGACGGTCTCTGTGCTTGTTTCTTCTCTTGGTTCCTCAATTTGAACTTGCATAATGATCTCTTCTTTGCTGAAATTCTCAGTACAAATAGATATTTGGGATGTACTTGCTTCGTCCTTAGTCTCAGCCATAGCCGCAATCTTAGTCTTTTGTACTTTTGACCAGAACAAACCCGAAAAAACTAGAAAAATTATGGACAATGACCACCAAATTATCCAGCCCGATCTAAGAATCCTGGGGAAGAGCATGACCTCACCACATAAAAAGAGGGTAATTAAGAATGCGCTCCTTCGAGTTAATCCGAAGTCTTGTGCACGCCAAGTCAAGATTGTTACAAATGGGATACTTCCCAAAATCACGGTAATTTCATATGCCAGAATACGGGCCCCCCTTCATCTGTACAATCATTACTTTGAATTCGACAGAAGTCTTCCTTTTCCTTCTTGAGTATTTATTTATCAGCCAATATCATTAAATTAGCTTTTTATGTATAAAGTAATAATTAGCAAAGGATTATATAAATTGAAAGAGAATACTATTATAGAAGTTTGTGCTGACATTACCTCGGAACCGAAAATCGTTAGATTCCGAATTTGTTCATCGATTTAGGAGGCAAAATCATGTCACGAAATCAACAAAAGGATCCTGAAGATCTCTCACAGTTAAGGCAAAGAATTGAGATCTTAGAGAGCCAACTGGAAGAGATTCGCTTACAAACGCATGTCCTTTTGGACATTGCGCGTGCGCTCAACGCATCTCTCGATACGAGAGTTATCGCTACCAATATTATCAGCGCTATTGTTTCTCTTATTGGTATTAATCAAGCAAGCGTCTGCCTTTATAAAGAAAAAACCCAAGACTTTGAGGTTATTGGTGTTTTTGATTCGGGAACACTCTCCCCTCAAATGCCTCCTCATCTCGATTTGTCTTTTCTCTCCCAGGTATTGAGTCAAGGGGTTACCTATTATCGTGCGCCTCAGGGTATTCAGGATTGGCAATGGATCTGTTGCCTGCCACTTCAGAATGCGCAGCACAAAATCGGAACCATCAATATTCATGCCCTTCGCCAACCGGAAATCACATCCGAACAAATGGAGTTTTTAGAGACCGTTGCAGGGCATGCCTCTTCCGCTTTAGAAAATGCTCTTCTCTATACTATTGTTGAGCGAGAATCGATCACTGACGGACTGACTGGAGTGTATAACCATCGTTACTTCCAAAAACGTTTGCGCGAACACATCTCACTTTGTCAACGCCGTAAGCGGTCGGTCACTTTTGGCTTACTTATCCTCGATGTCGATAATTTCAAAATGTTTAATGATCACTACGGTCATCAATTTGGAGATACCGTACTCCAAACGATCGTGAGAGAACTTTATCACAATTTAAGAGAAGGAGACCTAATTGCTCGTTATGGTGGAGAAGAATTTGTGATTCTTGTTCCTGAAGCCACGGAAAAGATCATCCTGCTCATCAGTGAAAAAATACGATATGTCGTCGAAAACACCCGGATACACTACCCTCAAACTAATGAAGACGTTTCCGTAACTGTAAGTATCGGTGCGACTCTTTGGCACCCCCAAGATTCCCCCACATCGTTGATTTCTAGGGCAGACCAAGCGCTTTACAAAGCCAAAAGAACGGGGCGCAATCAAAGTGTCATTAAATGAGAACTAATCCCCTTACATAAAAAAACACCACTCTATCATTGCATAAGTGGTGTTTTTCTACGCACAATAATGTATGGGGTATAGATTGTTATACTTCAATACTCCTAGCCAAAGATCCTCGTTTTTCTGGAATTTGACGTACCAATTTAACCAGTTGATAACAAGAAGTTGTAATGACCACAGCACATGAAACAAGAAATACACCTATCATCAGAACTAATATCCAAGCTAGCATGAACAACTCCTCCTTTACTCATATTGTTTAGTAATAGTGTATTATGTAATTTATTATATCAGATAAAAAAGTAAAACGAAAGTGATTGTATTCACTTTCTCAAAGTCTAACTCTTTATAATTATTAATATTTTCAGAACAACTGTGTTTACTTTGTACTTATCCCAAAACAATCTCCAAGTCTTCATACTTCACTTGTTTTCTAGTAAAATCGTCGATCCACGTTTCAAATAACTCTGCTTCTTGTTTAGGAACATGAACAAAAAGTTGGACAATTTCACGGAAATCTTCGTTTTGGATACCCCAGTTACGTTGATCGAACTGATACTTTAGGAACTCATACCATTCATAAGGAACGTTCAAAGAATATACCTGATAAAGGGTTAATCTTTTTAATTCAGTCTCCAAAATAACTTGTCGAGCGGTTCCTCCATAAGCCCTAACAAGTCCCCCCGTTCCGAGAAGTATTCCGCCAAAATACCTCACAACAACTAATAAAACATTCCAGACATTCCTGTGTTGCAAGAGATCGAGCACAGGGCGTCCACCTGTTCCTTGCGGCTCGCCATCATCGGAAGACTTCTCTATAAAACCATCACGCAATCGATAGGCATAGACGTAATGACGTGCATTTGGATAATCTTCACGAATCTTACCCATAGCCAACTCTATTTCTTCTAGGGTTGTTAAAGGTACAGCAATCCCAATAAAGCGAGATTTATCAATTATTTGTTCTGCAGTAGTTTCGTGAGCTATCGTATAAAAGTCTTCCACGTTTACATCCCCTGTTTCCGTTTCTGAGCCTTAGCAAAAAAAGGTTCGACATCAACAATAAATCGTTCATGTTTTCCCGATCCGACTCTTCCCGCTTCGTCACATACTTCTACTGAGAAAACTAAACGTCGTCGGTCTATTTCAATGAGTTCTGCTGTTGCTGAGACTTTAGCACCTAAGGGAGTCGCTGCACTATGCTCAATATTTAGTGAAACACCAACACTTGATTGCCCAACTGGTAAATTTAGAGCATTTACAGCCGCTTGCTCCATAAGTGCCACCATCGCAGGAGTCGCGAAGACCTCTAAGAGTCCACTGCCCATAGCCTTAGCAGTATTTTGTGAATTAACTATCGTTCCAGCCCGCCCTTGTGTTCCTATTACTAAATTCAAAAATGATCACATCCCTTATTTTGTTGTTAGTTGATATTTATTCTATCACAAAATAGATAATAGCGTTGCGAAATCACAACGCTATTATCTATTCAATATTTTCCCATAAGTTATTACATCCTCGCAATCCAATACCCGATATAACCGACAACAACGATCCCTACAACATGAAGCACCCACCAACCTGTTCGAAACATTCCCCAAGTTCCTAAATCGATCTTGTCACGCAAGTCAGCCATTTATACTCACTCCTTCGCTCTTCAATTTAGGTGGTGTGCTCCCTGTGAAATATCACTGAGAGCATCACCCGCTTCGTTGATATGAATCTTTTCAATGGCCAGGTCACCAAGTGCTAATATTCCGACAAGTTTACCCTGTTCCAAGACCGGTAACCTTCTAATTTGATACTTGGACATTAAATCGGCCGCTTCATGAACATCTTGGTCAGCGGTCGCAGTGATAACATTTGTATTCATGATACCCTTGGCTGAAATGCTATTTACATTTCCACCCACTGCAACAACTTTTAAAACAATATCTCGATCCGTAATGATTCCCATTAATTTATCCCCTTCACATACCGGAACAGAACCGACATCATTTTTTTTCATCAGCTGCGCTATATCAACAACTGAGGTACCCGGGGTAACCCGATCAACCGAACTTGTCATAACATCGCGAATTTTCATACTATTTTTTCCCCCTGTCTTTATTTAGAACTAAACTTTATTTGACAGAGATAGTTTGAGCATTTTTGCAAAAATAATACAGGATCATTTTTAAGATTTCATTAATGCTTATGGCATAAAAAAACCGGTTTTAAAAACCGATTTTTCAACTGGATTAATGGTTAGTGTTTTGAATTAACTTTCAAATCATCCGGATGTGCTTCTTTTAGTATAGGATGATAAGGAACGCTCGTGACAAGAATGCTTTTACGGAAAAGTAACATTAGCTTCATCAATTGACCCGTCTGATTATGGAGGATGTTGTGCCACAATTTTTCAGGGACATATTCTGGAATCGCCACGGTGATTGTGTCAAAATTTCCCTTCTTCTCCACTTTATCAATATAATTTAAGAAATCGTGGACGGTGGCACGATAAGGGGAGTCGACAATTTCCAGAGGAATTTCAATGTGGTGTTCTGCCCAATGTTTTAGCAGCTTTGCTGTGCGATTTGGGTCTGAGGCAACATGAACAGCGGTGACTTGAGGGGTCAAGGCATACGCATATTTTAAGGTTTTTATAACAATTAAGTTCAAGTCGTAAACTGGAACAATTATTTTATTCTTATAGTCTGACAGTTCTATGTTTGCCCTTCGTCGTTTTAATTTCATCACATACCTGTGAAAGGCTTCTGATGCTTCCCGTGTGACCTCGACATCCTGAATCTCACCCTGATAAACATATCGAATGCCCCGGAACATCAAAACGAGAAGTGGCATGATAACAAGAACAATCCAAGCCCCTTGCATAAACTTAGTTGTAATAAAAACGAGGAAAACGAGGAATGAAACAACTCCTCCAAAGCTAAATATGGCAAAATCCGACTTCCATTTCTCCCCTCTCGTTTTCCAAATATGTTTGGCAAGGCCCAAACCTGTGAGAGCAAAAGACAGTAACACGCCAATCGCATAGAGTGGAAGCATCGTATGGGTATCCCCATGGAACACAATAATTAGCAAGCTTGAAACGAAGAACAACGTCCAAATCCCTACACTATAAACCAACCGGTCCCCTAAGTTCTTGAAATACCTCGGAGTATATCCATCTCGAGCCATTAGACTTAACAATATCGGCAACCCGGCAAAAGGTGTACTTGAGGCAATAACCAAAATAGCAGCAGCTGTTCCCATCAAAACAAAATAGGGAATGGTTTTACCAAAGATAATTAAACCTAACTGATTAAGGACTGTATTCCCTCCTGCCGGGACCAAATGGTAGGCACCCGCTAAATAGGTTAAGCCTATTAAGCCAAGAGAAACAACAATGGCCAAAACCATTAAGGTATGAATGGCTCGTTTCTGGGCAGGATTTTTGAACGCCGTAACCCCATTGCTCACTGCTTCAAAACCAGTAAGAGCCGTCGTTCCGCCTGCAAACGCTCGTGCTAAGATAAACCAGGTCATCCCACTTACTGAAGTAGAAGCAATATGCCCTGTTGCTACAGCCATTGGTGTCACTCCGTGAACCAAAATCTCTACCAAACCAGTTCCGATTAATAAGGCTAAAGTCGCAATATAAAGATATACCGGAAACGCAAATAATTTGGCTGACTCTTTCAAACCACGTAAATTTATCCACGCCATAAACAAAATCACCAAACAGTCTGCTAATACTTTGTGTTGAGGTGGGGCCAACCATGGGATAATCCCAGTTAAGTTTTCAATCGCAGAACTAACGCTTACTGCAACTGTCAAAACATAGTCAAGAGTCAAACTCGCCCCAGCAATAAGACCAAAATTTTCGCCAAGATATGCCTTAGCGATGGTGTACGAACCACCACCTTCAGGATATTTTTGTATTGCTTTACGATAAACAAGAAAAATGCTGATCACGAGAAGGACGATGGCAACTGAAATCTTTAAAATATACGCGTAACCCAATGATCCAGCCAGAAGAAGGGCGTACAAAATTTCGTCCGGTGCATAGCCCTCAGAAGAAATGATGTCAGAACCAAAAACTGGAACTCCTCCTGCGACACCAACTTTTGCATCTTCTGCATTTTGCGTTGCTAGTGGATGACCAAAAATAGAGGTGCGAATTCGTAGCCACAATAACTTATTATTATTAGCCATCATCATAGATCCTTCTTTCTCCTAAGCAAGCTTCAATGCTAATGTTTACTCTCATTGCGACAAGAGCATAGTGAATTTTACTCCTCTTTTCTATCCATGTCTAGTGGTTTTTTTTCAGGGCCCATTAAGGATATTTATACTATATTATTTCTATAAAGTATGATTATTATAACAAATAACTCTTCAACTCCTATGGTCCATCTTAACTGGGAATCATTTTTAGTCCTTGGGTTTCGTACCAATTACGACGGCTACAACCCCTCCTGCCAAATTAACATAATTTGTTTCGGTTAAACCACACTCTGCAAAGATTCGGACTAATTCTTGCTGAGATGGAAATTCTCGGGCAGAATCATGTAAGTATTGATATGCACTTGATTTTTTGGCCCAAATTTTACCCATTATAGGGACAAGCTTTTCAAAATATAGCCAATAAACTTGCTTAAACCCCGGGAACGATGGTTTAGCCATATCTAAGGATACAACCTTTCCTCCAGGCTTTACAACACGTACCATTTCTCGTATCCCCTGGCGCAAATCCGGCAAATTTCGCAATCCCCAGCCTACCGTTACCCCGTCAAACGAATGATCCGGGAAGGGAAGTTCCATAGCATTCCCTTGAATGAAATGAATACGATCCCTATTCGGGGAGTGTGCCAATGAATGTTCAGCTACGTCCAACATATTCTGTGAGAAGTCCAACCCAATAATGTTCCCTTCTTCTCCCACCACGTTTCCTAGTTCCATCGAAAGTTGTCCTGTCCCACAGCAAACATCAAGAATCTTCATACCCGGCCTTGCCCCTACACGTTGCACGGCAATATGTCGCCACCGCTTATCCATTCCCAGGCTCATCAAACTATTCATCAAATCATAATGGCCAGCAATAGCATTAAAAGTCTCTTTCACATAAGTCGCTTTATCTTTACCCGCAAAATCCATCATATATCTCCCTATCTTTTGGTTTTTCATGCTTGTAATAGTATTAGACATTCCCATAAATAATACGCGAACATTACCCTATTGTCTAGATACTTTCCATTTTGTGACTATGCTGAAACCAAGAAAGTTAACTTCCCGAAACTTATACTTTCTGACTGGTACAAGATAAAAGGGAAGTAAGGAATCGCTTAAGCAATCCTTACTTCCCTTTAGCTTTCGTCCTAGCCGGAATAAGAGACAATGCCTCTTTGAAGTTACGTCAAATTGTTAATTTTAAAAGCCCCTCGTACTAAGTCAAATACAACATCTTCAGATTCTTCCAAAGAACGTGGTTTCTTCGAAGTCACCCAATCACTGATCATAGCATCCAACGTCCCAAAGAACATCTGTCTAGCTACCTTAATATCCGCTAAAATGATTTCGTCTTTTTTAACTCCCTCTGCAAGAACTTGTTCAATAAGATGGAAATACTCTCTTAAGGGACCAGAAATTGCTTCTCTGATTTCCGGATTCGACTGTCTGAGTTCAATCTGAGTAACTATGGCAAGCGAACGGTTTTCCTGCATATACCTCAAATGGGTTCGAATAATACACAATAATCGTTCTTGGGTTGTCTCATATTTTCCAGTAGCCTGACGAATCTCTTTAATAAATTGACCCATCCGCTCCGTAAAAAGACTGACCAAAATATCTTCCTTATTTTTAAAATAGAGATAAATTGTACCGTCCGCAATTCCTGCTAATTTGGCGATTTTGGATACTTGACAAGAGAAATAGCCATATTCCGCAAAAGCCGTCGTAGCCGCATCTAAAATAGCTTGATATTTTTCCTCACGGGGCTTACTCATTCAGTACACGGGCTCCCTTCCAAACGCCTATATAATTCACCAAGAATTCAAATTTTCCTATTATCATACCATAATATAAGGAAAATTTCTAAAAATAAATGCCTTGGCTATTTTGGCTGCGAACCCACTATTGTTTGTCCCCGCTCCGTAAGTACCCAAAAATTAAACGTCTCGGACGAAGAAAAACCACACCCTTCACAGTGACTGCTTCGATCTGATCCACAGCGCGAACTACACGCTTGGCCGAAAAGTTCGCGACGAATGTAGCCCATATGCTCCATTTGTTCCAACGCACTTTGAATTTCCCTTACTGAATAACCAACTTGGTGGGCCAACTGTGCCATCGAGATCGATTCCTTGCGTGCCAGAATTTTCATAATGCTTGCAAACATAACCGTTCACCTCCAGTAGGACTTTTTAGGCCTAATGAATGCCGATCGCTTGTCCTCCGTGAAAAACAATCCACCCCACAACAAAACTAAGAAGAAGGTTATAAGCGACCCCAAAGCTTGTCCAGGCTAAACTTCCGGATTCCTTATACGTTGTTACGACCGATGCGAGACATGGAATATAAAGCATATAAACAACTAGAAATGTGTAAGCCTCTAAGGAAGTCATGGCCCCCGTCATCGCTTGAGCAATAGACTGCGAAGCATCTGCTGCAACACCGTACAATATGCCGAGGGTTGATAATGTCGTTTCTTTAGCTGTAAACCCAAAAACAATTGCGACCATTATCCGCCAGTCAAATCCTAACGGTTGCCCAATAATAGCCAACAACCCTCCCATTTTACCAGCCCACGTCCTGTCCATAGGAACCCCTTGTGGATAAGAGCTCAAGACCCAGACCACAATTGAAGCTACTAAAATGAACGTCCACGCCCTTTTGAGAAAGGAGTACGTTTTCTGCCAAGTAGGCCACAGGATATTGCGGAACGTGGGGATATGGTACAGAGGGAGTTCCATGACAAAGGCTGATCGTTCGGTTTGTTTGACCACTTTTCTTAAAAAGAGTGCCGAGAACATCACGAGGAGCATACTTAACATCAGAAGACTTAACATAACGACGGCACCTCGAGAACCTGGAAAAAATGCAGCCACAACGGCACTCATAACCCCTAAACGAGGCACGCAGGGAATCAACGGATTGATGAGCATAGTAATCAAACGGTCCTTGGGATCTTCCAGTGTTCTTGTGGCCATAATTCCCGGAACATTACATCCAAAACCGGAAACCAAGGAGAAAAACGACTTTCCATGTAAACCCATGAGTTGCATAAATCGGTCCCCTAAAAACGCTGCCCGCGCCAAATAACCGCTGTCTTGCATAAAGGAAAAGAAGGCAAAGAAAATTGCAATCTGAGGCACAAATGCTAAAACAGCACCTACCCCCGCGAAAATCCCATCTCTTACTAAACTTTGGATAAAGTCAGGAGCATGACCCCATTGTAGCAAACGAGCCATGACATCGCCCGCCCAAGCCATACCTTGGGAAACAGCACTACCCAATGGCGCACTAGAAATAAAGGAAGCCCAAAACACAAATGCTAGGACTGCGAGCATGATGGGATAGCCCCAAATTGGAGATAGAACCCAACGATCTAACAAATCCGTCCGCGTGGGTTTAGTAAGATTTTCCTGAGTCGCAAACTTAGGAAGGATCTGGGAAATATATTGATATTTTGCATCGGCAAAGGCCATCTCAAAATGATCCTTAGTCCATCCTTCTGTCTCATACTTCAGGAGCAATGCCTCACCTGGAAGCGTGATCGATTCTTTAAGCTCGTAATTGACTCCATCTCCAGGATCACAGCAGGAATCCTTGTCCTTATTTTTCCGAGCCTGTGGGGTGATTTTCTTCCACTCTTGCCCGATTTCCGGATCTCTTTCTAGGCGTTTTATGGCTAACCAGCGCAATGGATACCTTTCTGCCCATGGGGTATCAGCCAACAATTCTTCCATTGCCTGAATCCGTTGTTCCAGTTCTTCCGGATATAGGACATTCCCTGGCGTAGGATCATGTTCTAGTTTTCCTAACTTAATAGCCTCCATTAAGAATTCTTCGATCCCTTTTCCTTTAGCCGCAACAATTTCAACCACTGGAACCTTTAAAGCAGAGGCTAAACTAGTAGCCTGAATCGTTATGCCTGCGGATTGTGCCAAATCTAACATATTCAAGCCGATAACAACGCGGGGCGCAAGTTCCATAAGCTGGAGTATTAAGTAAAGATTTCGTTCAATATTTGAGGCATCAACCATCGCCATTACAACATCCGGTTTTTCTCGGAGTATATATTCGCGAGTAACAATCTCTTCTTGGGAGTACGCAGTCAAACTATAAGTTCCAGGAAGATCAATCAGTTCTATGTCCTGACCAGCTCTCTGGATCGTACCCAACTTTCGTTCAACCGTTTTTCCAGCCCAGTTCCCAACTTGTTGGTTGGAACCCGTTAAAGCATTAAATACTGTACTCTTACCGACATTCGGATTACCCATAAGTGCTATTTTCATGGCTAAGCGCCTCCCTTCTTTTAAGCTTGCTAATATGTCCTAGTAAAATCACATTAGGTATAACAAACAAGTTTTAACGACTTGCTAGCGGATGTTCTATGGACCCTTGATGGGTCTCCTTGACAAAAATTTTAGCACATTCTCCTCGGCGCATTGCTAAATAGTACCCTTTCAATCGAATCTGAAGTGGTCCACCCCAAGGAGCACAACGTATAACTTCTAACTCAACCCCAGGGACGATTCCCATATCCATCATCCGACGACGTAACGCTCCCCCACCTTCAATATGCTCAACACATGCCCGTTCTCCAGGTTTTAAATCCCCTAAATAGCGTCCCATCGTTTCATCCCTCCTATATAAACGATAATCATTCTCACTTAAATCCTAAAAAATAACTGAGAACCTATCTCATCTATAGGATACTATCCTTTCCTTACCCTGTCAAGATAAATCATAAAAACAACCGTCGGCCTTCCCTACAACTTACCCATCCATTGGATTTTTAGGACCTGAGAGATTTATTTGGTAAAATACTAGGTTAAGCCACTTACCAAATTTAAAACCAGCTCTTTTAATAGTACCTGAATATTCAAAACCCATCTTTTCATGCATTTTAATGCTGTTTTCATTAAAACCATCTATACCGGCAACTAGTGTTGCATACTCTCTTTTATCAGCAATTCTAATGATTTCTTTCATTAATGCAGTACCAACCCCATGGTTCCTATAGTTTGGATGCACATAGACAGAATGCTCTATCGTATATTTATAGGCTGGCCAAGCTCTAAAAGGGCCAAACGTTGCAAATCCAAGAACTTCATTATTTTCTTCAAAAACAAGAACCGGCAATCCCTCCTCATTCTTCTTCTGAAACCATAACTTTCTATCCTCCAGGGTCTGAATATCATAGGTGTATATTGCCGTAGTGTTTAATATGGCATCGTTATAAATTTCCAAGATTTCGTGCAAATCTTTTTCAACGGCTTGTCTAATCATTTTTGTAACCTCCTTAAATATCATTGGGACAATAACCCATACAATATGGTCTGGGGCTTTATCTTCCAATCACTTTGATGGCACCAATAGGGCAATTCTAAGAGCAAATGGCACACCCGTTGCCCTGTTATAACCTATTATCATATTGTAGGAAAAGCAGCGCTAAAATCACACCCCCGACTGTGAGCAAGGCCGATACTCTGTACATCAATTGTACCTCACCGATACGAATCAGCCACCCTGCACCCACGGTTCCAACAATCGCGCTGATTCCAAAACTGACAGCATTAAAGGCAGACTGAGTGCTCCCTTGAAGATAGGGAGGCAAAAGAAGGTTTAAATACTCCACACCGGCTAAATAAAATAGTGCAAAGCTAAGACTCTGAGTTATCTGTAACAAGACTATTAAATGATAGTCTTGAACAAAACTATACGTTACCCAACGTAGAGCAAAAATAATCCCAGCCATCGCGATCAAGTATTGAGGATGAGACCGCTTCAGCCAAGCACTTCCCTTGCTAAATACAATCATTTCACTCAATGCAGCAATCATCCACCCTAACCCAATCCACCAGCGGCTTGCCCCTAATGCCTGCATGTGCCAGCCAAAAAAAGCAGTGTATGCATTATATGGGGTCATGAAAAGTAAGGTGACTATCAAAAAAACAAGTAACCCCGGAGCATTGAGGACGCTAATAATGGGAAAAGGTATGGTGGAAACCTTTTGCATCGTGTCACGTGGGTTAGGTAACGAGTTCGCCCAGAATAAACTCCCTAATAGAATAATGCCTTCTAGAACCCCGAACCAAGCCAAATCTAAATGAGAGAAAATAAGTCCACCGAGAGCGGCAGTCAGGGCAAACCCTAAGGAACCCCAGCGACGAATTTTTCCATAATCCTTTGGATCATCTAGTGTATTTAACACCAACGCATCCGATAAAGGTGTAATTGGTGAGTTTGTTAGAGCATATAAAAACAACAAAAAAGCAAACGATAAAAAACCTTTGCCAAAAGACAACGTAATGCTGATGAAAGTCGTTAATATCAAAGCCGCGAGTAAATATTCTTTGCGGCGATGATGTCGATCTGCGAGTGTTCCCCAAACCGCTTGAGCGAAAATACCAGCGAGTGGACCGACAGACATTAGAAAACCAATTTGAAGGCTGTTCATATTAGAACGCGTGAGAAATAAAGGTAAAAACGGAAGATAAATTCCCACCGCTGCAAAATAAAAAATATAATATCCAGCCATAACGGAATTGCGTTTCATTTTCGGTTTCTCCTCCCATCATGACAAGGGTATAACGACCGAGCAGGCACAGTAGATTGATCAAGAAATATTCACAGCCCCATTAGAGAGAATCTTTCTCAATTCCTTTTTATCCATACCTTGTCCTAAGGCAATACTTAAAAACAAACGCACCTTTTCCGTCGATAAATCCGCTGAAAACCAAGCCCCAACTCGTTCGAGGTCTGCTCCCCCACCCGGATATCCATAGACAGGAGCCGTACGCCCAAATAAGCATCGTGACGTAATCACGACTGGAACACCCATTGCGATAATCTCAGAAATCTCCTGCATAAGGATTGGCGGTAGATTTCCACGTCCAAAAGCCTCGATCACGAACGCTTCCGTGTCGTCTTGAATCATGGTCCGCAAGATATTCGAAGGCATACCCGTATAAACCTTACAAATCGCGACCTTTGCTAGAGTCTTTTGAATTCCAAGCTTAACGGTTCGTTCAGGTTTACGATGCCAAATGACCTCCCCTGTGTCGATACTTCCCAAGGCTCCTTTATCGCCCGAATTGAAGGCATCGACATGATTCGTATGCAATTTTCGCACATCCCGTGCAGCATGAATTTCTTCATTGAGAGCAATAACAACCCCTCGATCCACAGCCCGAGGATCGAGGGCAATGCGCATAGCATTCGATAGATTGCGCGGTCCATCCGAATCGCTCTCAGAAGCATCTCTTTGAGAAGCGGTCAGAATCACTGGCCGGTGATCATTAATGGCAACATCTAGGAAATAAGCGGTTTCCTCCAGCGTATCCGTACCATGGGTTATGATAATCCCTTTTAGTAAAGGATCGAGAGAAAAGTGCCGCTCAACCTCAAGTGCTAAAGTCCTCATCTGCGTTGGATCCATATTACAACTTGCTACATTGCTAAAATCGCATATTTCCCAATCGGCTTGCTGAGAGAGTTCAGGAAGGCTTTCCAGTAGCTCATGACCGCTAACAGCTGGAACAACCTTTCCTGTTTCATCCTTACGCATGGCAATAGTTCCACCTGTAGCAATAAGTAGTACTTTTTCCATGCTATCCCTCCTTCAATGGATTGATTCCTAAGTCTTTTAAAGCCTGCTGAAGCCTAGCAATATGATACTCCTTCGATATTTCTTCTCCATGCCAATAACAGTCTAAAATATCTGCATCCTTCACAATTTCCTCAAGTGCTGTGCCAATCTGATCCTTCTTAGAATGGTTTATAACCGCTTGAACAATCTGTTCTCTTGTTTCTTCTGTGACGTTCCCTTCCACCAAGAAACGCCGAACTGGCTCCTCACCTTTAGGCGCATGATCATACTGTCGTCCCGATACCCAACGGCCAATATCATGTAAGGCACAAGCTAACGCTGCCTGCTCAGTGTCTACACTTCGCATTTCCGCAAGCATACGACCCATTTGAGCACAGCTTGTGGCATGAATTCTCTCCCATATCATTGGATAATCTCGTTGGATAGTTTGCTCCTCCAAATGATCCATATAACCATAAATCCTTTGCAAATCATTAATAAAATCCCACTTCATCGCAGATCCCTCACTTACCTTATTTTACCATAATAAAAAGGAAAATTTATTCGCTTCCTCCTCATATCTTATCCTAGGGAGTATACAACAAGAGGAGGAAGTCTGTTTGAATTCAAATTGGACACCGACAGCACGACACCTTATAGACAAACGATTATGGGTACTCGGTTATGTTTCCGAAGATTTCCAGGGAGATATGCGCGCCATTGGCTCACTGCGGCAACAAGGCTCCCGCATCGATGCTTATGCTGACTTTGCCTTTCAGCTTCAACCAGATGGTCAGTTCAGCGGTCAAGTTAATAAACTCGCGCTTCAAGAGGCTATAGCACAAGGAACGGCTCCCCTTATTCTCTTTCACAATTTTAACGGAAAAATCTTTGATCCTCTACCCTTACGTTCTGTTTTATCTTCAACTGTTTCGCAACGAAATTGTATACAGCATATGATGAATTTGATCCCACCTACGGCAGCCGGTGTACATGTCGATTTTGAAGGGATAGAAGGCCCTTACCGAATTCCTTTTCTTGCTTTTCTAGAATCCTTGAAGGCAACATTACATGACCGAGGTTTACTTTTAACTATTGCTATCCCTGCAAAGCGTTCGAAATGGGAAGCGCCAGGCTATGACTTTGCTGGCATTGGGCGGTTATGCGATTCAGTGACTCTAATGACCTATGACGAACATTTTTCAGGCGGTTCGCCCGGTCCAATTGCAAGTCTACCTTGGATGACCGAATCGCTCGACTATGCTATCCGCTATGTCCCGCACGAAAAATTATTACTGGGCATACCCGTCTATGGGTATGATTGGTCCCACGAGCAAACTCAGATGGTTCCAATGCGTGATATTCCCGAGTTGGTCGCTCGAACTAATGCACGCATCCTTTGGTCTGATCCCGCAGTCGAACCTAATTTCTATTATTGGCAAGGACGCCTAAGACATACTGTCTGGTATGAAAATGAACTTTCTGCCAAGATTCGCCTCGGCTTTGTCAAAAGTTATCGGTTGAGGGGCATTGCCGTATGGCGCCTTGGTTACGAAACAAGTCGGTTTTGGCAAGGGGTAACCAGTAAACTCAAAAGATAATCTTACTCTTGAGCGTTTATAGGGCATCTTCTTCGGTGAATACTCTTTCTTGTACCAGTCAGGAAGTATAAGTTTTGGGTGGCATAAGTGCAACTAAGGCGACCGCCTTCGCTAAGGCTTGGCGCTAGCCAAGTTTTCTTTAAACCATAAGAGCGTATAGTTAGGCAGAATTGCATTCTTATGTTTCTGCCTAATTATACGCTCTTTGATTAACATGTGCCATCCTTTATAAAACATCTACTTGTTCTTTAATCAATTTACCCTTATTATTGGAATTACTAAAGAAGTACAAAGGAGATGAAACATACCTATGTATGACCTTAAAAATCACACAGAAATTGCAGTCCATCAGGCACTACAAGATTATCTTCGCAAAAACGCAATATCCTGTTCCTGTGAGCGCTGTCAGGCTGATATTATGGCCTTAGCCTTAAATCGTTTACCCCCGCGTTATTATGTTTCTTCGCGTGGCGAAATTATGACGCAATGGGAATCCCAAGCACTTCCAGATCAAGCGCGTGTTATGGCAGATGTTGTCCGTGCGGCCCAACAAGTCAGTGCTACGCCCTCACATTCATTAGACTTACCCTGAACTGATCGGACGCCATTAACTTGCATTTATAACGATGATCACAGTTAAGACTGCTACTACAAATAACACCAACACTCGAAAAGGGGTGTTGATGACCGGTTTTATCTGTACCGGAGTCCATTCAATGTCAACCATTCTCATTAACGATTCCTCCTCGCTCCCTTCTAGTGTATGACCTTACTCGTTACACTGTGAAAACGAGGAGACCTAAAAGGTCTCCTCGTTTATACTATCCGAAACATCCACCAATACGTGTCAAAATAAGTTACTGAAATGAGGTGCAATTCGTGCTTAAGCCCGAGGAACTTCTCCGCTTTGCTCTGTTTTCATCCTTAACTACTGACGATGTCACTCCCCTGCTTCCCCATCTAAATGAGCGTCATTACCGCCGTGGACAGCTCTTGTTTGTTGAGGGAGAGATCGGTTCTTCAGTGTATTTTGTCCTCTCTGGACAAGTAAAACTCAGTAAATCAACACCAGAGGGTGTGGAACAGATTCTCGATTGGTGTGGCCCCTATGATTGTTTCGCCGAACTTCTACTGCTTGAAGCAGGTTCATATCCAGCCACTGCTGAAGTTCTACAAGACAGCACCCTTTTAGTCTTACATAATGAAGTCATGCCCCGTCTTCTCGAGGCTAATCCTGCTCTCTCCATGGCCCTGATTCGGACTTTGAGCAGGCGGTTAAGGCTCGCTCAAGAGTTCATACGGATTTTAACCAACCGTTCAACAGCAGGAGTTCTTGCTGCTCTATTTCTTCGCCTAGCGAAGCCTGCCTCAAACCCAGGCCAACCGATTTTTATAGATGCCTCACTCACACATCGGGATCTAGCCAGTATGATCGGAACCTCACGCGAATGTGTCAATCGTGCCATTAACGGTTGGAAAAAATCAGGGGTTTTGAAACTGGTCGATGATCGGTTGGAAATTATTAAGCCCTATGAATTAGCGGAATGGCCTTAATTAAAACCCATGACATTGGAGCTTTCAGGCTCCAGTTGATTGACTATGTGCCAACATTCTTCCCAACTTATGTTCAACTGACGCCGCCAAAATACCATCGCAGCGCGTGTCTTTTCACAGGCTCGTTCGTTAAATAGGCTTTGGGGCGGCATTTTTCCTCCCCATGCTTTAACCCATTCTTGATAACATTGAATGAGTTCTGTCGATTGACTCTTTAAAAATCGGAACGTATAAACACTTGTTAGCCAGTGGATCACCTCATCTTCCCCTCCCCGAGCATAGACTCGGCCATCTAAGTCTGCTCCAGCGATCAGAAGAAGTAGAAACAGGAAATGAACGCGTATTGCCTGCCGTAAAGACTCAGGGTTTATCTGAACGATTTCTGCAAACCTTCCAATCGGCTTTAGAAAGAGTTTCACGTTAGGATCTCGGTAAGTACAAATTCCGAAAGCTGCTAAGGGGATTGGGAAGACATCCTCTAATCCACTCTCTTGTAATTGACCTACTAAGTCTCGTTCAGCCTGTACCAAACGTTGTTCTCTTATTAAAAGTTGTTCTGTTGTTTCTTTTAAGAAGGATTCCGCTTCTTTGGGACGATCCGGAAGAGAATCAGCCCATTCACGTAACCGAGAGCGCCGAGGCATGAGAATATCAATCAGAGATCCGGTTTCTTGTTGCAGTAGTTTAAATCCCTGACGCACACGCTCAGGGTCACGATATAATCCTCGCATTAACGTTTCAGCTGCACGGGGAACTTCCATGGATTCCTCAAACCGTACGATCGCTTCACCGTTGCGCTCCGGAAACTTGAGTCCCATGGCTTGCTCTATCTCTAATCGCAACGAAGACACCACTGATCCCCCCTTAGCCTTGTCTCTTGTTTCATCATATGGGACCTAGTGATCATTCAGACCATCTACCACACAAAGTTGACCATTATTCAGCGTTTTGTTAAAATAAGTAAAATGACATCAGAAACGAGCTGACCGACATGTCTAAACGCACGTATCACGAATTTACACTTGACCCTTTTCAAGAAGAGGCACTGGATGCCATTGATGCTGGAAAATCTGTGGTTGTGGCTGCACCCACGGGTACAGGCAAGACACTTGTCGCGGATTATTTAATTGAGAAAGCTATGACTGAACACCTAAAGGTGATCTATACAGCACCAATTAAAGCTCTGAGCAATCAAAAATTCAGAGACTTTAAAGCACAGTTTGGTGAAGAGGCAGTAGGGATCATGACAGGGGATGTTGTCCTGAATCCTACCGCCCCCTTACTAATTATGACCACAGAAGTCTTTCGTAATCAAGTTATCACGGAAGATCCTAATCTTGAGTTTGTATCTCACATTGTTTTTGATGAGATTCACTGGCTCAATGACGAGGAACGTGGCACCGTATGGGAAGAATCCATTATTCTCGCACCTTCCAAAATGAAAATTCTTGGTTTAAGTGCAACGATAGCCAATGCCCAACATTTAGTCGATTGGATCAAATCCATTCGACATGAGGATGTTGCACTAATCGAAGAACATAACCGGGTTGTCCCTTTAGACTATTTCTATTATACCAAAGACACTGGCCTGGTTAGTTATGATGAACTCTGGCGTTATTATCGTCGAAAGCTCAAAGACCGTATCAATGACGACAACCCCTTTGGCCCAACGAGCCACTTAGACCTCATTCGAACGATTCAACGTGACCATCTTCCAGCACTTTTCTTTGTTTTCAGTCGAAAACAATGTGCCATAAAAGCCATGGAATTGGCGACCATCGCTAATTATTTAAGATCTCCGGAGCGCCGAATTGTTGAAGAAAAATTCCTTCAGCACTTTGGTCCAGAAATTGAATGGTCGTCTTCAACCCGTCAACTTAAGCGTTTGTGTTCCAAAGGGATCGCCTATCATCATGCCGGATTGCTTCCATCTCAAAAAGTCATTGTCGAAGAACTCTTCTTAGAACGACTGATTCACGTACTCTACTGCACAGAAACCTTTAGCGTAGGAATTAATTATCCCGTCAAAGCAGTTTGTTTTGACTCACTCAATAAATATGATGGACGCAATTTTCGCCCACTTGCCAATCATGAATTTTTTCAAATGTCCGGTCGTGCGGGGCGACGTGGTCTCGATAAAAAAGGCTATTCGTTTGCCATCGTTGACTTGTCCTATATGGAAAAGAGCCCTCCACCAAAGTTCCAGTTAAATCGACTCGAGCCACTCACCAGCCAATTTAGGTTGACCTACAATACAGTTCTGAATCTCACAGCAACGTTGACGCAGGGACAAATAGAAACTTATTTTCAAAAAAGTTTTGCAGCCTATAGCTACCGACTGAGTTCCGATCATCTTCACAACGAATTAGCTCAGATCCAGCAGCAGCTTGAAGCCACTCAACATCATCTCTGCGAAGAGGTTGGATCGTTTATTTGCCCGTTAAAACACCATCCCAAACGAAAGGAATTAGAGAAGCTCCGGAAGGCGTATAAGGCTTTAGGACCTCGCAAGCAAACTAGGGTATATGGCCGAGAAATGGCCCGCAAAATTCACACTTGGGAAAAGGTATTATCCTTAACTCCTAAAACTTGCCCTTCAGAACAGCAGGAAAACTGCAGGGATCAAAGTAAAACCTATTTTACCATCATACAACAACAGCAAGGTCTTCAAACGGCTTTAGATGGCCTTCCCGATGAAAATGCCTTTTTAGATGAATTTGAATACAAGAAAAATCACCTTCGCCAAATAGGGTATTTACGCGAAAATGAACTTTTGCCCCGTGGAACTTGTGCCAGCCGTATTTATGTTCAAGAACTCCTAGTAACTGAACTCATTTACTCAGACGTTTTCCAGCAACTCGATGACGATCAACTCAATGCCTTACTGTCCTGCATCGACTTCGAAGCAAGGAAAAATGATATGTTTCAACGTGCTGCAGTTTTTGATTCAGTACCTGTCAAAGAAATCGCGGAATATATTCAAAGCATTTGTGGACAAGACACAGTTAGATACGACCCACGCGTTGCGGGGATTACTTATGCCTGGAGTCAAGGCACATCATTCGTTGAGGTACAGGCGTTATGTAACCTTGATGAAGGAGATATCATCAGTGTTTTCAGACGAACCATTGATTTGATGCGTCAAATGCGGGAGGCCATAGGCGATTCCGACCTGCGGACCCGCCTAAAAGCATGCATGGAAAAACTTGACCGTGATGAAGCTGCGATAATGGAACTATAGGGAAAAGCTAAAGGGAAAAGCTCAAATTTTGAGCTTTTCCCTTTGCGTTTAGATCATCATTTAAGTAGTTTACGCAACTACCTCGAATTCACTTTTACTCACTCCACAAAGTGGACAAACCCAATCATCTGGGATATCCTCAAAAGCGGTACCCGGGGCAATTCCTGAATCCGGATCTCCAACTTCAGGATCATAAACATAGCCACACGCTGAGCAGACATAACTTTTCATTGAAATACCTCCTTGATTAAATCTAATAAATTTAAATTAGTATTTATTTTAGCATTTATCCTATTGTTTAGCAAATACTTCCGTTCCATCCTGAACACCCTCTATTAATCATAATAAGGACCCCTTATCCAATGAAATACTATAATGTCTGAGAACATAGCTGCGAAAATTTTCTACACATTGGCAAGGTTCGACATGATCGCAAAAACCCACTTCGAGTTTGCCGATTAAATGGTGATGCAATATATGTACATTAACGTGTAAATGATTTACTCGCTCGCTTACTTCTAAATAATGACGCATCACAAAATAGAATAGACCGAGCACTGCCAAACTCATAGTCATCCAGATTCTTGGCAAGAACAAAGGAATAAATAAACTGAATAACCCTAAGCACAAAGCAATCAGCATCCAAAACGTTTCTTGAAGTTTAGCCGTTTTCCACTCGTTATAACGGCCGAGATACTCATAGAATAACTCAGCCATACGCACTGATGGAAACGGTGGGTTTGGGGTCCCTGCCATTTCATTGAGTGCGAATTGGCCCAGTACTCCCACGCTTATACTTCCTTTCAGAAAATTATAAAGTACCTTGACTAATTAATCGAAAGAGATCTTCAAGCTGGCCTGCATAATCTGTTAGCGTCTCAGATTCAGTGATTCCCACCAGAAATGTCTTCATTCCCAATTCTCGACAGATGACATTTTCAGACTGCTCACTGACTAACAAACAGCTTTCCGTTTTTACTCCAAGGCTTTCAGCAACTTCTCGGAAGAACCCGAGATGGGGTTTACAATAATGAAAGTTATCCAAAGCAGGAATGACCTTAAAATGATCTGGGGTAAGTCCAGCCCAGCGAACCTGTTCCTGCATGGCGCCCAAAGGCATCAACGGATCCGATGCAACTGCGGTTAAAAATCCCTGTTGAATAGCGTTTTCGACCACTTTTACTCCTATAGGAATAGCCTGAACTAGGCAGCGCAAAGCGGGGAAATCGGATTCGTAAAACTCCTCGAAAATAGGTCGTAGGGTTTGGAATGACTGACCTGTGGCCTTGCTAAAATCATCGTAGAACGTTTGCATATTGGTTTGCCCCTGCTTTGGATGATTTTTGGTAGTCTCTAGGGCTTTTAGCAGGTGCTTAGAAAATTTATCAGGTGAAAGAAGATGTGCAAAGCGAGGGGCTAAGATTCCAAGGTAATTCCGCATGAAATCTGCCGTATCAACCTTTGTCAATGCACCGACATCAAATAAAATAGCTTGTATCACGTTCGTGTCCTCCTATTGAGGTCTCAAACTCTGAACCTATCCACTGTTTTGTTCTACTATCAGAAAGTATAAGTGCAAGTAGGCAGCCGCCTTCGCCAGAGGGTCCCTTTTCGCCATCCTTGGCTACAGGGACACTTGGCCATCCATGGCCAGCGCTTGGCGCCAGCCAAGTTTTCTTTATATGTTATAATATTCTCGGTCTATACACAAATTCCTCCTGTTTGTTGAGATTGTTCCTTTTTATTATGACCACAACTTGATTTGCGTAAAAAAAGAGCCCCCTGGGAGAATGATCCCATGAGGCTCCCTAAGCTCAGATTATGCAACGGCCCACTCTGCTTTTTACAGAGGCGCAAGCCTGAGCCTTACCTTCCCTCATGTTCTGCAGGCACATTGGGGAAGGCAACTTCACCTTCATTCCTTCAACGCGATTTCGCTCGCTTTCGAGGCAACACATTTGCCTTACTTCATTCCAGAAAAAAGGTGTCTGCTCTTTTGACTTACTTCTATCTAGCTACTGGAAAATCCTTGGTAGTAAAATGTAACTTTTCCACGAATATCGTTGAATTAATTACTTCTTATACTTATTTTGTTTCTTTTTTCGTTTCTCCAAAAGAAGTTCAGCCGTGTGTATAACTTTGATTTTTGGATTTTGCTTATCTAGGCCGCCTGAGATTTGCATTAAACATCCCGGGCAATCTACTACAACAACATCTGCACCCGTTTCTTCAATATTCTTGAGTTTACGGTCCAAGATGGGGCCCGACATCTCAGGAAATTTTATAGAGTATGAGCCAGCGAAGCCACAGCAACGATCTGATTCCTTCATCTCAATGAGTTCTACCCCCGATGTATCCGTTAAAATTTTTCGGGGTTCAGCATAAACTCCCATTGACCGTTTCAGGTGACAGGAATCATGATACGTAATTTTCAGTGGAGCTCCGTCTCCTCCAGGAGGTAATCCACCTAAATCAAATAATAATTTGGAGAAGTCTCTAGACTTACGACTCAGTTCTTCAGCACGAGCTGCTAATGCCGGATCATCTTGGAGGAGCTCTTTATAACTTTCTATCAGTGCATGTGTACAGGTTGGACAAGCGGAGACTACATAATCAACCTTTTCAGCCTCTAAGGCTTCAATATTCATAATCGCACACTTGCGCGCATTTTTGCGGTCACCCATGTACGTTGCCGGAGCACCACAACAAGATTGTCCCTCAGGAAATACGACTTCGAATCCTTTTTCATTTAGTGCGATAATAACCCCTTCAGCGATCTTTGGATAGACAAAGTCAAGCAGGCAGCCTGCATAGAGTGCGATCGTTCCTTTCCGTTTCTTAACATCTTGCTTTATGGTTTTAAACACATCTCGGAAAGGAACCTTAGCAACCGCGGGTAAACTCTTCTTTTCCGTAAGACCAGATAGAAACATAGGTAAATGACGGATAACCGGCTGCCCTTTTGTAAACGGCTTTTGAGCGACGGATGCAATGCGTAACATCGAATGGAACAATCGTCGGTTAGAGACCACATCCAAGGCAAATTTTTGAGTAAAGGGAAGCCCATCTTTTTCTCCCATACGGTTTCGTATTTCCAAAATCATCTGCGGAATATCCAACTTTCCGGGGCATACTTCGGAACACTTCCCACATTGAAGACAAAGATTTTGCGGATTTTTGGCATCTTTCTCTGAGTTCAAGAAATTAGTTAAGATGGTTCCAATCCCGCCTGTATAAATATGTCCATAGACATGTCCGCCTACGAGTTGGAAAGCGGGACAGACATTTAGACAAGAAGCACACCGAATGCACTGAAACGTCTTCTTGAATTTTTCGTCACTGTACATTTTTCGTCGACCATTGTCCATGAGGATGATGTGAAATTCCTTATCCTGAACCGTGCCATCGGGGAGGTAGGCAGGCGTGGCACCCGTTACCATACTTACATAACTAGTAATCTGTTGACCTGTTGCACTTCTCGGAAGTGCCTGGAGGATGTGTGTGGCATCCTCGAATTTTGGTACCAGTTTCTCTATACCTACTACGTAAACGTGAACAGGAGGTAAGGTTGATGTTAGACGGGCGTTTCCTTCGTTGGTCAACATAATCAAAGTACCTGTCTCGGCGATAGCCATATTGGCTCCAGAAATTCCCATATCTGCCTCTAAAAACTTTTTGCGAAGTTCAACCCTAGCCGTTTTAACGAGTTCCGAGATTTCAGGTTCGTTCAAGCGGTTCAAGTGGTTAGTAAATGTATCTGCAACTTCTTCTTTCGTCATATGGATTGCTGGCAAAACCATGTGAGAAGGATGTTGCCCAGCAAGCTGTACAATCCATTCTCCTAAGTCTGTTTCCTGTACATCCATGCCTTCGGCAAGTAACGTTTTATTGAGCAAAATCTCCTCTGAGGCCATAGATTTCGACTTCACAATTCGCTTTACACCTAGTCTCTTGGCTAGCTCCAGAATATACGTTTTCGCGTCCTCACCGGTGGTCGCACGATAAACCTTAGCCCCTCTGGCGGATGCTTGTTTTTCGAATTGATCGAGCATATCATCCAAATGGCTTGCCGCATAAGACTTGACTTCTGCGATATTTTCACGAATCGAATTGAAGTCATAACCATCATACGCTTTTGCACGTGCCAAGGTATATGCATCTCCAAAACGTCCCAGAGCCCCTCGAAGCACATTGTTTCCAAGCGCTTCATCAATTTTATGTTTAAATTGTTTGTCAGCCATTACGCTACCTCCTCTACCAGTTCATCAACAAAGACGACCACCAGTTGTTTCGGACCGTGAACCCCAATCGTCAAAACACGTTCAATATCCGAAGTTCTACTAGGACCTGTGATAAATCCAACAAATCCAGGAATTTGAGGAAGTCGATGAAGGGTTGCCATAGCTTCCATCAATGTCGGTATGAGCTTATTGGTTGAAACAAGTGCGACGTGTATAGGCACAAGGGTCGAACACAGACGCTGATCAACATTAGCATCTGCATCGGCTTGAACAAGAGTTCCAAGTTCAGCAATAGCATAGTTTACTTGCGTAATTCCCGCATGTGCATCTGGCGTTATTTCGCGAAAATGATCCGTAGTTACAGCTATTCCAGCTCCACCCAATTGTTGTGTAAAGTTTCCTTCTTGTGAGATCGACGAATTCAAGAGGGCCACAGTTTGAACCCCTTTTCCTTGGAGCACTTTACATACAAGTTCTCCTGCTTCTTCTGCAGTCTTAGTACGATAACATTCTCCAGAAACCGCTTCTAGTTTAGCCTTGAACCCCTCATACAATTCAGTGATTTTCTCAATTCCCATATTGCTTTCCTCCCCTGCCGATTCCAGATATATTATTGACCTAACCTAAAAGTATCGTTACTAGTGCTTACATTCTGATGGTCAGACCATCATACCATACAACAAGTTTAATATTAAGATAGATTTCAGGAAATTACAATATCTTTAATACCAAAATTTTAAATATTTTGTTACCTTTAGGCTGTATGGTTTCCATCGTTTTGGGGGAATCTTTAATTTGAAGAATTATAAGGGAGGAAGATGATATGCCAGAAAACGATGCACCAGATGAACTAAGGGCTATTGGAGGAGAATGTTCCTATTTTAAATCAAGTTATCCTGTTGAGCGCTCTAATGACCTTATGGGAGCTACGATCACAAGTTGCGATATGTGCCAACGATGGGATAATGGATACTGCGATATTTTCTTACGGGAACGCTTTGGAGAATCTACGGATGACGATTCCCTCCGGAGATGATTATAATTTCCATGAGAATAATTGATCTCCTATAAATTACACATTGATTTTCGACAAAGTTTGCGTTAATGTATAAATAAGTAAAGTCTAGTCGGTAGTATCTTGACTAGGCCTTGCGCATAAGGGGATTTCCGGACGCGGAAATCCCCGAAAATACGTTTAATCATTATAAATGATTTTAAATCTTTAATGGATAGCAAAAAGGCTTGCAATTTTAGTTCATTGGATTATAATTAATAATTGTTGGGGGTATAGCTCAGCTGGGAGAGCGCTAGATTCGCATTTTAGAGGCCAGCGGTTCGATCCCGCTTACCTCCACCATCTTAATGATAGGTTGTCAGGGGTTACGTACATAAGTTTACGTGACCTCTTTTCTATTGACCAATTATTCATAATGTGCTCCCCGTTTAAGATGTTCTAATTGTCCTCTTTCTCTAGTAAGATAAACGGGGGGATAGAATGCAACGCGTTCAATACGATCTAGAACTACTTTATGTGCAAAAAATTTACTATTTCATGTTCTTGGCGACGTTTACCATAATAGCCTGTGCAATCACACTTTGGCGTTTTGACTGGAAAAGTGGTCTATTTGTTCTCGGAAGCGGTCTGGGCTTATCCTATATCGCCATGCTCAAAAAGAAGAACTTTATTCCTCCAGGACAAAAAACAACTGCAAGACGAATGGCACGTGCTATTTCCCAGGACACCAGTCCCTTGTCGATTGCTCGCTTTGCAAGCCAACTTTATTATTACTTTCATAAACCTACTCAAGCTATTTCCCTTCTGGAAAAATTTTTATCTAGTCATGATCCTTTGCTTTGCATGACACTCGGAGATATCCTTCTTAAAGAAGGCAAGGCGAAACGGGCTCTCTATGTTTTACGCGATAATCCCCATTCTTTCGTTGACCCACTTCTACTTTCAATGCAAGGTCATGTTCTCAAACAAATTGGAAAAACCCCTGAAGCCGTAAGAATGTTCGAACGAAGTTTACATCTCGCTAAACAAAACGGATTTCCTCATAATGGAGCCCATTTAGTTACCCAAAAACTTCTTACTCTGAGTTATACGGCCAGTATTCATCATACTCTTGCAGACTGCTATGTTATTCTTGAAGATTTGCCGAAAGCCAAACGGCATTGCCGAGCTGGAAACCGACTACTTTTTGACCTCTCACTGTGGCACTACTGCCCGCAGCCACCTATTGGTTCTGCAAAAAACTGCAAAAAATCATATTAGTTCAGCATTCTTTTCCCTTTTAGTCTTAGCTTCATTTCCCTATTCCAACAGGTTTTTCATGGATTGTTCTTTATAATAAGGATAATGCCAGTACATTATCGCATAATAGAACTAATCCAAACTCAAATTCTCGAATGGAGGGTGAAAAATGCTGTCTACTCATGGTGAAGAGGTTCTGGGATTTATTCGTGATTTTGAAACGTCCTCTCGTGAATATCTTCTCTCCAAAGGTTTGAGTGAAAACGAGATGACCAACGCCTATCTCGACTTGCAATGGAATTTCCTCCATACTATTCTTAAACAACGTGCAGGGAGGCCTCGCAAAACTACCCCACACTATTTTCTACGTTCTAAAAAACACGCTATATAGATGCCCCCCTAATCATCTTACGTTCTAGATCGTTCTAAGTAAGTGATTGGGGGGATTTGTATTAGAGCTATCTAAAATAAGATACTTTATACAAACGTTGATACCTCTGTAAAGCACGAATAGCTGTCAGTGCCGTCGTCAACGGTTCTTCATAATTCCATCCCTTTGCATAAACCCCCTTAAAAGAAGGTTCAAAGGAACCATTGCTGTTTTGAACACTGAGGAGGTTCCTGACTCCTTGATCCAAAACTTCCCTTGGAACAACTCTAGTATATCGCCATAACCCGGCCAGAGCCAAGCCAGTTTCAACAACTGAACCCCATCCCCCATCACTGTTTTGAGCATTAATTAGATATCCCTGCCCTTTTTTCCGTGCTACGAGGATGTGTCGAGCGGTGTTCCACTTTTCCCAACTAAACTTCCATTTGCTGAGTAATTCTAAGGCCTGCGCTGTGCTATAAACCGAACCTTCAAACCAAGATGCCGGAAAGGCACCATGTTCGTCTTGCTGAGCCAAAATCCAATTGAGCCCTCGCCAGATTCGTTCATCTTGAGCTCGAGAACGCCGCCATAAAGCCTCTAAAACATGAATACTAACATCAACACTCGGAATATAGACTGGAAACTCTGAAGCGACATTGGGGGGTAGCCCTTGAAAACCAGGAAATGTTCCCCAGCTTCCGTCAGTATTTTGCAACTGCTTTAGGAGATTAACTCCTAACTTATTCTCCTCACCTAGCGCTTGATGCAAACCGATCAGAGCAACAGCCGTATCGTCCAAGTCTGGGTGAGTGTACGGAGGGGTACTTCCATAACTCCCATCCGCATTCTGTCCCTTCTTTAACCAATCTACTGCTTGATTTAGCCAAGGGATATCTGAGGGTCTCTGAGTTGTTTCGCCGAAGACACAAACGGCCCATCCGATGGTCCATATTTTGAGTTGGTCGAAAGCTGGCCACCCTCCACTTGAATACTGTTTCTGAAGCAACCAACGCCCGGCTTTTTGGGTTTGTTCTGTATAACCGCTACTCTTACTCATTAATGCAAGAATCGATAAACTCGTGGAGACGATGTCTTCTGCCCAAGAACCGTCAGTCATTTGTGTTTCCAGAAGGTACTTAATGCCTTTCTGAATCCCATCTTGAGAGTTTGAGGCAAGAAGGGACGCCGCAACAACGACTGGTCGTCCATAGGGCGGTAACTTGGCTAAAACCCTGTCTTCGAGAATAGTAGGGAACAAAATTTCTTCGGGCGTAGGTCCCTCCAGTCCGGGAACCACTTTTTGCCCCAACGATAAGATCACATGAGAAAATTGGCGTACCTGAGATAAAAGCCTAATCCTAGCCTTCCACCCACCTTGACTCCCCTGAAGAACCGTCCCAACGATCTTCGTTATTTCTTCATCCGGTTTATCACCGGGAAACTTACCCCAGCCACCGTGATGTTGCTGCCTCAACCACTGTATACCTCGCTGCTGAGCAGTCTCAAATCCTCTCCCAACAGCGAGCAGTGCAAGAGCTGCAAGCGCCGTTGCCCCAGGGCTTGAAGATACACCGTAAGTTTCGTCCGGGTTTCCCGAGAGGATCTGCTCCACGCCCTCAGACACGAAATTCCGTGCTTTATCAAGGCCCTCTTGGACATCTTTTTTAAGATCCATAGAACTTTCTCCGTCCTCATATTTAGCGTGTGCTATAGTATGATTTATGTTAGATGGAGGGAAATTGTTCCATATAAGTCATGACGCCGAACCAGAAGGTTCGGCATCTTGGCTTCTTATCAGTTTTAAAAGACATGTTATCTCCATTTGAAACAATAACTTCATTTAAAGAATACGACTGACTGCAATTTCGTCACAATTTGGGAACTTGATACAGTTAATACACTCTGTCCAAACCTTTTGAGGCATTTCATCCTTACTAACCTCTTCATAACCACAATGTTTGAAAAACTCTGGCTGATAAGTCAGAGCAAAAAGCTTTGTACAGCCCAGTTCCCTCGCTTCTTGTTCGAGTCCTTTGACGATCTGTGTTCCAATCCCTCTCCGTTTATAGTCACTGGAAACTGCTAATGCGCGTATTTCCGCTAAGTCACTCCAAAGGATGTGGAGGGATGCAACCCCCACCAATTGTCCATCTACTTCAGCCAGCAGGAACTCGCGAATATTTTCATAAAGCATATTTCTTGATCGGCCAAGCATAAGTCCTTGTTCTGCATTACTATTTATTAATATCATCATCTCTTCAACATCCGCTATTCGGGCCTTACGCAATTTCATTTCTTGCTCTCCTTCTGTCGTTTTGTTATATTGTATAATTATACAATATATCTTATATTGTTGCATCTCTTTTTAAACATAATTTCTTTTTGCTGTATTTGTCGAATTATTAATTCTTGCTTTTTCTTAATTAAGCTCACCCAAATGGGCATTTATAATCAAATTATAAGTCTATTCTTCCTTTTGTAGCATCTCCTTTATCTTACAATTTTCTGCGCCCTTTTATGATACACTAATCAATGTTGAACATTGTATTACTGGAAGGAGAGTTATTGTGTGATTTTCTTAAACTTACGCACTCTACATCGACAAAGTGTCTTTATTTTTTTGTCTATCCTTCTTATTATAGACATTGCCGTTATTAATATTTTGACACTTCCCAGTTTTTTTCGCATCATTCTCGTATTTTTCCCATACATCAGCGTCATATTATGGTTCGACCTTTGGGTAAGTACCGGGGGCAAAGTCTGGATTTTATCCACCGCTCTGCTCTTGAGCTCATCACTAGCTTATCCGAGATTTGTCTCAGCTCCGTTACTAATACTTCATATCTTCTTTCTGTTATTAATGTTTGGAATGATATTTTTTTATGAAAAAAATCAGGTCCAAGAAAGACTACTTCATCAACATCATCTAAAAGCAATGCGTGTCTTGCTTCGACAGGATCCTCCCATAATCCAAACTGTAGACTATACTCGCCAAGCAATTATTTTATTAGACAATAGAGGATTTATCATCGAAGCAAATCATCCATCGTCCCTCCTCTTATCCTTACCTGAAACATCCTTGATTGGTCAACCTATATCCGATGTTTTAGGGATTCTACTTGATTTCCAGACGGCTGACACACCCGAGAACGGCGAATTCACCTTGAGAACTCAGGAATCGGGAGAAAAACATCTTCGTTTTGTAACTCGAACTTTATTGGATTCCCACATTCCATCTGGGACACTAGTGATGCTCTTTGATATCAGCAAAGAAAAACAACGCTCGGAAGCGTATTTGCAAACTGCTAAACTTTCCGCTTTAAGCCAAGTCTCTGCAGGTTTAGCCCATGAAATTCGCAACCCCCTCACGACCATCAAAGGGTTTATGCAACTAATTACTCCCGAACAATGGCCTGAGTCCTTCCGCCCTTACCAGCAATTAATGCTTGACGAAATCCAGACGATTGTTCAACTGCTCAATAAATTCGTCCTCATGACAAGTCCTTCCGCTCCTCAGATGCAACCCATTAACCTGACAGAAACCATTCATGCCCTTGTGCACACGATTCAACCCATTCGTCTTATGCAGGGCGTCACCCTAGGGCTTGAACTCTCCGCTCATGAGATCTATGTCATGGGCGACCCTGAACAACTTTCCCAGGCGCTTCTCTCACTTCTCAATAACGCTATAGAAGCCTCACCGAACGAAGGGAAAATTATTATTCGTTTGAAAGAAGACCAGGCAAACGTCAGAATAAGCGTTATTGATAACGGCCCTGGTATTCCGGAAAACCTTCGTCATCGTGTTCTTGATCCATTCTTCACCACTCAGGAAGAAGGCACTGGACTGGGATTAACCATTGCCCAACAAATCATCCTCGCCCACCATGGCAAGCTTCACTTCTCCGAGGCATTACCACCTTGTGGAACTGAAGCGATGATTGATTTACCCTCTCTGTCGAGTTTTACGAATAGCCTTTCTGCCTAAAGTGAATGGTTCAATAACGTACTTCGACAGTTTAGCTCATAAATACCTTTGTCCTGCCAATTTTCTGGTAAAGTCCAGATCGGAAACTTATCCACATCGTTTATCCAGCAGTACCAGCGTCGAAGTTCCTCTTCTAGGCCGAGTGTTGTCAGCCAATGTACTCGCCCATCCCATACTAACGGATTCCCTTGTTCATTTTTAGCATTAACTAGAAGTGAACTTCGTTCCAACACACTTGCTAACATAATACTTCGCGAAGCTTTCATGAGAGGCTTTTCGAAAACGGGGCATACGACACTCAACTGTCCATTGCCTTGAAAGAAATACCATTCTTCCAGTTCAATAACAGAATTTTCACCCCGTTCTTTAGGAAGCCACGGCCAAGGCCAAGAACTCCCCCAGAGCGATTTTAATACTCCGTCTCCCCGATGAAGCCATAAAGCTAAGAGATCTTGAGAGCGAAGTTTTCCTTCTTGCTTCAAGGATTCAAGGTAGTCTAAAATGCTCAAGATGACCGAACAAAAATCCATATTAAGTGACCCGGATGCATCCACCCAGCCCTGTTTTTGCCACTTTAACATTTGTTCATTCGTCTTAAGCCACTTTGCTTTGCTGTTCAATTCAAACTTCTTCCCTTTGCGCCGCACTTCGGCAATTTCAAAATTTCCCCATAGAAAAGCAATCTGTTGAGGTTTTATTACCATGCGGACCTGTCGACTAACTAATTGAGCGAAAAACGCATTCACGATCATAAGTTGTTGCCGAGCAACTGGATTTAAGCCTTGTCCCCATCGTTTCAAATCCGGACGCTCTTCCCCCAGAGCATAGCGTACCTGGCTGCAATGTTGCTCGTGAGGAATGAGGTATAAACTCGGCGTTAGTTTTTCACGCCAATAAATTGCCCTAGCAGAGATGGTTCCTCCTATTTTACCGACAGCATTTAAAAATGCTAATGAAAAATTGGGGGCTACAAAATAGATGACTGTCTTAGCACCATTACTTAGCCGATTCCCCCATAGTACTCCAGCTAAAAGAAATTCCTCTTCGCGCAAAATGGAAGAGCAGGCGATGATGCCAACACGCAAGGTCGTCTCTCCGCCCATGAAATAATTATAGTGTGCCGGGAGTCGATTTGCTTTCTTTTTATCCTCTGGGCATTCAAGCCAGTTCTGAGCAATAAATACGTCAGGATGAGCTTCCCAGATCGTGTTCCAGGTAATACTCACAGTGAACCTCCCTTAGCTTTTCTCCATAAGCATGTTTACGCGCTAAAGGCGAAGATCATGACAAATTTATAGGAAACTCAAAACCTTACCTTGGCCCTAGACCTCCATGCCAACTACGAACAATTTTTAGGGTTTCTTCAATAGGCAGAGCGTAGCGAGTATTTCCATCTCGCCCTTCCATGGTTTGTGCTAGAAACAGGGCGTTCCAAATGCTTTCGGCACTTGCTTCAACCGCAGCTCTAAAGAAGTCATCCAATTCCCAGTCCGATAAATAATCATTACTCTCGCTTGAATAGGTACTAACCATCAAGCAGAAATCACCACTTCCTGCCATGGAAATTGAGCCTGTACGAGCCATCCCCAAACTAGCTCGACGCGCAAGCTGTTTTAGTTGCCAACGTGATAAGGGGGCATCCGTAATCCCCACAAGAATCAGGGAACCAGGGATGCATCCCACTCCCCGGATCGAAAGAGACTGCCCAACAGGAACACCCGATAAGAGAAAGTCACGCAAGAGACCAAAATTTGCCAAGACAAGCATCCCTACAACATAGTTACTACCACTCTGATGAACAAGACGTGAAGAACTCCCAATTCCCCCTTTCATTTGAAAACAGGACATTCCGACCCCTGCTCCAATATTACCTTGCTCAATAGGCCCTTTTGTCGCACGTTGAAGAGCAAGCAGAGCATCCCACGGCTTAACATGGCGCCCCCGAATGTCATTTAAATACGAATCATCACATTCCATGACCACAACATTCGGTGTCCGAACATCCTTCCCAATCTCAGGATTTTGCTGTAGTAAATACGTGATAACACCGTGGGCAACATCGTTAACACTGAGTGTATTCGTTAGTAAAATCGGGCAATTAAGGATCCCCATCTCTTGAATAAAGGGAACACCAAGAGACTTCCCATACCCATTAATAACTTCTATTCCTGCACGACAGGGGTGACGATAGAGATTATCCGAGCAAGGTAAGATCGCAGTCACTCCCGTCCGAACTGGCCCCCCTCCTGAGGGAACTAACGGTCCAACACCCTTAATCAAGGATATATTTCCTACCCGGACTCCTGGCACATCCGTAATATCATTATAGGGACCAACTGGCATCTGTCCCATCCACAGCCCTAAACTTCTCGGCGTGCTTCTTTTTTGCATTAAAAATCCCTCCGTTGTTACTCTATGGGCAACAACGAAGGGATATGAATAAGACGAGACCTCCTAATGTCCTGCTAATACGAAACCAATAACAATAATACCAATAACAAAACGGTATCCTACAAATAGTCCAAAGTTACTTGTTCTTAAATATCGTAGTAAAAAGGATATACTTAAGATACCAACGACGAAGGATGAGATAACACCGACAGAAAAGGGTAAATTTATGGAAGCCATCGTCAAATGCCGAAGTTTTAGCACTCCTGCTCCCAAAATAATTGGCGTAGACATGAGAAAAGAAAAACGGGCCGCATCTTCCCTAGTCAGATCCAAAAAACGAGCAGTTGTCATTGTACTGCCAGAACGAGATACCCCAGGAATGATCGCCAATGCTTGTGAAAGACCAATCCAAATCGCGTCTGCCATAGTCATCGTATCCATTTTTCGAAGTTGACGTTTTTTGTCTGCTAAATAAAGCAAGATCCCCATGACGATCATCATAATTCCGATGAGCAGTGGAGAACGAAACACGGTCTCCGCCTTTTTTTCCAACGCTAATCCGAACAATCCGCCTGGAATAGTCGCCACGACTAAGTACCAAAAAATCCGCTTATCGTCTGATGCACGACGCCGCAAGGCGGCTTTAACTAATCTCACCCAATCTTTCCAGAAATACAGGACCACCGCTAAAAGAGTACCCATGTGAAGCGCAACATCAAATGTTAAACCTGGATCGTTCCATCCAAAAAGCCAGGGGATTAGTACAAGGTGTGCTGAGCTAGAAATAGGTAAAAATTCTCCTAACCCTTGTACGATGCCTAAGATCAACGCTTGTAGAACTGTCACTTTTTATCGCTCCTCCAAGTTATAAGATAGTTTTTACTATATCACATGGAGCAAAAAATTCAAATGCAGCGACCACTCTAGTTATGCCTGCTGCTTTTCTGAGAGCCCATCCAATAAAATTGCCAGTGCATCATTCACCTCTTCCTGCAAATCCCCCACACCTGAAACAAACCAGCGTATGAAATGCTGTATCATCATTCCTTCCAAGCTTTCAGCCAAAAAGGCGGGATCAAATTCGCGGCTAATTTCGCTGTTTTGTTGCCCAACAGTTAAAATCGCCAGAAGAGCATAATGTAAACTCATATCATAATCTGACCCTTCGCGATTCCGTATGGTGACCCAGGCAATTTCTCTGTCCTTCATCATAAATTCTGCCCAATCCATGAGAAGTATCTCTAACCTCTGACGCGTACTCAGACTGGGTTTTTGGCGTCCCTTGCTGACAAGCTCTTGCCATGTAAGCCGGGAAAATTCTAGAATAATCGCTTCTTTCGTAGAAAAATAGTTATAGAAGGTTCCTTTTCCCACATCCGCATGCTGGGTAATTTGTTCGACTGAAGTGGCATTAAATCCTTGTAGACGGAAAAGTTGCATTGCATTCGAGAAAATCTTTTCGCGTGTCTCTTTCTTCTTGCGCTCTCGGCGAGACAAATCCGTCACCATAACTCCCCCTTTGTAAGATGTTAGCCGAAGAATTAACCTCTCCTAATTATTCTACAGATTCCATATTTATCCTTCTTTTTTTGAGGGGAATTTTACTACCACTATTCTATCTAGCGAAGTTAGGTTATCTCACCCGCTCTATTTCTTACGAGCGAACTCCGCCCCCAGCTTCCATACCGTCAGGATCCTCGAAACTGCCCGCTCCAATTGTTCTTCTGCTTTGGTGTATGCCTCCTCTAAGGTTGTCGGCCCTTCAGAAACGCTGAAACAACTTGCGATCCCGTGGTCAACAAGAAGACCCGCTGGTCCCTCTACAGATCCTGAGATAACAAGTACGGGAACATGATAACTCTTCGCTAAGGCCGCAACGCCAACTGGAACTTTACCGTAAGCCGTCTGGGAGTCTGTCCTTCCTTCACCTGTAAGCACCAAATCAGCGTGCTTAATTCTTTCAGCCGCATTTGCCCCTTCTAAAACCATCTGTGACCCCGGTCGTAATTTTGCGCCAAAAAAACCGACGACTCCGGCACCAAGTCCTCCTGCTGCACCCCCACCTGCTAACTCCAGTAAGTTCGTACCCGCGAATTCACTTAAGCGTTCCCCAAAGTTCTGCAAGGCTGCATCCAATACCTGGACATCCTCAAGATTAGCACCCTTTTGCGGACCATAAACTGCACTTGCACCCTCTGGCCCACACAGAGGATTCTGAACATCACAGGCTACCTCAATCTTCACGTCAGAAAGGCGAGGATCTATTCCAGACATGTCAATATTGACGAGATTGGCTAGTGCTGCCCCTCCTAGGGGCAACTCTTTACCCTGTGCATCCAATAATTTAACCCCCAATGCTGTTGCGAGTCCAGCGCCCCCGTCATTTGTTGCACTTCCGCCTATACCTAGAAGAATTTTCTTCACTCCACGATCCAATGCATCTTTAATGAGTAACCCAGTTCCCTGCGTCGACGCAATTAGAGGATTCCGTTCTTCATGACGCAAGAGAGTTAACCCAGAAGCTGCAGCCATCTCAATAACTGCGGTCGCACCATCGTTAATAAAGCCATAAGCTGCCCTTATCGGGCGACCAAGGGGATCTGTTACATTGACCTCAATCTTTTCTCCCTTGACGGCGCAAAGTATCGCGTCCACAGTACCTTCTCCACCGTCTGCCATCGGGATCATATCAATCACACTGTCTAGGTAAACCTGTTGAACTCCCCTACGCATCGCCTGCGCCACGTCTAAGGCCTTTAGGCAACCCTTAAAAGAGTCTGGCGCAATAACGATTCTCATGATGATCACTCCTTTGATTGAGCACGTTTTCCAATAATCCTTCCAGCCTCAAGGAATAAAATGAGACTTACAAAGTCTAAAATGACGATAGTCCAATTGTCAATGGAAACACCTGAAATAACAGCTATCAAATACGATGAACAATTAAACAAAAAAGCAGCAACATATGCAGTACGTCGATTCTCAAGCCTAGGACGATACCCCACCAAAAAACCAAGTGGATAGAATAATGCAAAATTCAGAGTCAATTGATTAAGTAACCCACCCGGAACAAAAAAACGCCCCAAAAAATGAAAAGCAAGGTCAACAAGATCTGATAGCGCCAAAAAACAGAGTTCATGCGTGCCTCCAATCAAAACAGGGAGAGAGTCAGACTCTCTCCCCAACCTAATTTTTTAGCTGTAGTTTGGCGCTTCTTTGGTAATCGTGATATCGTGTGGATGGCTTTCACGAAGCCCCGCAGCTGTTATACGAATGAAGCGTGTTAGTGTTCGGAGCGCCTCAATGTCTGGTGCTCCGCAATACCCCATTCCAGCGCGGAGACCCCCAATCATTTGATAGATGGTTTCCGAAACTGGTCCTTTGAACGGAACGCGGCCTTCGATGCCTTCAGGAACAAGTTTCTGATTTTTTTCTTGAAAATAACGATCACGACTTCCTTGTTTCATAGCGCCGATTGATCCCATTCCCCTATATACTTTGAAACTTCGTCCCTGATAAATTTCCATATCACCGGGACTCTCTTCTGTCCCTGCAAAGAGACTTCCAATCATGACGATTCGCGCGCCGGCTGCCAAGGCTTTTACAATATCACCGGAGAATTTAATTCCTCCATCTGCAATGATCGGAATGCCATATTTCTCTGCTTCTTCTGCGCAATCCATGACAGCAGTAATTTGAGGAACTCCGATACCCGCCACTACACGAGTCGTGCAAATAGATCCCGGCCCAATCCCGACTTTAATTGCGTCAGCGCCCGCTTCGATCAGATCATGAGTTGCTTCCGCCGTTGCCACGTTGCCCGCAATTAGTTGGGTTTCCGGAAAACGATCCTTTAAAGTTCTCACCATTTCAATAACTCCTTTGGAGTGTCCGTGCGCAGTATCCAGAACAAGGACATCAACGCGAGCATTGACTAATGCCTCGGCACGCTCCAACGTGTCTGCAGTAACCCCAATAGCAGCACCAACTCGTAAACGACCACTTTCATCTTTGGCAGAATTCGGATACTGGCGTGCTTTTTCAATATCCTTAATCGTAATTAATCCCTTAAGTATTCCTTCTGAATCAACAAGGGGTAGCTTTTCAATCTTGTGTTGCCCTAATATTTCTTGAGCATGTTCAAGGGTTGTACCAACCGCGGCTGTAACCAAATTTGTTTGGGTCATAACCTCTGAAATCTTGCGATCATAGTCCTTCTCAAAGCGCAGATCCCTGTTTGTCAAGATACCGACCAGTTTTCCTTCGACAGTGATGGGAACTCCCGAAATTCGGTAGCGTTCCATGAGCTTTAGTGCTTCATTAATGCTATTATCTGGATGTAAAAAAATAGGATCCGTGATCACGCCATGTTCAGACCGCTTAACCTTATCGACCTCTAAAGCTTGCTGTTCTATGCTCATATTTTTATGAATAATCCCTATTCCGCCTTCTCTAGCAACCGAAATCGCCATTCGGGAATCTGTGACAGTATCCATCCCGGCGCTCATGAGCGGAATATTGAGTTTAATCTTTTTTGTTAAATACGTGCTAACATCGACATCTCGAGGTAGAACCTCAGATTTGGCTGGAACGATAAGAACATCGTCAAATGTGAGTGCTTCAGAAATAATTCGATTGGACATGATTAGCTCCCTTCGCAATAGTTTTCTAATTAGTATATCAGATATTCTAAGATAAGGACAGAAATAATTTTCTCTATAGGATATTATTTATTTTGAGGGTATTAATAAAGTAAACGGTAAAGATATAGTTGAAGAGGGAAGTATAAAAAAGGGGGCATAACACCTGAATCAAGTGTAAATGCCCCTCAAAACCTCTTAATGTCCCATAATACAGTTTAACCCAATCTCAGACTCAAAATGCTCGCGCAAATTACGTATCGTACCTTCTGGAACGCCAAACTCCGTGGCGATTTCCATGTCACTGCGATTAATGCGAAGCCCTTCAATAAAGGCATCATAGTTAACGCCGACTTCAGCTGTTTTCTCTTTGAGACTCGAATCCATGCTCCATGGGGCAAAATTGAAATAAGCTTGATTATCGCCATCCTTGTCACGGATCATGCACATTCCACCTTTCAACCCATATATTTCCCCGTTCCCTCAAAAACATTCCATAATGCTTGTCAAATTAATATCTGTTCATTATGATAAGGAAAGGAGGAATAGAGAAATGTTCTACCGTGTGCGTCAATTCATTAATGCCATTTTTCCCAAGGTTAATGCTTCGGACATCAAATGGGCTTTAAATCACTTAACCCCTGAGGCCGCGGACCTCTTTCTCAAACAATCATGGCCAGAACAACGCCATGCTATAGATGTGGCACAAAACATCATTCAAGCTAGGAATCCAATATCTTTTTCCGATTTCCAAACCCTCATCACCGCTGCACTCCTCCATGATTGTGGGAAATCCATGGTCCCCATCTCCCTCTGGCAACGGGTCTATATCGTTCTCATGCAGGCTATGCCTCAGAGCCTCTGGTCTTGCCTTGAACAAAGCCACACTGTTTTCGCCTCTCCCCTAAAATTGGCAACTCAACACGCCCTTTGGGGTGAAAGTTTAGCCAAAAGGGCAGGTTTAAATTCTGAAGTATGTCTTTTAATCCGCGAACATCATTCTCCCCAAACGGACCTAGGCCGAATTTTAGCACAAGCGGATAATGCGAATTAATAATACAAATTAATTTCAAAATAATCTTGCCCAATGACGTAAGAAGGCATGAGTTCCACTAATGTAGACTCATGCCTTTTGTACCGATGATTCCATTTTTTCTTGTAGTTCCACGATTTCCCTATTTTTGGAGAAAATCCATTTAGCAAATCGTGTGTTGTCTCGTTGCAAGCGCACGTTTTCTTTTTCCAGGCGATGAACTAAGGCGACCTTTTCTCGTTCAACCTTTTCTAACAAGTTCATGAGCACACGGCGGCTTACTCTCAAATGTTCCACACGCTGCTCCAGTTCCCCGACACGCGCCCTTAGTAATTGTAATTCGTCCATAGGATCCAACTCTTACGCCCCCCCGGCTCCATGTATACTCTTATTCTATGCCGGGAGATCGCTTTTTAACCCTTGGTCAAAAAAGAGACTCATTTCTCACCTATTAAGCTATTGTCCACATGATTGTGCTGCACCAAGTCAAGAATTTGCTGAATCACCTCGAGAGAGACTCCCCAATGACCGAGCTTCACACCAGGCTTACGTGCTTCACCATGAAAGTCTGATCCTCCCGTTGTGAGTAAGTCAAACTCTTTCGCAAGGGCGCGGAAGGTCCTTTCATCGTCTGAATTGTGTTCAGAATGTAAAACCTCAATACCTTGGAGACCCACTTCGACCCAAGATGGAATACCGTCTTCTAGGCGTTGCACACCGGGATGGGCGAGTACCGCAACCCCATGTGCTGCTCTTACTAATTCAATCCCTTCTTCCGGGGTCAATTTATAGCGCGGAACATAAGCCGGTGCTCCCATCCCGATGTATCGATCAAAACCTTCCCGAATACTAATTACATATCCCCGTTCGACGAGTGCCTGAGCGATATGTGGGCGCCCTATGGATTCTCCTTGTGCAAACTGTTGCACTTCGCTAATGCTTAGATCTACACCCTGCATTTTTAAGCGGTCCAAGATTTCCAGCATGCGTTGCTCACGGGCTTTGCGCAAACGCCCAAGCTTATCATTTAAGTAGCGTGAAGAACCATCCACCTCGTATCCAAGAATGTGAACCTCTTTCCCTTGCCAATCCGTGTTCAGCTCGATCCCTCTAAGAATCTGTATTTGATAATTTGCTCCGGCTTCCTCTGCTTCTTTCCATCCCTGTATCGTATCATGGTCAGTGATACCTATGCCTTTTATGCCCAACTCCGCTGCAGTACGAACAAGTTCTGTCGGTGTTAGCAATCCGTCAGATGCCGTAGTATGACAATGCAAATCTGCCTCGTATAGGGCAAATGTTGAATTCACGCTTTTAACCTCTTTTCTGCAATACTTCCTTTCTATTTTAACACATTCGACAATAAACGTATAAAATTTCGTCCAGTAATCTGCTCGATTTCCAACGTGCTAAATCCTATCCTAGTCAAATCCTCAAGTAAATGGTAATAGTCACCAACGTGCTCAAGTCCTTCTGGCGTTTCACTGATTCCATCAAAGTCAGAACCTAACCCGACCGTTTCTACCCCTGCCACCTCCGAAATATGGTAAATATGGCGTATCACATCATCTCGCGATGCCTTATCGTTCTCTTTCAAAAACCGAGGATAAAAGTTTACTCCAACTACGCCTTTGTGTTTTGCCAAAGCACAGAGTTGTTGGTCTGTAAGATTACGCGAATGGGCACAAAGTGCCTTAGCGCAGGAGTGGGAAGCTGTAACAGGAGCCTTCGACAGTTCTAAAACATGCCAAAACCCCGCTTCGTTAAGATGAGAAACATCTATTAGCATGCCCAATTGATTCATTCGTAAAACGACTTTCTGCCCAAAATTTGTTAACTTGCATTGCGAATCGGTTTCGCCAACACCATCAGCCAAGGCATTTCGTTGATTCCAAGTTAGACCTAAGGCCCTCACACCCAATTGGAAGATAAGTTCGAGCATGAAGAGGTCTTCGCCCAAAATTTCCCCGCCCTCTACGCTTAACAAAATACCAATTCGAGTTGGATCTGGAATTTGCATTAGGTCAAACTTATCCCGAACAAGGAAAACCTGTTCAGGATGGCCCTCTATGAATCGATGGGCTCCTTCAATAAGTTGTAGACCGCGCCAAGTTGACATAGCTGGCTTATACTTCGTCTCAATAAATGCGGCCATAAACTGAAGAGCCACCCCTGCAAGCCTAGCTCTTTGTGTATCCCAATGTCCTCCTTCAGAAGGGTCCTCCAACGTTCTTTCTCCATTTACAAAATGGATCAAACTATCACAATGCCCATCCACTATATAAGAATTTCCCATACCCAACAAGCACCTCCCTTATAAGATAAACATAGTAAAGTCACCTGTCTGCTCTAAACTAAAGCATACAGGTGACTTTCTCGCTACTTAGCGCGGCTGAATGATTAACTTAATCGCTGTTCTTTCTTCTCCTTCAATGATAACGTCAGTAAATGCGGGAATACATATGAGGTCGACTCCGCTCGGAGCCACAAAACCACGGGCAATTGCTACGGCCTTTATAGCTTGATTAAGAGCACCCGCTCCTATAGCTTGCAGCTCTGCGCCACCGTTCTCCCGAAGAACCCCTGCGAGAGCCCCTGCAACCGCGTTAGGACTTGATTTAGCTGAAACTTTTAAAACATCCATAGATACATCCTCCTGCTCGAATTCATTGACAAGTATTACCACAACTTTGAATATATGTATTCGAGAGCAAACGGATAAAATCCTCTTTTATTTAAAGAGTTTTCAGATTTTCTTGTTGGAGTGAACAGACTGTTTTTATGTCTCAGCAAACCGCTGAATTGATTCAATTTGACGGGTTTTTCCAGATTCTTCATCGATCTCCAGAACCACAGCATTAATCTGTATTGGACCATTTGCTAGCTCAAACTTTGCAGGAAGCTGAGTCAAAAAACGATTTATAATAATTTCTTTTTTAACTCCCAATACAGAATCTCGTGGTCCAGTCATGCCGACATCGGTAATATAAGCCGTCCCCTGCTCAAGCAAACGAGCATCAGCTGTCTGAATATGAGTATGTGTTCCAACCACAGCGCTAACTTTACCATCGAGAAACCAGCCCAACGCGACCTTTTCAGAAGTTGCCTCGGCGTGAAAATCAACAATGATAATAGGAGTTTCTTGTTTCATCTGATTGATCCAGCGTATGGCTCCGCTGAATGGGTCCTCTAACGGTGGCAAAAATATACGGCCTGAAAGATTAAGGACGCCAATTTTCTTTCCTATCGTTCTTATGAACCCATATCCCTGTCCTGGTGCACCAACTGGATAATTCGCAGGACGAATAAGTCTGGGCTCTCGATCGATAAAATTCATAATTTCTCTTTGATCCCAGACATGATTACCCATTGTCAAAAATTGAATTCCCTGGTTATAGAGCTCCTCGGCGATTTCTTTAGTCAATCCTTTTCCAGCCGCAGCATTTTCGGCATTAGCAATGGTTACATCAACCTTATACTCAACTTGAAGCGGTTTAATAAATCGTTTAACAGCCTCCCTTCCCGGCTTACCCACAATATCCCCAATAAAAAGTACTCGCAACGAACGTGCCCCCTTCCAAATCGCCCAAAACCACTATCTCTGAATAACATTATCATTTTACGTAGATTTTAAAACTATTAATCGTTTAAAAATCTAGATTCACTAGCTCTTAAAAACTAAAACTCGGCCTTCATCACGCAAAGCAACTACATTTTTATCAATATCTTGGGACTGGATTGAAGATAGCAAGTGGCTTATCATTTCCTCTTGAAAAATTTGTTCATCTTCGGGCAGATTCATTTCATCAAATAACAACTGCTTTTTATATTCCCGCTTCAGCAGTTCGACGATGAGCCCCACTTCACGCTGGGTCATACTATCGACATCCCGAGTCAGCGTGATGACACAGAGATTTTCCTCACAGCGGCCGGCAATCTCAAAAATTCGCATAATCCGCCCCTCAAGTTTATGGAAAAATTCTAAGGCAGGCTTTAGAAGTTCTTGAAGAGCAGAGACATCTTGGTTTCTCATGATCATAAACGTAAACTTTAGAGCATGTTGCTCACGCCAATAATGAACCGACCCCACTTCAGAATATCTCAGCAAAATTGAGGTCAATAATCCAACTCCGTCTTGAACACGTCCTCCATCTTTAGATTGCAAATTATTTAACATCCTTGTTTTCAGCCCTCTCTTTTGCGCTGTCCTATCATGGTAATTATTCGGCATGAGGTAGGAAACTCCTGCACTAACCCCTTTTTTACGAGCTGGACATATCTGGCAGGGACTTACCGCCACTTCTCGCATGCATGGAAACTAAAGTTTAGTGGCGGTTAGTCATATCGGATATAAAAATCAGGCGACCCATAGGATCGCCTGATTAAACATCTCACTCCAAGGACTATTTTGCGAAGTCAACCGCTCGAGTCTCACGGATCACAACAACCTTGATTTGCCCCGGATATTCAAGTTCTTCTTCAATCCGTTTACTAATTTCACGCGCCACGCGCGGTGCGAGTACATCGTCAATCTTGTCAGGTTTGACAATAATGCGAACTTCGCGCCCTGCCTGAATAGCAAAGCACTTTTCTACCCCTTCAAAACTTTCTGCAATCTCTTCGAGCTTTTGTAGACGTTTTATATAGGTTTCGAGAGTTTCCCGACGTGCTCCTGGACGAGCTGCAGAAACCGCGTCCGCAGCAGCGACAAGAACCGCTACAATTGTTCTGGGTTCAACGTCATTATGATGGGCCTCAATGGCATGAACAACGTCGCTGGATTCCTTATACTTTCTGGCAAGATCAACCCCAATTTGTACGTGTGTCCCTTCCATATCATGATCAACGGCCTTGCCGATATCATGCAGCAGGCCTGCTCTCTTAGCAAGTTGAATATCGACACCTAACTCAGCAGCCATTAATCCTGCAAGATGAGACACTTCCGTTGAGTGCTTTAAGACATTTTGCCCGTAACTTGTACGGAACTTAAGTCGTCCGAGCAAACGGATTAATTCAGGATGCAATCCATGCACGCCTGTCTCAAACGTGGCCTGTTCTCCTTCTTCGCGAATCTTTTGGTCAACTTCCTTTTGAGACTTTTCAACCATTTCTTCAATTCGTGCCGGGTGAATACGACCGTCAGCTATAAGTTTTTCCAATGCAATGCGAGCAACTTCTCGACGGATAGGATCAAAACCTGATAAAATCACCGCTTCAGGAGTATCATCAATAATAAGATCAATTCCAGTTAGGGTTTCCAGGGTGCGTATATTACGTCCCTCACGGCCTATAATCCGGCCTTTCATTTCGTCACTAGGTAACGCTACAACGGAAACCGTTGTTTCAGCCACATGATCTGCAGCGCAGCGCTGTATAGCTAAAGCAATAATATTTTTAGCCCGTTTCTCCGCTTCTTCCTTCGCACGTGTCTCAATCTCCTTGATCATGATCGCCGACTCGTAACGGACTTCTTCTTCAACTCGTTTCAGCAAGAGCTGCTTAGCCTCTTCCGAAGTCATACCAGACAATCGTTCTAATTCAGCTTGTTCTTTACCTACGAGCTGGTTTAATTCTTCTCTTTGTTGTTCTAATTCGCTTTCCTTATTGTGAATGTTTTCCTCTTTGCGTTCGAGCGACTCAATTTTGCGATCTAAGCTCTCCTCTTTTTGGACCAAGCGTCGTTCAAGCCGTTGTAGTTCGTTACGCCGTTCTCGAGTTTCCTTTTCCACTTCATTGCGAATATGCATGACTTCTTCTTTAGCAGCAACGACAGATTCTCTCTTTTTGCTTTCAGCTGCCGAATGGGCATTTTGAACAATACGTAATGCCTCTTCTTCAGCGGATCCAATACTTTTTTCAGCAGTATTTTTACGGAAAATCCAACCTACTAAGACACCCAGACCTAACCCTACTAAAATGGCCACTAACCCGGTAATAACTATTTCAAGCATACGTTCACACCTCCTTGTTTAAAAAAATAATTCTATTTTTACATCAAAAAAACTGGTTTCCAAAACCAGTCTCATTAAGCATAACCTTTTTAGACGAGAGTTTTCTCCCGTTTCCTACACCTCTCGTTAGTCAAAACCCCCATTTTCAACTGACTACTACGAAATCTATAAGAAAACCTTAAAAGGTTAAATCTTAACAAAGACAGGTCTCTGCTAAGATTTTAATATCATTTGCAGACAATGTCAAGCTTGTCCTAAACGGGACGATTCTATACATTAGGCCTACCGCCACGGCCTATAATTCAGCTCGGATCTCATAGAGCACGGATCGTACCATATCTGAGGGATACCCTCTCTGAGTGAGCCTCCGAGCAACCTTCTGTTGGAGCCATAATTCACGTGGAACAGACCTATTTGTTTTTTCTGTATTCCTCTGTTCCCAGCGCTTACCTTCTTGTCCCCACCATCGTTTAGCAAAGGATAAGCATTGCTGAAACTCCTCATCACTTGAATACGTTTCCCCCAACGCTTGCTCAATCAATTGGGGTACTACCCCTCGATTTTGCAAATCATGAAGAACTCTTCGCCGCGAATAACGTTTGAGTCGACTTTTTGAATACGTTAACGCAAGTTCTTGGTCATTAAGGTAACCAAATTCTTCTAACTTTGTCAACACTCTATCAATGTCCGTACTCTCAAAACCCTTTTTCTCAAGCCGGGTCTCTAATTCATAATGCGTCAGAGCTCGGCGGGATAAACAATCCACAGCAACTTCCCAAGCACTTCTCGGCGATTTAGAGTTCGTCAAGCGAACCGTCCTCCGAAACTTCAGTTGTTGCTGCGTCATTCATGTTCGTGCGGATCAGTTGTTCAAGAACATCAGCCATATCTGGATGTTGCTTGAGGTATTCTTTAACATTTTCACGGCCCTGTCCTAACCTTTCACCATTATAAGAGTACCAGGCCCCCGACTTTGCGATTATCTCCATTTCAGTGCCGATATCTACGATACTTCCTTCACGGGAAATCCCTTCTCCGTACATAATATCAAAATCCGCTAATTTGAATGGCGGAGCAACTTTATTCTTGACGATTTTGACCCGAGTTTTGTTTCCGACAATATCTTGCCCTTGTTTCAAAGCTTCTTGCCGACGTATATCGATCCGAATCGTAGCGTAAAACTTAAGCGCTCGTCCACCTGTGGTTGTTTCTGGACTCCCAAACATAACCCCAATTTTCTCACGAATTTGATTAATAAAAACAACACAAGTGTTGCTCTTGCTAATAGAACCAGTCAACTTACGTAAGGCTTGAGACATAAGACGCGCATGCAAGCCAACATGATTGTCGCCCATTTCTCCTTCAATCTCTGCGCGAGGTACCAAAGCAGCCACAGAGTCGATCACTACAACATCCACAGCAGCACTGCGCACAAGTGCCTCGCAGATTTCTAGCCCCTGTTCACCTGTATCTGGCTGAGCGACCAGCAAATCATCGATATTGACCCCTAAGGCCTTGGCATATACGGGATCTAGAGCATGCTCGGCATCGATAAAAGCTGCCGCCCCGCCCAACTTTTGGGCTTCTGCAATAATATGCAGCGCAACGGTTGTTTTACCAGAAGACTCTGGACCGAAAATTTCAATAATCCGCCCACGTGGTACCCCGCCAACCCCTAAGGCAAGGTCTATCGCCAAAGAACCTGTCGGGATGACGTCAATCACCATTCCTGCAGAGGATTCACCAAGTTTCATAATTGAGCCTTTGCCAAACTGTTTTTCAATCTGAGCAAGTGCAATATCAAGAGCTTTTAACTTATTCGTCTCGGCCATCCCATATCCTCCTCATCTTGTGCAAACGCATATTAGCGTTCTAGCAAAACATCTGTTCGGTTTCATTATAGATGTAGTCCATGACACTTGTCAATTTGTTTATGTTTCCACCGACAATATAACAAATATTATTACAATATCTTTAAACTCTTCTTTTAAAAAAAGCTCACCCAAGAGGGTTAGCTTTTTATATCAGGAGACTTCCTTTATAATACTAATAGTCATTATTCTCGCGGGCTTTAGCAGGTTCAACACTTACTCGGCGCCCTTTAATCATATTCTGATGCATACAACTTAAAACCCTAGAGGCATATTCTTCGGGAACCTCTACAAACGTAAATTTATCATAGATATTAATCATACCAATAATGTTCCCTGAAATCCCACTTTCATCGGCAATCCAACGAATAATATCCTGAGGTCTGATTTGTTGTACCCTACCGATATTCATAAAAAAGCGCACCATACCCGTAGCCGCTCCAGTGTTTCCAAAATGAATGTCATCTAGTCCTTTGTCTTCAATACGTTCTTCAGCATTTGCTCCCTCAACCGCAAACTTTAAGGCAGCGGCTGCTACATCAGTGGAATCGTATTCCTCGAGCAACTCTCCGACAATCGCGCGATAATTTCCCAAACGATCTCCTTGTATCAGCTTGACAAGTTGATTCTTAAGATTCTCTGCCTGACGCTCACTTATATCGGCTAGTGAAGGAAGTTCCTTCCGCCGAATTCTTGTCTTAATCAGATTTTCAATCAGACGGAGTTGGCGGTATTCCTTGGGCGAAATCAGAGTTATGGCCTGCCCTTTACGCCCAACCCTTCCTGTCCGTCCAATCCTATGCACGTAAGAAACCGGATCCTGAGGAATATCAAAATTAATAACATGGGTTACATTATTAATATCTAAGCCTCGAGCGGCAACATCTGTTGCTACTAATAATTCCGACTTCCCGTCTCTAAAACGTTTCATAACCCGATCCCGCTGTTGTTGACTTAAGTCCCCGTGCAGAGCATCCGCAAAATACCCCCGAGCTTCAAGAGCCACCACAAGCTCATCCACCCCACGTTTGGTTCGGCAAAAAATTATTCCTTGACCAATATCCTCCATATCTATAATCCTACACAAGGCGTCAACTTTAATACTTTCCCTAGCCTCATAGAATACCTGATCAATCATAGGAACTGTTAAGTCATCCCGACTAACTGATACGGAACGCGGATTGTTCATGTAGGTCTGAGCTAATTTGCGAATTCCAGGCGGCATTGTAGCCGAGAAGAGCATAACTTGGCGACCTTCTGTGGGGACTTCTTTCAATAGCCCCTCAATATCGTCAATAAAGCCCATATCAAGCATTTCGTCTGCTTCGTCAAGAACCACCATTTTAACATGTTGTAGACGAAGTGTACCCCGATTTAAATGGTCTAACAACCGACCGGGTGTTCCAACGACCACCTGATATCCCATACGCAAAGCCCGAATCTGTCGATCAATAGGTTGTCCACCATAAATTGGTAGCGGCTTCACATGCCGATATCGTCCAATCTTAGCGATTTCCTCAGCCACTTGTATCGCTAGTTCACGAGTTGGGGTTACTATGAGCGCTTGAACTGCTTGGAATTTCGAGTTTACCCTTTCAGTAATAGGAATCCCAAAAGCGGCAGTTTTACCAGTCCCTGTCTGAGCTTGACCAATAATGTCAGCTCCTTTAAGTGCAACAGGTATTGCTGCGTTTTGGATTGGGGAAGGTTCCTCAAACCCCATCTCTGACAAAGATTGCAGCACCTGTTTACTCAACTGAATATCTCCAAAAGTTTGTAAACGTTCAACCATCACCTGATTGTTGTCTCCTTTCACTACTTAATATATGCTGTCGTACCCCATTTAGGGCTGCTTGGACGGTTAGCTGGCGAACTGATTCCCGCTCTCCATAAAACTGAAATTTTTCCGCATGTACACCCTCAGGTGTTGCAAAGCCAACAAAAACAAGACCCACTGGTTTTTTATCACTGCCACCACCCGGTCCTGCAATTCCCGTGGTCGAAATAGCGAGATCAGACCCCGTTTTAGAACGGATTCCTTCAGCCATCTCTATAGCAACCTCTTCACTCACTGCTCCGAACGTATTAAGGGTTTCTTCTCTCACCCCAAGTATCCCCTTTTTTAGGGAATTTGAGTAACTCACGACACCCCCTAGATAAAAATCAGAACTTCCTGGTTCCTGAGTGAGAGCTGCACCCAGCAAACCGCCTGTGCACGACTCAGCTGTAGCAATGGTCAAATGTTTGTTTATTAAAGTTTGCCCTACAATGCCGATCATGGTCTCCTGATCACATCCAAATACTTTGTCTCCTAAACGCCGCCGGATTTCTTCTTCTGCCCGCTTCAGTGCTTCCTTAGCTTCTCCTGACTTAGTTTCCGTACTCCTCGCCACTAAACGAATATGCATCTCAGCACGTTTGGCTAGTAATGCCATCGTCAAGTTCGGAAGACTCATCAGTTCACCGAGCACTTCTTCAATTGCGGATTCTCCCATACCAAAAACCTTCAAGACGCGCTCGTTCATCCGCTCAGACTGCGGCCCAAGGATCCGTTGCAACTCTGGCCAAGCAAAATTATCGAACATAGGTCTCATTTCAAATGGAGGACCCGGCAATATAATCACAGTTTTACCCATAGTTTCGATGATAGCACCAGGAGCAGTTCCAATAGGATTAGGCAATATTTTTGAGCCCTTGGGAAAATAGGCTTGTTTCTCATTACTCAAAGGCATAGGAGCTTTTCGACGACCAAAAAATTGTTTAATCTGATCTAAACTAGAGGTGTCTAACTCCATCTTTAAATTTAAAACTTTAGCCACAAGTTCCTTTGTCAAGTCATCTGCTGTCGGACCTAACCCTCCTGTGGTAATTAGAAGATCAGAACGCCCGATCCCCTGTCGTAAAACCTGCTCTAAACGTTCAGGATTGTCTCCGACAGTCGTATGATAGTCTACTTCAATGCCCAAAGAAGACATTTTTCCAGTCAAGTAGTGAGCACTCGTATTGAGGGTTTCTCCAAGTAATAACTCAGTGCCAGTTGCCACAATTTCAGCCTTCATACAGTTTATCACTCTCCTATTATCAACGCAAATGTCAAACCCTAAGACCCTAAATTAGTTATTTCTCATCCAGCTAATATTATCCTTCTCCGGATGAGATTAAAATAGGAAAATGAACCCTAAGGTAAGGGGTTCATCTTTTACGCTGCGTTTTGTAAGTGTTTTCGCAAAGTTTCACCATTCAAACTTTCCTCTACTTCTAGGATCTCACTAATCCGCAATAATGTCTCTTTATTCTTCTCAATTATCTGCATCGTTCGTTCTTCGAGTTCTGCTAAAATGTGTTTCGTCACAGGTTGTCGCTGTTCGGCATTCAAGAGAGAGACATCCGTAATTCCCAAGGAAGACATTCCTGCACTAAGTATCTTTTCAACTAGGTTAAGCGCTTGTTCATAATCAGCCATGGCACCAGTACTCCTCGTACCAAGGATCTGTTCTTCAGCGAGTGCACCTGCTAAAGCCACCATAATCTGACCTTCGAGCATCGCTTGCGTATAAAGATATAAATCATCCTTCGGGTAATGACGAACATACCCCAAAGCGTTTCCTCGTGAACGGATGGAAATTTGAGAAACGGAATTTGGCCTAACCGTTTCCGCTAGCATGGCATGTCCGCTCTCGTGGATCGCAACCCGCCGCAACTCCTCAGCCGTTGGTTTTCGATCAAGTTTTTCTCCCAACATGACTTTTTCAACGGCTTCATGTAAATGGTGCTCTGTAATCTCACTCGCCTTTTCACGCAAGGCAAAAATCGCCGCTTCGTTCGTCACACTTTCCAAATGTGCACCTGAGAAGCCAAACGTTTCATGGGCGATTTCTTCCAAATTAACATTTTGGGCTAAAGGCTTATTTTTGGTGTGAATTTTTAGAATAGCGACCCTACCTTCTTTATCCGGCAGATCAACTTTAACCTGCCGATCAAAACGACCGGGTCTCAGTATAGCCGCATCCAAGGCGTCTGGGCGGTTCGTTGCTGCCATTACTAGAATGTGAACACCTTGATCAGCTTTTAAACCGTCCATCTCAACCAAAAGCTGATTAAGAGTTTGGTCATACTCATGATGGGAGACATTACTTCCCCTTTTCGCCCCTAAAATATCCATTTCATCAATAAAAATGATGGCACTTTTTTTCTTTTCTTTGCGGACCATTTCTCGCGCCCTCCGAAACAAGCCACGTACCCGTTCCGCTCCCACACCCGCATACATCTCGACAAATTCGCTTCCGGAGACCGAAAGAAAAGCAGAATTGGTATACTTTGCCGCAGCTTTAGCCAATAATGTTTTACCCGTGCCTGTCGGCCCAGATAATAATATTCCTTTCAAGGGACGAATCCCTAAGACTTTCATTTGATCGGAATATAGTAAGAAATCTAAAGCTTCCTGAAGCTCTTTCTTGGCCACACTCTGTCCTCCGATGTCCTCAAAATCAATCGTAGTAGTAGGTATGGCCACACCATTCCCATTTTTTAAAACTTGTCGCTGTATGACAAAAGTCCAAACAAACCAGGCACCCACAAGGAGTAACCCGATAGGAACAACATTATATCCCATTACTAGTAAAAAGGCGAAGATACCGACCGCAAAGCCTATCAAGATATCTCGTTTCATGTCTTCTCTTCCTCTCATTAAAGCTTACTCTTTTTCACTTGGTAAAAATCTGGTTTGTCCATGCCGTTCGATGACTTCGATTAGTTGAGCATCACCTTGAGTCATAACCACGTAAATTGCATCACTGTCCATTTCTAGTTCGAGCTGAATCCCAGCCTTATCAGCTTGATTTTTTATGTTTTGTTCCATCTCTGTGAAATTCCCACGACTAATTCCTTCTTGTAAGGCGAACTGCATCTGCCCAAATAGTTTATTAAGGTCATTATTCGTTCGATCAAGGTATCGAATGGGCAAATTACCAGCTAATTTTTCAAGTTCCTGACTTGTTTTGCGAAGATTCGACAGATGATTAGTCCCCACAAGCATCTCTTTTTGCCCATTGTTTTGAACAGTCTTTGCCGAAATCACACCCGGAATTTGTTGACTTTGACGCAAGATCGAGACGTCAACCCACTTTTTTTGATAGACAAACGTGCCCCCCAATAAAAGGCCAAATATTAAAATACCAATAAAGCTGATCAACAGAATCCGCTGCCTGGTCATCGTAAATCCCTCCAACTGCCATACTTTTTGCTATATCGACATTATAGCACGCAATATATCTACAAATAAATGTAAGTTTTACCCTTAAAAAACAATAATAGGAAATACAAGAAGACGATTCTAGTGTCTTTTTAAAAAGACACTAGAATCGTCTTCTTGTCTCAAGTCTCTCACCCGTCACATTCTTTGCATATAAACCAATCAGCAAATCTAAACGTTTTAAATTTATTTATGTAATAACTTGCGAGATTTAGCCAAATAGTCAAGACCTGAAATTACTGTGAAAAATAAAGCAAGATATAAAAGAGGCTGGCCAATGTTTATTCCTATCAGCGAAAGGGGCCAATCATGAAGCAATATTGCAGAAATCGCAACCACTTGTGTAATGGTCTTAATTTTGCCAAGTTTACTTGCACTGATTACAACCCGGTCCACAGCCGCAATAGCTCGGAGTCCTGTCACTGCGAACTCTCGAGCTAGGATGATCCAAGCAACCCAAGCAGTCACCTCACCAAGCTCGACCAAAGAGATCAGTGCAGCAGAGACCAATAGTTTATCGGCTAAGGGGTCCATAAACTTACCCAAGTTCGTGACTTGATGACGCTTGCGCGCAATATAGCCGTCCAGGCCATCTGTGGCCGAGGCTAATATAAATATTATGGCAGCCACAACATCTTGATGGGGAAAAAGCGTATGACCTTTGGGAACTTGGAGAAGTAAAAAGGCCATAAACACCGGGATTAAAATGATCCGTGCTAGCGTTAAACGATTGGGTAAATTCACGAGACAACCTCTCCTATTAAATCGTAGCTATCCGCCTCAAGGATGCGAACTTTGATCATGTCACCTACATGAAGTGAGGTGTGAGCACCTGTGATATAGACCTGGCCATCGATTTCGGGAGCGTCCCCTTCGGTTCGGCCCATCCAACGTCCATCCGGTTGTTTTTGTTCCAGCAGCACCGTTACAACACGATCAACCCAGCGTTGTAGTCTAGCCGAAGAGATATCCTGTTGGATCTGCATGATCCGCTCTCTTCGGTGTTCACGAACTTCTGGCTTAACTTGATCCTCTCTTTGTCCAGCGGGCGTATTTTCCTCTTGAGAGTAGGCAAACACCCCAAGACGATCAAACTGGACACGTTGGATAAAATCAACCATAGTTTGGAATTCCTCTTCTGTTTCTCCTGGAAAACCCGTGATCATGGTCGTTCGCAGAGTGATGTCCGGCATAGCGTCACGTAATTTTTTAATGAGCTCTTCCGCTTGTTCTATGGTTCCTCGTCGATTCATTTCCTTAAGGATCTTATTATCCGCATGTTGTAAAGGCAAATCAATATACCTGCATACTTTAGGTTCCTGACGCATGGTTTCAATCAATTCATCCGTAAAACGCTCGGGATAACAATACATTAACCGAATCCATTCAATCCCTTCAATACGAGCAAGCTTACGAATTAACTGAGGCAGACGGAGTTCTCCTTCAGAGTCAAAACCGAAACGCGTGGTATCTTGGGCCATAACCATGATTTCCTTAACTCCCTGATTGGCCATTTCTTGGACTTCGCGTAACACGGATTCCTCTGAACGGCTCCGAAAATGTCCACGCACATACGGGATAACACAATAAGTGCAGTAGTTATCACAACCTTCTGCAATTTTTACGTAGCCCATATAGTCGGGAGTAGATCGTTTACGAGGCATCAACTCGTTATGAAGAAAATCAGGTACACCGGGTTTAATCAGAGTCGTTCGCGTTCCCTCAGCAGCATGAATAATTTTTGTGATTTCATCAATGTTCCCAGTTCCAAGCACACCATCTAATTCAGGTATTTCTTGCATTAATTCTGCCCCGTACTGTTGCGCCAAACACCCTGTAGCAATTAGGGTTTGACATGAACCAGTTTCTTTAAAACCCGCCATTTCAAAAATGGTATCAATCGCTTCTTCTTTTGCCGATTGAATAAACGTACAGGTATTGACAACAATAATATCTGCTTCTTCGGGGTTCACGGAAAGTATATAATCTTGGGCAAGTAATCCCGCCATAACTTCGCTGTCTACTTGATTCTTAGGACATCCCAAAGTGACAACCGCAACTTTTTTCGTCAATATTACACCTCATATCATTGGTCTACCTTTATTAGTATAAACCAACACTTCCACAAGGTCAAAACTTATTAGCACTACAAGTAAAGGGGTACCCTGAAAACTTATACTTTCTGATACGTTAAAGAAAACTTGGCTAGCGCCAAGCCTTGGCGAAGGCGGTCGCCCTAGTTGCACTGATGCGCTGGCCATGACTCGAACAGGACGTTCGAGGTTAGAGCGCCGCCAAGGATGGCAAGGTGCCGGGATGGCCAAGTGTCCCTGTAGCCAAGGATGGCGAGAAGGAGACCACCCGAAATTTATACTTTCTGATTGGTGTAAAGAAAACTTAAAGGATGGCTTCATACCACCCTCTGGTTCAAATATTTTTCACTATTTGTTAAGGTCCCGTCGTTCAGCTGTTGTGATATAAATGACATTTTCCCCGATATTTGTTGCATGATCAGCAATCCGTTCGAGATAGCGACCTACAAAAGTCAGGTACATGCCTTGATCTAAGATTTCAGGTTTGTCGGACATGATGACTAAGAGATCACGTACGACTTGTTTATACAGATGGTCAACTTCGTCATCCTTTACAGCCAGACCATGTGCGAGTTCCATGTCCTCGTTACTATAAGCTTCCAGCCCTTGCCTCATCATTTCCAGCGCCTTTTCAGCCATTAGTGGAATATCCACAAGGGGTTTACATATAGGTCCCTCAATTCTTCGCACTACCTTTGCAATGTCAATTGACAAATCTCCCATCCTTTCGAGATCGGTGGAAATTTTCATAGCCGAAATAATTTTTCGTAAATCTTTGGCAACCGGCTGCTGCGTGGCAATTAAACGCACACATTCATCGTCAATCTTCTGTTCAAAATCATTGACCTTTTGATCCTCAGCAATCCAATATTCTGCCTGAGTCCGTTCCAAGGAAATAAGACTTTGCATACATCCTTGTAAAATCCTTGCGACTTCGTTACCCATCTCTTTAAGTAACTCTATCAAACCCAACTGTCCTTCATTTAGAGACTGACGCATTCCTTAACCTCCTTCATTATTCAAAATGACCTGAACTGTAGTCTTCCGAACGTTTATCCTTTGGATTGGTAAAGATCTTCGAATCCAGATCATAGATACTTTCGCCATGCAAAGCAATTTTTCCTTTTACTTTTGATCCTAGCATGATTTCATGAATACGATTAATTCAGCGGACACAAGTAGATCATTGAGTCAATTACCTCAGTGTTTAAGTTTATGTTTAATGGCAACATTTAATGTGTAAGGTTAAAAGGAATTAATAAAATCTATGTCGAATAATTTACTAATATACTTTAGTGAGGTGTCATAAGTGTTTGATGAAACGATAGAACCCATTGATACGTGTGGATGTGGCGATACAGGTTATTTGACAACCCGAACCATTCCCATTGATTTGAACCATGGCGTAGGGCACATAGATAAAGTTCCGGTCTATCACTGTCGTTCCACAGACTGTCAGGAATTCACTCTACCACCCATCGTTTCGCGCCGCCTTGAGGCTATTGCGGAACAAATGGAGGATTCACTAGCAAGGGAAGCCGTATATACCTGGGAAACCCATCAAAAAGCGTCGTCGCTTGACCCATTTCAACCGACAAATGAACATGCCCTTTTACAGTCTTTTACCCTTCAGTTTGCAAACCGAAAGTATGCAGATGCCCATGTAGTACTGATCATACCCAGCCAAGCTATCTTCCTTCGGAGTACGATCGAAGACGAGGAATATTACCTTTTACAGTACGAACCTGAAGCGCATACGGACGGAACATGGTTCTCCTTTCTGAAATTTTACTATGAGGAATCAGAACTAACCTACGAAGATTTCCTTGAATGGTCAGAAGATGGACACCTTAAAGAAATTGGACGCATTACCCTTGAAGAAGTAGAGGATGCACTGATCGATGAGTTTGGGGACTGGACGTAAGAAAGCGGCGTGAGTACGAATGCACCTACTCACGCCGCTTTTCTGTTGCATGCAAGTTATGCAAGTTGTATGCAAGTTGGGGACGGTTCTTGCACTTGCATCGTTCGCTCACGCCACATTAGCTATTATCTTCAGTGATGCAAAAACGCTTCGTGATCGCTAGTTTATTTTTTCTTGCCCCCATGATGTTTTTTCTTGCCCTTGTGGATTAGGTTATCGGAGCTCCTCGAATAGCGTCCCTTATCCTTTTCTGGAACACCCTCGCTCTGTACCTCTTTGCTTCTCGCACTCTTGTAAGGTGTTTCAACACTCCGTGCATCGTTGTAGCGTCCCGCTTTGCCGGGTGCACCTTTGGATGACGATGATTCTGCACTCCGGACATCCTTGAATCTCGACTCTTTACCTTGCACAACTTTATGTGGTGCTTCTTTACCCTGTGCAACTTTGTAAGGCGTTTCTTTGCCCAGTGCACCTTTGCTCTTCATGCCCGAGCGTCTCGGTCGTCCCTTGCTTGACTTACTATCTTCTTCATTCTGATCTGCCCGCAAAAACTTTTTGGGCCGAATTAGACATTTCGGCCCGAACCCGATCAAATCTTCACGGTGGGCTAAGCGTAATGCTTCTAGCACTAAGCCATAGTTTTTAGGATTCCGATACTGAATCAGAGCCCTCTGCATCGCCTTCTCATGCAGGCTTCGCGGGATATAAACTGGCTCCATGGTATGGGGATCTAAACCGGTGTAGTACATGCAGGTAGAAAGGGTTCCCGGCGTCGGGATAAAATCCTGGACCTGTTCTGGATTAACACCCATATCTCGGACATATTCCGCCAATTCTACGGCCTCTTTCAGGGTACTTCCCGGGTGAGAAGACATCAAATAGGGGACAAGGTATTGTTTTTTCCCTAGTTCTTCATTCGCCGCATGAAACAGCTTTACAAATTCCTCATACACGGCTTTTCCAGGTTTCCCCATACGTCGTAGAACTTCATCACTGACATGTTCTGGCGCGACTTTTAATTGGCCGCTGACATGATGTTCACAAAGCTCACGAATGAATCTCGAATTCCGATCCGCTAAAACTGCATCATAACGGATACCGGACCGGACGAACACCTTCTTTACCTTCGGTAAGCTACGAAGACGGCGCAAGAGGTCCAAGTATTCCTCATGATCATTCTCGAGTTTATCACATGGTTCAGGAAACAGGCATTGCCGATGTGAACAAGCTCCCCTATTTAATTGAGCTTTACACGCCGGGCGGCGAAAGTTGGCGGTCGGCCCTCCCACATCATGGATATATCCTTTAAAGCGGGAATTCCAAGTCATTTGCTCAGCTTCCCGAAGAATTGATTCGGCACTTCGGCTTTGAATGATCCGCCCCTGATGAAACGTCAACGCACAAAAAGAGCATGAGCCATAACATCCTCTCACACTGGTTAAGCTAAACTCCACTTCTTCAATTGCTGGGACTCCCCCTTGCTCTTCATAAGACGGATGATACGTTCCCATAAAAGGCAGGGCATATATGGCATCCATTTCTGCTTGCGTCAAGGGAAGTGAGGGCCGGTTTTGTAGTACCCCTTTGCGTCCATGGGATTGATACATTGGTTTCCCCCGCAAAGGGTCCTGTTGGTTATATTGCACCCAAAAAGCCTCAGCATATTTTTTCTTATCCGATATAACGTCATTGAAAGTTGGAAGAACTAAGGTATCTTGCGGCACAATATCCCCAGATAAGGGTACCATGGTTCCCCTCACATCCGTAATCTGATCTACCATCTCTCCGTTATTCAGACGTTCGGCTACTTCAACAATCGATTTTTCACCCATCCCAAAGACCAGTAAATCAGCTTGACTATCTAATAGTATAGATCGCCTAACATCATTACTCCAGTAGTCATAATGCGCAAAACGTCTTAAGGAAGCCTCAATACCCCCTATAATGACAGGAACACCCGGAAGTGCTTCTCTCACCCGATTCGAATAAACAACTGTTGTTCGATCTGGACGAAGCCCCGACTTTCCTCCAGGAGAATATGCATCCTTATGCCGTTTCTTTTTGGCTGCAGTATAGTGATTAACCATTGAATCGAGATTCCCCCCGGTAATCATACAAGCCAAGCGGGGTTTCCCCATCACTCGAAAATCTTGGAGATCTTTCCAATTAGGCTGGGCTAAAATTCCCACGCGAAAACCACTCTTTTCCAAAACACGAGCAATGATAGCAACCCCAAAACTAGGATGATCCACATAAGCATCCCCTGTTACCAGGAGAAAATCCAGTTCATCCCAGCCAACGGCCTCCATGTCCATCCGATTCATGGGTAAAAAATTCCGTATACGCATATTCTCACCTTTCTGCTGAAGCCTCAACCCCTCTTTATCGAAAGTTGATAAACTGTAGTTCGATACCAAAATCCTCTTTTCGCAATAAAGCAATAGCAGCTTGTAAGTCATCTTTGTTCTTACCTGTCACTCGAATCTCATCCCCTTGGATTGAACTAGCCACTTTTAGTTTACTGTCTTTAAGCACCTTATTAATTAGCTTTGATTTTTCTTGGGCAATCCCCTGTACAAGCTTTACCTCCTGACGGACAGTGTCCCCTGCAGCTGATTGAGACTTACCGTATTCTAAAGCTCGCAAAGAAATTCCTCTCTTGACCAATTTACTTTCAAGTATGTCCACAACATTGGTCAATTTAAAATCATCATCAGAAATGAGAACAATCTTGTCCTCTTCGAGCTTAATGGCTGATTTACTGTTCTTGAAATCAAATCGCTGCACGAGCTCTTTCTGGGCCTGTTGAACTGCATTTGTTACCTCAGGCATATCCACCTTAGAAACAATATCAAATGAAGAATCTTTAGCCAAAATCAAACGCTCCTTTATAACTATAGTGATTTTAACATGTCTGGAGTTAAGACAACGTTACGCAGAACTTCCCCGGACTTCCCTAAGGTCGGCAAGGCTTTGCCGTTTAACGTGACAGAAAGACCTCCTGCATTTCCGACCGAGACTAGTTCAATTTTACTTGCTCCTTTAACCTCTTTACTTGTTCCGGAGGCAAACGTTCCCTGAAACGAAGGCTGGCCGTCAACTTGAACGACAATCCAACAGGGTTGTGTGAAAACCAGTTGCGCAGTTAAGCCATCTTGCGTAGCCGCTACAACATTTGATGGAGAACTTTGTGACGCGGGAACACTTGGCGTAGGGACACTCGGCGCAGGGGCAGATGTCTCTGTTTTTGGTGCGCTCGGCAGGGGAGCAGTGTATGGTGTTTCTGCAATCTTTTCATGGGACTGTGTCCAGTATGAGATCCCAAAGACTAACCCAATTGCCACGGCTGCCATAATCCCGACTTTCACTGGTCTAACCCACAAGGGGCGGGATTTTATCATCGGCATTTGAGGGCGTATTTGAAGCGTTCCAGCCTCCGGCGTCAAAGTAGGGTTATAGAGTGCAATAATTTCATCCGGATTTAAGCCCAGTTGTTTAGAGTAGGTCCGTAAATACCCCTTAGCATAAGTAGTTCCGGGAAGTATTTCATACTCCTCCGCCTCTAGGGCCTGAATATAGCGAACGCGAATCTTCGTTATTTCCTCAGTGTAGGTTAAGCTCCATTGTTTTTCTTCACGTGCGGCCCGGAGCATTTGCCCTTCTCCTGCCATTGTAACGACCCCCTTTTATTCAACTCAATTCAAAGGATGAAAAACTCATAGCGATATCCTCAATCCGAATCACATCATTTTCATCATGGCGGATTTCGATAATAAAATCAAAGTCTACGTTCAAACGTCCATCTCGAATAAAAACATCAGGGTGTTCAATAATCTTAAGCGTTGGCATTTGTAATACTCTTTCGAGTAAAGACCAATGTGCTTCATTCCCTCGAGTTGTACTCGTAATTCCATCAATCAGAAAAATGTTATTATCTGACTCATCCAGTAATAATTCGGTTCGTAATGTTTGACGAATAATGGTCGACGACAACAAAATCCATCGTTTGTTGGCATACACACAGGCTGCAATAGCTGCTTCAGTTTTACCCACGCGCGGCATTCCCCGTATCCCTATGATTCGATTGCCGCCTTCTAGTAAAGTATCTCCCAAAAAGTCAACAAGAACACCTAATTCTTCACGAATAAATCGGTAAGTTGGCGGATTAATCTCTGCCATGTCCAACCGCTTGCCATGTCGCAAGGCGATCCGATCCAACAAAGTAGGGATGCGAAACGCCGTAACTTTGATGGCTTCCACTTCATTCAGGGCTTCATGCAACGCTCTTATTTTAGCATCTGATTGTACCTCTAACAAAAGCCCCCGCCGTGTCTGTCCAATTCCCGTGACTGTCAAAATATTAAGGTCTAGCATTCCAAGGAGTGTCGTCACGGCTCCGAGTAATCCCGGTTTATTTTGCTGAATATCGTACTCCAAATAAAGCTGATTTTCCGCCTGGTTGGGCCACCTTTTCATCAAGATAGCACTCCAACTCCCTTAACGCCTTCAAAGGCTCTTCATAATTCAAATAAAAGGTGTACTCTGAAGTCGGTTCATTGGGATAAGCATATAGTTTATCATAGTACTCCACAAGTAGCCGCTTTGTAAACACATCCAACTGGCCTGTTTCTAACAGGGTCCGTAATTCTCCAACTTTGACATGCCCCAAGGTTTTAATCAGTCTCAACAAAGCAACTTCAATTTCCTGAAGTGCATTGGGCACAGCGGTATACTCTTTCAACAGACGTTGTACCCTATTTTCCAAAGAGTCATAATGGAGCATTTGAGTACCTTCTTGCATTGCTGTAAAGAAACTAGTCGGTAACGTTACTCTTCCGATTCGTTTACTCTCACATTCTACAATAATATAAGGAAATTTGCTTAATAATTCAAGTTCCTCATACAATAATCCTTCAAATTTCTTCTGAGATGGTGGATCCCCTAGGCCCATGGCGCCAAATACTGACCCTCTATTATTAGCGAGTTTCTCTAAGTCAATCGCGGGATATCCATCAGCACGCAACTGTCCCAAAAGCTCAGTCTTTCCAACCCCTGTATTTCCACGAAGCACCACAACTTGAAAGGGAAGTTTATTTTTGAAGAAGTCAACCACTTGATTGCGATAGGCTTTATACCCTCCCTGTAAACGGTAAACAGGAATACCCATTAATTCCACAACTGAGGCGAGAGATTTACTCCGCATCCCGCCTCTCCAACAAAAAAGAACGAGCGGGCCTTTTCTTGAAAGTTGCTCCACCTTTTTGACTAAGTCCGGAAGTTTCGGACTGATGATGCGCAAACCCTGTTCGCGAGCCAGATTTGGAGAAAATTGTGTGTATGTTGTGCCAACTTCAGCACGTTCATTGTTATCTAATAGAGGAAGATTGACAGAACCTGGTATCGTTGCTTCAGCAAATTCCCCTTCTGAGCGTACATCGACAAGAATTGGATGGTCTAGAGACTTAAGTTCTTCTACATTAATTTCCTTAATCATTGCTAAAGTTATTCCTTCCAAACTAGGTCATATTCTTTACTTCTTATCATAAATCTTACTGCTACATTATGCAACTAATGTGCAACATCATCGATCCACTGACCATATTTGAGTTCAAATTGTCCTCTTGTCATTAAAACCTCGCGAGGTTTAGAGCCTTCGTATCCTCCGACTACCCCTTTCCCCTCGAGAAAATCCATCAAACGGGCTGCTCGAGTATACCCAATACGTAAGCGGCGCTGTATAAGAGAGACAGACGCTGTTCCGCTTTCAATGAAAAGTTGAGCAGCCTGATAGAAGAGTTCGTCTTCCATCTCTTCCTTTTGGGTACTCCCAATATCCATGTTAGGAATCTCTTGGTACTCAGGTTTCGCCTGAAATTGCAAGTATTCAACCACGTTTTCCACTTCTTTATCCCCCAAATAACACCCCTGCACACGTAGTGGCTTACTTGCACCCATAGGATAATAAAGCATATCCCCACGTCCTAGTAGTTTCTCGGCCCCGTTCATATCCAAAATCGTCCTAGAATCCGTTTGAGAGGAAACTGCAAAGGCAATTCTGGAAGGAATATTTGCTTTAATTAAACCAGTAATTACGTCAACCGATGGGCGTTGGGTCGCAACGATCAGATGTATCCCAGCAGCTCGAGCCATTTGTGCCAAGCGACAGATCGCATCCTCGACTTCACCAGGTGCCACCATCATCAAATCGGCCAACTCGTCGATTATCACCACTACATACGGTAACGGAGGATGCTCATCCGTCTTATCTTGAGAACGAAGAAAGTTATAGCGGACAATATCTCTCACACCGGAAGCTGCAAACAATTCATATCGTGTTTCCATTTCCGTCACAATCCATTTTAAAGCACCTGCCGCCTTTCTAGGATCCGTTACTACGGGTGCAATTAAATGTGGAATCCCATTATAGTTTGCCAATTCAACCATCTTAGGGTCAACTAATAAGAACTTCACTTCATCTGGGCGTGCTTTAAACAATATGCTGTGAATAAGTGTGTTTATACATACAGATTTTCCCGAGCCAGTGGCGCCTGCAATCAGAAGATGCGGCATTCTCGTCAAATCAGCGATCACAGGGATTCCCGTAATGTCTTTACCTAAACACAAAGCCAATTTACTCGAAGTCCCCTGATATTCAGGCGTTTCTAGAACTTCTCTAAAATGTACCATAGCGATTTCTTTGTTGGGCACCTCGATCCCTACGACTGATTTTCCAGGAATGGGCGCCTCAATCCGCACATCAGCAGAAGCCAAACTTAAAGCAATATCATCAGCCAGATTTGTTATTTTACTCACTTTTACACCTGGAGCAGGTTGCGCTTCATAACGTGTAATCGCAGGCCCTTGAGTGACCTGAGTCACTTTTATCTTGACTCCAAAACTGCCCAACGTTTCTTCTAAAATTTTTACATTATCCGCCAAATCCTTATTAAGTCTGGGATTTTTAATTTTCATTGATTTATTTAACAACGTGACTTGAGGAAGTTGATAATTTCCATCCTCACGAGTCTGACGAGAAATGGGTGTACTAGTCACTTTTCCCGGTGAAATAATTGTATTTGAATTCATTCCACTTGTCATCTTCTCAAAGCCTAACTGTCCTTTTGGGGGAAAGTCAGCCCCATTAGCTTCGGTTGGAAGTTCGTTCTGATCTTCTAAGGTTTTGATGACTAGCGGCCGATCTACTACATCAGGATCTAGAGGAGACGAAAATCCCTTCGATAAAGTGCTCTTTTTCTTTTTTATTTTAGCATCAGCTTTTATATCCACTGGGTAAATGGGTTCATCATCACTGGCCTTTTCGCTATCAGAATTCCCTAAAACGTGCACAAAATCGACTATTTGATGTTTCATCCACTGTCCAGATTCTTTCCCAACCTGACTGACTCCTTGTACTCCCTGAATTAAGGAACGATTCGTGATCAGCAAGGCTCCGATAAGCGAACCCATAATTAAGACAACGTAACTCCCTGGAATGCCGAGCGTAGTTTTCAAGAGAATTGCAACCCCCGCACCAATTAGACCACCACCATGACCAAGCTGCCCTTCATGAAGCATATCTTCACGGGAAAATGCTTCTATACCAGGTAACTGAAGGTGGAGAACGCCGAGAAAAACAAGCCAGAGTAGGAGGACTCCCACAGCCTTCGATCCCAGACGGGGAGTTTGTTTGTTCATAATCGTCAGACCCCAGGCACCCACCATTATGGGAATACAGACTCGTCCTCCCCCAGCTAACACAATTAAGAGATGCCTAATTTGTCCCCCAACCACGCCACTTCTGTCCGAGTAAAGCGTCACCATTCCCAAGCATGCCATTCCTATCACGAATACACCAATAACTTCATTCCTTATCGTCTCTTTAAGAGTCATAATACCCATATTCGCCTTTGTATTTAACTTGCGGCGTCTTTTGCCCTTCGCCACAGACCAATCCCCCAAACCTTAATTTAATGAGTCTACAACATAATATAAGCTATATAAATTCCACAAAAAAAAGCGTTCTCCTTTTCATCCCGCAAAATTTGTGAAATAAACCTTGATTGTACCCAAGAAGACTCAAATCTATGAATTATACTTATGCCGTATTGTAAACCTATATTTCCTAATTAGTTTAAAAAAGCGGCTTTTCGCCGCTTCTCTTCAATATTAAACTCTGTTCTCTTGACTTTGTTCAATTAAGCTGTTGAGTTCTTTAAAAGCTTCCTTTACCCCGCCTACCGCTTGGATTAATCCAGCGTCAACAGCTTCTTGTCCAATAAGGATTGTTCCAATATCTTGGGCTAACTCCCCAGTCTTGAACATTAACTGTTCTAATTTATCCTTACTAATTTGGGAATGTGAATAAATAAATTGATCAATTCGTTCTTGCATTTTCCGTAAGTAGTCAAACTGTTGATGCCCATTAATCACTAATCCAGTGTAACGAATCGGGTGAACGGTCATTGTTCCCGTTGGCGCTATAAGACTACTCGAACAACTGACTGCGATAGGAATTCCAATACTGTGTCCACCGCCAAGAACTAAGGAAACCGAAGGCTTACTTAAACTGGACAACATTTCTGCAATCGCTAGTCCTGCCTCTACATCCCCCCCAGCAGTATTCAGAATAACTAAAATACCTTCCACTTTTTGGTTTTGTTCAACTGCCAGTAGTTGTGGGATGATATGCTCATATTTAGTGGTCTTGGATTGGGCAGGTAGAATTTGATGACCTTCAATTTGTCCAATGATGGACAAACAATAAATTCGTTCCGAAACTTCAGGAATTAGAATTTGCCCTAATTCTTTAAGATTAGATAAAGGAACATTCTTAGTTTCCTCAGGGGAATCCGTTTCATTCGAAAGCACCAGCGAAACCTCCTTCTATAATAAGCCAAGAATCCCATTTTTAATAGTTAACCCTTTCTTAAAGTCCAACTCTGAATTTAAAGATTAATCAGTGGTTCCCTTTTATTATGGAGATTTATAGTGTAAATCATACAACCAAAGCAGATCTATATTACGAGGGGGTATCTCAGATGTCCGCCCCCTCAAACCTAAACTGTATGTCCGAACTAGTCCCCATCTGCTAGTTTCCAGCATAAATCAAACCGCAAAAATAACGAGGTAATCTGATGCTCTGGAAAATTCTTTGTTCAGAAACACAAAGAGACTACCTTAAGGTAGTCTCTTT